>JAZUKQ010000343.1:0-21452 GCA_045643325.1 Kiritimatiellia bacterium | reverse complement strand
GCAGGCGCGGGGGAAGGAGCGCCCTCCCCTACAGGCTTACGCATGGCGCGGGCTTTCGCGACGGTGCTCTGGATGGCGGCCTGCTGCGCCATCATTTTCTGGCGGAGACCGTCGAGTTCCGCGTTCAGGGCGGCCCACGTCTCGTCGGTCGCGCAGAGTTCCTTAAGACTGTCCTGAAGCGACTTCATCTCGGCCTCGGTCTTCTCGATCAAGGCGCGCGCCTCGTCGATTTTCCCGGCGATCGCTTTCGCCTCGGCGCTGCCCGCGATGAACTCCTGCTCGCGGTCGGCCATCTTTTTCCGGAGAAGGACCATCTCCTTCCGGACCTCGGTACCGGCCTTCTGGGCCGCGATCAGGGTCTCCTTATATCCGGGAATCTCGTCCAGACGCTCCTGCGGCGTAAGCGGACGGGTCGGCGTCTCGGACGCTTCCTGAGAGGCGACGGATTCCCCGCTTTCCTCCGTCTTTACGACAGAAGTGTCGGCGGTCTTTTCCTTAACGGGCTCCGCCTCCTTCCCGCAGGAAGCGAGAAGGAGGAGGGAAAGACCGGCAAAAAGCGAGAAAAACAGCGGTTCGAATCGAATCATATAGTTCTCCGGAATTCGGAAGCATTAGGATAGCACTACGGAAGCTCGAACGCAATCACGAACAGCGCGTCCTGTGTACTCGCGTATGCGGAATAGCCTTCCGTCGCGGCGGTGACCTCGATGGAGAATCCGAGCTTTCCGGCGGATTCCGTCTTCACCGCGTCGACCACGAAGGAGGTCACGCCGGAGAAGTCGGCGACGGAGGCGTCGGGGTTGGCCGCGCGCCAAGCCGTGTAGGCGGCGAGATCGGAGACGACGATCATCTTCGTCTTGCCCTCGCCGTTGATGAAGGTGTCGTACTGGGCCTCGACGGATCCCTCGGCGAGCTCGTAGTCGGCCGTGAATCCGACGCCGCTCTGCAGCGCCGTGAAGGACACCGCGCGGAGTTCCGGAATCTCGACATCGCTGCCCGCGGTGCGGCCGGTGAAGGTGACCTCTACGTCGGAAGACGGATTGTCGAAGCGGATGACAGGCTCGGCGTAGACCGTCCCCTCCGTGTCCTCGCCGGAAACCCACTCGAAGGCGGAGGAGAAGTTCTCCCAGCGGTCCTTCGTGAAGGCGATGCCGTGGTAGGCCTCGAACGTCTCGGGGGCCGGGACCTCGGAGGTGCCCTTCTCGTCCACATACGACACGCTGACGACATACGCCTGACGGGTGAAGACCGCGGTATAGGCGTTGCCGGAAAGGGCGACGTCGACCGTGCGGTCCGCGGGGGCGGAGGCATCGTCCTGCCAGCCGGCGAAGACCCAGCCCTCGGCGGGCGTCGCGGAGAGGTCCGCGGTGTCGGAACCGGCCGTATAGGTGCCGCCGCCGGTGACCGTGCCGCCCTCGGCGGGCGAGGCGGAGACGACGAGCTCGACCTGTTTTTCTTCCTCGGTCGGAGACGTCTCGTCCTTTGGATCGGCGCCCGCGGCGATCTCCTCGCCGTCGGAGAAACCGTCGCCGTCGGAGTCGGCGTTCTGCGGATCGGTCCCGAGGAGGAACTCCATGGCGTCGGTCACGCCGTCGCCGTCGGAATCCTTCGAGGACTCGTCGACCGTCGGGTCATAGCCGTTCAGCATCTCGAGGGTGTCGTCGATGCCGTCGCCGTCGCCGTCCAGCGTGTAGTCGAAGAGCTGGAGACGGTTGTTGTATGTGTCGGCGACCCAGCCGGCGGAGGTCTCCGCGATCGGATAGACGCCCCAGGGCTTGCGGATGTTGCCGTCCTTGACATAGATGTTCGCGGCGGTGGCGGAGTTGGTGAAGTACGCGACCTGCGAGCCGTTGGAGTCGAGAATCTCGATCATGTTCGCCTCGGGGTCGGCGACCAGGAGACGGAAGGTGCCGCCGACGGTCCAGAGCTGGATGTCGACGGGGCCGGAGAGCGCGCCGACGACGGCGGTGCCGGTCCCCTGGGACCAGCCGTTTGTCGTCGTGACAGTCTTGACCACCTCATAGCCGATGGTTCCGATGTAGTTCGTCGTGACCACGGTCTCGGTCGTGACAATGGGCTCGTCGGCCGACACGGTCTTCGAACCATCGGAGGTCCAGAGAACGGCTCCGCGCGGCGTGAGGGCGACGATGTTGCCCGCGCCGGTGTTCGCGACATAGATGTTGCCGGTCACGGAATCGACCGTGATTCCCTTCGGGGCGTCGAGGACGGACGCCGTGATGGCGCGGACGAAGCCGCCCTGCGCGTCGAAGATCTGGACGCGGTTGTTCTCCGTGTCGGCGACGTAGACGTTGCCGTCGGAGTCCATCGCGACGCCGTAGGGCTCGTCGAACTCGCCCTGCGCGGCGGAAAGCGTGCCGAGGCGGTCGGGCGTGCCGATGGAGAAGACCGGCGTGAACGTGAACTCGCCGCCGTTCTCGGCGAAGTCGAAGACGGTCACGATGTGCTTATTGACATCGGAGACGGCGAAGCGGTCCGCGCCGGGCATCTTGCCCATGCCCTTCGGGTTGCCGAAGACATAGGAGCCCGCCGGCCTGTACGTGTAGACCTTCTGGAGCGTGTTGGTGTCCCAGACCGTGATCTGCTTCTGGTCTCCCTCGAGGGCGTAGACGTAGCGGCCGGTCGAGAAGACCCGGAACGGGAAGTGGTTGTAGGAATCGGTCTTCGTGCCGATCTTCAGGACGAACTTCTGGTCCGATTCGACCGTGTACGGGGCCGCGGGATCGACACCGGGAAGGTTGTCGAGGACGTAGGCGTCGGGGATGCCGTCGCTGTTCGAGTCGAGCGGGGAGACGCCGTCGGCGTCGACCGCGTCGAAACGCGTCGCGACGGTCCAGCGGCCGAAGTCATGGGTCTCGCCCGGGACGAACCGGAGCTTGTACGCCTCGGAATCGCCGTAGAGGACGCTGCCTCCGACGGAAGAGCCGTTCCAGGCGCGGATGACGACCCAGGCGTCGGCTCCGGTGTCGGGGATATCGAACCCGCTCATGAAGAGCCCCTGGTCCGCGATGCCGGTATCTCCGAAGCAGCCGTAAGGCATATCGCCCGCGACCGTGCGGAGAACCGTCTCGCCACCGGAGGGCATGCCGTCTTTGCCGGGGGCGGAGGCGACCGCCGAGGAATCGGTGACGAGAATCGCCTGATAGACGCAACTGCCGGGCAGCCCGTCGCCGGAGAGGAGGTAGCCGAACGAGTTGACGACGCCCACGGATGTGAACGCGGTGAAGGAGGGGGCCACGACGGAGAAGCGGACACGGACGGCCTCGGAGGGGCTGTCGCCGTGGTTTCCGAAGAACACGAGGTTGGCCTCATAGTCGCCGGGCACGAGACCGGAGGCGTCGGCGCGGAGCGCGAGCGACTCGGTCTTTCCGTTGGCGACGGAACCTTCGGAGGCGTCGACGGAAAGCCATCCGATCTCCTCGGCGAGCTCGCTCATCACGAGGTCGAGGAACAAGTCCTGCCAGACACCGCGGTCCGCGGTCTCCGCGGCGCCGTCGTTGCCGCTCCAATAGAGGAGATCGCCGCCGGAGGTCTTGATGCGGTAGACCTTCGAGCCCACGAGCTCGGAGTCGGCGACGGTCACGAACGGCTCGAAGCCGTCGAGATCGGCCGCCGGAGTCGCAATGTCGCACTCGCCCGCGGAGGCGGGGAGCACGACCTCGCCGGCCTCGGAGAGACCGAGGAACGAGGCGTCGGAGCCGTCCTGCGTCCAGACCGGAAGATTGGCGGCCGTGGGAACGGCGTCCTTCGGGAGCTTGCCGACGATGGCGTCGCCATAGAGCGTGGAGAGCAGCGTGTTGTCGGGGTTCGTGAGGGGCGTGGCTCCCATGACGAGAAGCCGGCCGCCGGCGTTCACGTACTCATAGAGCGTATTCGCCTCCTCGGCCGTCAGCTTGCGGTCGGCGCCTCTGTCGCCCGCGAGGTCGATAACGACGAGATCGTGCGCCGAAAGGAGCGCGAGGTCGACGATGTCCTTGACGGACGCGGCGTTCCCGGCCGTGTCGAAATCGCCGGCGTAGCTGTTGCCGAACGTATAGCAGCCCGTACGGGACTCGACGTCGAAGCCAAGTTTCGCGAGCGGGGCGGCAAGCGACTCGAGGGAGTCCCCGTCGGAGAGAAGGAGAACGGACTTCGCCTTGTACGGAACCGCCTTGTACGAGAAGGTGTCGCCCGCGAGGTTGTAGACCGGAAGCGTCGTCTCGGCGGCGGCGCCGGAGGAGGCGGAAACCTCGACGGCGGAGAAGGAGACGAGAGAACCGGTCAGACGGATGTCGGCGACGGCGGCGACCCCCGCGGGATCGACCGTCTCGGCGGACGTCCAGTCGGCGCGCGCCTTGCCGTCCGCCCAGGCGCGGAGGAGATAGGAGCCGACCGGAACACCGTTAATCTGGTAGGTTCCGTCCGCGGCCGTCACGGCGCGGCCGGAGGCCGTCCCGACATACTCGACCTCGGCGCCGGCGATGCCCTTGCCGGAGGCGTCGACGACTTTGCCCGCGAGCGAGCAGGCATCCTCGACGGACAGCGGATAGGAGGCCTCGCAAGAGACGTCGGCGCCGTCGGCGGTGCCGGAGAACGTGAAATCGACGGTGTCGCCGTCGGCGACCGTCCAGTCGAACACGCCGATGGCTGTGCCGTCGGAACGGAGATCGCCGAGAGAGACCTCGGCGCCGTCGAGCGTCGCGGTCACGTCTTTGTAGGGAACGGAACCGGCGTTGCGGAACACGACGGTGGCGATGACCGACTCGCCGGGTTCGGCGAAGCCGTCGTTATCGCCCACGGAGTCGTCGAACGTCACGGAGACGATTTCCATGACGGGCGCGGGCTCGACATGAAGCGTGACCGGATACTTGAATTCGGAGGTCTCGCCGTCGGCGTTGCGCGTCGTGAGGCGGAGCGTCGCGGAATAGTCGCCCGCGACGAGATTCCTGTCGGCGTTGAGCGTCAGCGCGACCGAGGAGTCCGAAGGCTCGACCGCGAGCCACTCGGGTCCGAGAAGGGCGGCGGAGGAGGCGACATCGAGGTGGCCGCACCGCACCCAGCCGGTAAGGTTCGCGTCGGGACGCGCGCCGTTGAGAAGGGCGTTTCGGAGGACCTCGGTCGAGACCGTGGGAGCCATCGACTTCAGAAGCGCGGCGGCGCCGGCGACATGCGGAGCGGCCATCGACGAGCCGTCCATGAACTCCATCCCGCCGTTCTCACCGTCGGAGGGGACGATGGAGAGGATCGATGTGCCGGGGGCGGCGAGCTCGACAAATTTCGCACCGTAGTTGGAGAACGAGGCGATACGGCCGTCGTCATCCGTCGCGGCGACGACAATCATGTTGTCCGCGTCGACGCTGTAGGGACTGCCAAGATACCGGTCGTTGTCCATCGCCTCGTTGCCGGCCGCGACGACGAGGAGAAGCCCCTTGGCGCAGACTTCCTGGATGGCCTGGGCGACCACCGGGGAGGAGAAGAACGAGCCGCCCCAGCTGGCGTTGGCGATGCGGACATCGACTCCCTGGTCGATGAGGGTGCCGAGATAGCGGAACGCGGCGGCGAGATGCTCTTCGGAGAGGGACAGGGAGCCGTTGGAGTCGGCGACCTTGACCGGAAGAATCGTCACCTTGTCGTTGATGCCGGCGGGCATGCCGTCGACCCAACGGGCGCCGATGGTGCCCGCGACATGGGTGCCGTGGCCATTCTGGTCGGAGACGTCGTTATTGTTCTCGCAGAAGTTCCAGCCATGGACATCGTCGATAAAGCCGTTGCCGTCGTCATCGATGCCGTTGCCGGGGATCTCGCCCGGATTGGTCCAGAGGTTTTCGGCAAGCGAGGGATGCGTGATGTCGACGCCGGAGTCGATGACGGCGACAATCACGTCGCGGGAGCCGGTGTAGCCCTTGCCCCAGACAGGAACGACGTCGATGTCGGCGCCGACGGTGCCGCCGGTCTGTCCGACGTTTTTGAGGTCGTACTGATACTCCGTATAGAGGTCGGATCCGGGCTCCATCGCGGAAGCGCCGGACGACATGTCGGCGGTTCCGGAGATGACGTCGGAGTCCGTACGGTCGTAGGCGACGACGACAGGCTCGACGAGCTCGGCGTCCGTCAGCTGAAGCGCAATTTCGGCGGTGGCGTCCTCGCCCTCGCGGACGGTCACCTCGATCGATTCAGGATCGAAGGAGACCGTGGAGTCGGTCGTGGAGACATCGAAGTTCTGGTCCGTCAGATCGTCCTCGGACTCGGCGAAAAGCGCGTCCAGCGTGGCGGGAATCGCCTCATCGCTGTTCCAATAGCCCTCGCCGGGCTCCGTGCGGACCCGGTAGTCCGCGTCGAAATCATCCAGGACGGAGAACAGATACTTTCCGTTCTCGTCGGTTTCGGAGACCTGGACGGAGACGAGATTTCCTTCCTCGTCGTACTTCTCAAGGAAGACCTTGGCGCCGGAGACGCCCTGACCGTTCTCGTCGCGGACAAGGCCTTCCACCTTGCGGCTCTCGCAGACGACGACGCGGAAAATGCCGGACCAGTTCCAACCGGCCTCGTCGTTCCGGATACCGACTTGGAAGATGTCGGCGCCGGTTCCGGTCGTGTCGCTGTCGAAACGGACCATGCACGGCCCGAACGACTGGACAGAATCCGCGGGGAAGTCCTGAGAACCGAACTCGTTGAACGCGCTGTCGCCCCCGGAAAGGAGGTCGATGGTGGCCGTGTATTCCGCGCCCGCGGCGGAGACGTCCGCGCTGCGGTTTCCGACGATGAAGTAGAACGCGGCCTTCTCGTCATTCTCGAACAAGAAGTTTCCGCTTTCGTCCACTCCTTTCCCGAGATCCATCCACACCGTCTCGGTTCCGTTGCCAAACGGCACGTTGACATACGCGCCCGCGAGATAGAGGAGAGGCATCGTTCCGTCGGCGCGCGGATGGATGAGTTTGAAAGGATCGAAGACGGCCTCAATCTCGGGAGCGGGCTCCTCCGGCTCTTCGGGCTCTTCGGGAATTTCGGGCTCAGGTTCCGGCTCGGGTTCGGGTTCCGGCTCCAAATCTTCTTCGGGGTCTTCCGGCTCCGGTTCGGGTTCGGGGTCGGGGTCGGGCTCGGGAAGGGCGCCCTTCACGTAGAGGGCCTTCGTCCCGTCGGAGAAATCGATCCGAATACGGACGGAAGCCGGATCTGCGGCGTCCTCCAGGGTCGTGGAGACATACGCGCCCTCCACTTCCTCGACCAGAGAGCCGACGGTCTCGCCAAGAACGAGCTGGCCGTCCGCGACGCTCCAGAACGCGGTTCCGAGCGACTTGATGGCGTTGAACGTCTCGCACATGCCGTTGTCCGCGAGGTCGAAACGGACCAGCGGCGCGGCGGGGGCGTCCGTGACGAGCGCGCCGTCCGGACCGAAGACGCCGTAGAGGTTCCAGACGCCGACAAGCGGAAGGGCCGCGGAATCCGGCGTCGTGGGTCCGGTGCCGTGATAGTCGGCGTCGAGCGGGGCGAACGTGACGGCCGGGGTCTGACCGAAAATGTTCTCATAGGCGACAGCCGGGTCCGCGGCGATCGCCATGGTGCCGTAGGGAAGGCCGACGAAAATGAACGCGCCGTCGCCGCGGTCCTTGCGGAACTCCTGGGCGCGGACGACCGTCGCCTCGTAGCCGGCATACCTCGTGTCCTTCTTGTCGAGGTTCAGGAGCGTGTCCACCTCGTTGTCGAAGAACATGCCGGCGGTCTCGGAGAACTCGGAGGACTTCCACTTGTCCTCCTCGTAGCCGGCCCAGATGGTGTGCTCGTTGTGGGAGGTGAAGAACGAGGGATGGATGATGCCGATACGGGAATAGTTTGGCTCCATCATTCCGGTGAAGAACGCCTGAAGCTCCTCCGGGAGGTCGCAGAAACGCTCGAAGGCGAAAGACTCCTTATAGACGGCGAAGACCTTCGAGCCGGCGACCAGGCGGAACTCCTTGTTTCCGTTGGCCTGGACCACCGTCTCGCCGGTGAGACCGCCGACCGTATAGGCGTCCCAGAACGTGACGGGAACGTCGAGGACCAGCCTCGTGTCGGTCACGTCGTCGTAGAACGTCAGGCGGAACGTATAGCTGGGGTTGGGCACTCCGGCGTCGGGAAGCGTGACGGCGAGATGGCCGGCCGGGTCGTCGGAGGGTCCGGGAACCGCCACCAGGTCATTGACGGACTCGGTCACGGCGACTCCGAAGGAGCCTGTTTCGGGAACCGTGACGACGACATTCTCCGCGTCAGGACCGTCGAGGACCTCGACATCGAGCAGGGTCACGCTCGTGGCGTCCAGATAGGCCATGTTCGCCATGTAGAAATTGATATAGCCGGACTCGCCGCGCTCAAGGTAGCCGTCGCCGTCGCCAGACGTCTCGGCGCCGCCCTCTCCGCCTTCTTCAGGCGGAAGCTCGCCGTCCTCGCCACCGTCCTCGGCCGGCTCGTTTTCTTTGGCGTTGTAGCAGACGAGCGTGCAGCAAAGGAGCGGATCGGTGATCGGGTCGCACTTGATGGTGATGTCGAACGTGAAATCGTCATATCCCGTTCCGCCACAGTCATTGGAACGGACATGGACCGTAACGGTTTTCGGCCCGTACGGCGCGTCCTCGACGGTCATGAGCGCGGTGTCGACCGTAAACCGGAGGTTGGACGCGGCGCCGGGAAGCGCGAATCCGAGCACGGGGACGGTGATGAGCCATTCGGGCTGTCCGACCTCCATGCCGGTCTCGTCCTCGAACGTGATTTCATACCGGGCGGCGACCGTGCCGTCCTCGGAGGATTCGGAGACGTTTTCCAAAGGAACAACGATATCCTCGCTGGCGCCGTACGAGAGATCGACGACGAAGCCTTCCTCGGGAATCACGATGCCGGGCGTGGTATAGGCGCGTCCGAGCGGGATGGAAAGTTCCACGGGGTCGGCCGAAAGAGTCACCTGGACGGGATCGGTGGGGGAATAGCCGTCTTTCGTGACGGTGAGAAGATAGCCGTCGCCCTGCTCGACGGGCGGATCGAAGAAGAACGCGCCGCGGGCGTCCGTCGTAGCGGTGGAGACGCCGAGAAGGCCCTTGTCGAGCGTGACGGTGGCGCCGGAGACGGGGGCGGAGGTATCGAATGTCGTACCGCCGGCGGAGACACCGGTCGCCTCATAGACGAACCCGGAGAACGCGGCGGCCTGCTCGACGCGGAACGACGCCTCGGCGGTGTAGGCGGTTCCCTCGGCGTCCTTCAACGTAAGAAGAAGACGCGCGACCGTGCCGTTCGCGACGGTATCGGCGATGTTGACAAGAAGTTTCGGAGAGCCGGCCACCGGATGCTCGACCTGAGCCGTCTCGGTGACGGGGAGACCGTCGCCGTCCAGAACGGGAACTTCCTCGAACTCGCTCGGAAGAAGATCTCCGAACGAGACGGAGGCGGGATCCGTGCCGAGCGTGACCCCGGTGGTCAGGCTTTTCGCCGTGCCGGAAAGGCCGGAAATGTTGGTATTTCCAAGATTTTTGAGAGAAACGGAGACCCAAACCGACTCGCCGGGCTCGGCAAGGCCGTCCGCGTCGCCGGAGGCGGTATCCTCGACGGAGACCGTGTCGACGGTAAGAAGGGAATCCATATCGGACGTGACAATCACATCGTCGATGAACCATCCGGCGGGATTGCCGACATCCTTCTCCGAGAGTTCGTCGGACACGAAGCGGAAACGGAGCCGGACCGTCTGACCGGCGGCGGACTCCGGAAGAACCGCCTCGGCGAGCAACCAGCCCTCGCTGATGCCGGTGATTCCGTGGCGGGCGTCGACGTTGACGCCGGAGAAACGATCCGTGATGTTTTCCCAGCCCTTGCCGTTCACGGACATCTCGACAAAGCCGAGATCGAAGTAATCGCGCGTGGCGGAGATGTTGTACCACGTTTTAAAGGAGACGGCGGGATTCGCGCCGAGCGTCATCGCGGGACCGGTCAGCGTGGCCGTGCAGGAAAGAGGATAGCGTCCGTTGAGAACGGTTCCCCAGCACGTGCGGCCGTCGTTCGGACCGAACGTGGGAACCCCGCGCTCCCAGACAACGGTCGAACCTTCGGAAACCCAGCCGTTGTCGTTTTTGTTCATGTCGAACGTGTACACGGCGCTTGCGGCGGAGGCGGAGAACGCCGTCCCGAGCAACAGGGCGGTGCAGATTCCGTGTACGCTCTTCTTCATAAACTGGAAAAAGTCGGTCTTTTTCATGCAAAATTCCTTCTGTTCAACCCGCTTTCCCGCCGCCCGCGGAGAAAGTCCGAACGAACTTTCACACAGCTTGGCGGAAGTCTAAAGTGGGCAGTTAGTTTAGTGTAGTAAAAACGGAGGCCCCTCGGCAAGGGAAAAATAGGCCGTGCGCACAGACGAACGCACTCTCTACAGGTCCTTATACGCCCCGTAGAGGCGGAGCAGCGGACTTTGGCGCATGGAGATGGCCTTGACAGGGCACATCTCGTGACAGCAGCAGCAACCGATGCACCGCGACGGATCCGACAAATACGGGCTTTTGTCGCCCATTTCGAGAGTTTTCTCCGGACAGGAGGCCACGCAGCGTCCGCACCGGACGCATAACGAGGAATCGAAGCCCGGACGGACCCAGACGAGCGGGGAAAGGAGATGGACGAGTCCGCGGGGGATCAGGCGGGCACGCATCGTCCCGGGAACTTTGAACTGGGCGGGACGAAGCCGTTCGACAGGCTCCCCGACGACCTCCGGGGCGTCTTTTGCCCGGTCTGCGAGGTACGGAACGCTTTTCCGCGGTATTCCGAGGATGTCCGCGACGACGAGATCGAGTGCGACGGAATCGGCGGAGGCGGCAAGAAATCCGAGCTCTTTCGGCGTGCCGGAGGAGGGTCCCTCCCCTTCCATGCCCACCACCCCGTCGGCGAGGGTGAGAACGGGGCGGACCTCGGCGAGAATCGCGCGCAGAAGACGTCCGAACTCGCCGGGACGGGGATACCGCTTGTGAAGGACGGCCTTCTGGTAGCCCGGAACGCAGCCGTAGAGGTTTTTCACGCCGCAGGTGAGGGTCATCAGCGCGTGGGTTTTGACTTTGGGGAGATTGATGACGGCGTCGACCCCGTCCAGCGCCGCGGACAGCGTGAAGCGCATTCCGTCGCGCTCCACCTCCCGACCGGTATCCTTCTCGAAAAGGACGAGTTCCGCGCCCTCCTCGCGGCAGACGGCCGCGATACCGGTCCGGTCGTGGATTTTCGCGACCGCGACGGCGCTCGCGGGAGAGTCCCCGACACGGACGGAAGCTCCGGCGGCCTTCACGGCGCGAATGACGGCGCGGACGACTTCGGGGTGGGTGGTCACGGCGTCTTCCGGCGCATGGTCGGAAAGCATGTTGACCTTCAGAAGGATTTTCTGTCCTGGACGGACGAAGGCTCCCATTCCGCCGAGACGGACAAGCAACTCCTCCACGGCGGGAAGAGCGGAGGAATAGGACGGACAACGGGCAAGAGAGACGGTGGACATGGATGGACGGTCTTAGAAAATCTCCGCGCGGTGCGCGAAACAAAAACGGTTCTGGAAAGAACCCCGCGACGCGACAATCGACGCGTTCCGATTATCGCAAAACGGTCTTGAGACGTCAAACAGGGAGCGAAGGACCAGAACGCCGGATTTTCGGGAGCTTTCCGCCCATTAAAACAAACCGGGCGGCCCCGAAGGACCGCCCGGAGAACGCGCGGAAGGCGCGTCTTCCCCCTTACGCCTCTTCCGAGAGGTCGGGGCGCTTGCCCTTGTAGAAGGCAATCATGATCGGGGTCGCCATGAAGACCGTGGAGAGCGTGCCGAGGATGACGCCGAGGAACATGATGAACGCGAAGTCCGCGATCTCGCCCTTGCTGAAGACAAGGAGCGCGCCCACCGTGAGGAGGGTCGTCACGGAGGTGAGGACCGTACGGGAGAGCGTCGTGCAGATGCAGTTGTTGCAGAGTTCCTTCATCGGCAGTTTCGCGCTCTTCGGATTGCGGAACTCCTCGCGGATACGGTCGAAGATGACGATGGTATCGTTGATGGAGTAGCCGACGATCGTGAGGATGGCGGCGACGATGATGAGGCTGATCTGGCGTCCGGAGATCATGTAGAGGCCAAGGGTCACCAGGACATCGTGCGCCAGGGCGGCCACCGCGCCGAGCGCGAAGCCGAACTTGAAGCGGATCGAGATGTAGATGACCATGCCGATAAGCGCGAAGACGCAGGCGAGCAGCGCGCCCTTCTTGAACTCGCGGCCGATCTGCGAGCCGACGGAGTCGACATCACGCCACTCGAAGACGGTCTCGGGGACGTCCTCGGTCAACTTCTTCGCGAGATCGACCGTGTAGACGGACTGGGCGAGATCGCCTTTGACCGTCTTGATCTCAAGAAGAAGCGTGTCGCCCTCGGACTGGAACTGCGGGGCGGCGTCGGTGATGCCGACCGCGCCGCAGGCCTTGCGGATGGCCTCGAGCGCCTCGGTGCGCTTGCCCTCGACCGTCTCGGGATTCGTGACGGTGTACGTGATTTTGGCGCCGCCCGTGAAGTCGACCGCGAAAATCGCGCCGGGGTTCTTCGCGCCCTTGCCGATCGCGATGCCGAACGTGACGACCACGACCGCGACGGCCGCGATGACGTACGATTTGAACTTCCCGACGAAGTCGAAGGAGAAGTTCGAGGGGATGATCTGCATCATGCGGATCTTGCCGGCGCTGGACTCCTTGACCGTCGCCTGGAAGATGAGCTTCGTGACGACGAGCGCCGTGAACATGCTGACGAGCACGCCGGCCGTCAGGGTGACGGCGAAGCCTCGGATGGAGCCGGATCCGAACGCGAAGAGAATGACCGCCGTGACGATCGTCGTCACGTTGGAGTCGAGAATCGCGAGGAAGGCGCGCTCGTAGCCGGCCATGATGGCGACGAACTTCGGCTTGCCCGCGGCGAACTCCTCGCGCATGCGCTCGAAGGTGAGGACGTTGGCGTCGACCGCCATGCCGAACGTGAGAAGCATGCCGGCGATGCCCGGAAGCGTGAGGACCGGAAGACCCATGACGCTGCGGCCGGACTGCGCGATCTCGGAATCGAGCAGACTGAAGCAGGCCGAGACAAGCACCACGCCGACCGGAATGAGGAGGATGTTCAAGATGAACGCGATGTCCGCCACAAGACCGCACTGGACATAGTAGACGAGCATGAAGACGATGACGAGGCCGATGCCCCAGAGCATCGCCTGCTTGGCGCCGGAGAGGGCGTCCTCGCCGACCGTCGGGGCGACGAAGCGCTGGCCCATGAACTTGAGCGGGGCGGGAAGCGCGCCGGCGTTGAGGATGTTCTTGAGGAACGTGGCCTCCTCGACCGAGAAATTGCCGGTAATCTGGGCGTTTCCGCCCGTGATCGGCCCGCGGATGACAGGGGCGGAATAGACCGTACCGTCGAGGATGATGGCGAGCTGCTTGCCGACGTTCTTCGTGGTGACGCGGCCGAAATCCTTCGCGCCCTGCGCGTTGAAGGTGAGGTCGACCTCGACGGAACCCATCTGACCGAAACCGACGGAAGCGCGACGGAGGTTCTCGCCCGTCATCTCGGGGCGGCGACGGACGAACACCGGACGATACCGGGGCTCGGCGGCCTTGCCGTCGACGATCTCGAGCATGAAGTTATACGACTTGTCGGGAACCTCGAAGCGGGAGAGTTTCTGGGCGAAACCGGGAACCGCGGACTTCTCCGCGTAGTCCTCGGCATGCTGGTAGTACCTACCGCCGGTGGGGGACTCGATGATTTTGAAGCCGTCGGGGCACTTGTCGGAGGCGAACAGCCCGGCGACGAGCGCGTCGTTCTGGGCATGCACCAGACGGAACTCGAGGAACGCGACGCTCTTCACGCTGCGCTCGGCCTCTTTGCGCTTCGCCTCGTCGGCGCCGGCGAGCTGGACGTAGATGCGGTGATCGTTCTTGCCGCGGGTGATGACGGGCTCCTCGGTGCCGAGCGGGTCGATTCGGTTGCGGATGATCTCGACGGCGATCTCGTCCGCGTTCTTCGCGGTGTCGGCGGCGAGCTTGGCGAGCTCCTCCTCCGTCGCGTTGGGATTGCGCTCCTTGAGCGTCTCCATCAGGGCTTCCTCGTCGAGCTGCAGCGTGAAGCTGTAGCCGCCCTGAATATCGAGGCCGAAGCGGAGCTTGGAGGCCATGCCGTTGGAGAAGTCGAACGTCGCGAGGAGCGAGCCGAGCAGCGCCAGGACGACAATGAGCCATTTCCACCAGTTCTTTTTCATTTGTATGATTTCCTTAGGATTTGAAAACGGAAAGGATGATAACAGTCATGGGGGTGGTTATCCGGCGTCGGACCGGACGCGCCGAGCCGGGACTCTCGAGGCCCGCCGGACGCCTTCCGCCCCGTGCCGGTGCGGCGCTACCGCTCGTCCAGCGAGGCTTTCTCGCCCTCGGCGAGGACTTTCAGGACGGCGCCGCGCGCGATTTCGACATTCACATCCGGGGCGATTTCGACCATAAACGTCGATTCTTTCGCCTCCGTAATGGTTCCGATGAGGCCGCCGCCGAAAAGGATGCGCGCTCCGGCGCGGAGCGACTCGATCTGCTTCTTGCGTTCCTTCTCCTTGCGCGACTGCGGACGGATGAACATGAAGTAGAAAATCGCGATGATCAGGACGAAGGGAAGCATCATCCCCAGTCCGCCGCCCGGACCGACCGGCGCCTGCGCCTGGGCGAGGAGTGTTGTTGAAAGAAAATACATTGTTGAGGCCTTAAAATAAGAGGGTTATGCCCTAAAGCGGACAATACAGTACGGGAAAACGCGGAAATTTGCAAGTCGTTTTCCTAAGGGCCCTCTGCGGAGGTCTCAAGAATGTAGATATCGTTGCCGCCCAGATCGATGGAACGGCCGGAAACCGAAGGAACAAACACTTCAAGCGAGCGGACGCCCAAAAGCAGTTCAAAAGGTGTCTGGACGCTGTTTGTGCGCCCGCCCGCGTTCATCCGGTACGCCATGTCCTCGAACGACAAGACGCGTGACTCGGGCACACCGGACCAATCCGGCGCCGGAACGGGGAATTTGACGCCCGACGGAACCCCCATCGCGGCGGGGACGTCGCAGCGCGGCGCCGCCCCGTCCTCGGCGACAACCGTCGAAACAACGGGGAACAACACCCCTTCGGCCGCACGAACGGAACGCCGTCCCTGAATGTCTTCCGTCTCCTCTCCCGCGAGGGCGGGCGCGGAGAGTAGCGCGGCCACCACAAGGTGACCGCACATCAACCGAAGACATTCCGGTATTTTCTGTACGTGCCGTAAAAGGGAATATGCCATAAGGGAAACATCGCGCAAGGGGCGCTTGAACCGGTATTCTATCATACGTGCCCGGCGACGGGAAGCGAAAGTGCGCGCCGTTTTCTCCGTGCCAGTTTCTCTGTTCTTTGGACTTTCTTTTGACTTCTCTCGCGCGTACGCGCGCATAGAAATTCAAACGCTTTTTTCTGTCATTTCCACTGTGTTTTTCAATATTTTAAAAATTTGTGTCGTTTTTGTATATTCGTTTTTTATTTCCTATGAGTCTCTTTATAGAATCAAAATTTCTCTCGCCCCACATTCCCCGGGCCGGCGTTCCACCCGCATCCCGCAGCACCCGCCGCCCCCTTTTTTTCTGTTCCGGCCGGACGCTCCGACGCCGCACGCGGCGCGCGGTTCCCGAAGTCCGTTTGCCTCCCACGCCTCCCGGACGTTTCAATTGTCGGGAAGGAGCGCGAGTTTTTCCAGAATCTCGCCCGCCTCCTCCCCGACCGTCTTGCCGTCCGCCCGGACATGGAGGTCGGCTGTCTCATAGAGGCCGATCCGTTCGCGGTAGAGACGCGCGAGCGCCACGGCGTCCGTGGAAAGCGGACGGTCCTCCGTGACAAGAAGCCGTTCCGGCGGACGGTCCAAAAACACCACGGTCCCGTTGCGCCGGAGGTCCCGCAGGTTGAGCGGGTCGAGTACCGCGCCGCCCCCCGTCGCGACGACGCATCCGCCCTCTTTCGAAACCTCGGCGACCGTCGCGCGCTCCAGCGCCCGAAAACCGCGCTCGCCGCGCGCCCGGAAAATCTCGGCGACGGTCTGTCCCGCCTTCGTCTCGATCAACGCGTCGGTGTCCAGAAAACGCTTTCCCGTCCGCTCCGCCAGCGCTTTTCCCACGGAGGTCTTTCCCGAGGACGGCATGCCGACCAGCACAATGTTCCGCTTCTCGTCCAGCACCCCGCGATACGCCCGGTCCACGAGCCCGCCATCCGGACTCGTCCCGAGGAACAGCGCCGACGCGTAAACCGCCTGCGCGGCGAGCATGCGGAGCCCCCCGCACGACGGAATGCCGCGCGCCCGCCCCGCGAGAACCAGATTCGTGCGGAGCGGATGGTAGATGACGTCGACGACGCCCTTCAGCGCCGGAAAATCCGCGAGATCCACCGGCGAGGCGCCGTCGTCCGGAAACATGCCGACCGGTGTCGCGTTGAGAAGGACTCCGGCGTCGGCATGGAGGCGGCGGACGTCGGAATACCCTATGACGGAAAGCGGCGGGGGCGGAGGTTCCCGGACGTCCGGAGCCGCAAAGACGTCCCCGCGCCCCCGCGTGACGAGGACAATCTCCGAGGCTCCATGCGCCCGCGCGACGGCGGTCGCGGTCTTCGCGGTCCCGCCGGTTCCGAGAATAAGGACTTTTCTTCCGGCGAGCCCGATGCCGGCGGCGCGGAGAAGCTCCTCCATACCGGCGAAATCCGTGTTGTAGCCGAGCAGCATCCCTCCGCGGTTCACAACGGTGTTGACCGCGCCGACGCTCCGGGCCGACGGCGACACCCAGTCGAGGAACGGAATCACGGACTCCTTGTAGGGAATCGTGACATTGATCCCCCGGAACTCCCGACGACGCAGAAACGGGCCGACCTCGTCCGGCTCGAGCTCAAGAAGCCCATAGTCGTAAGACGCGACGAGCGCGTGGATCTCCCGGGAATAGCTGTGCCCGAGACGCCGGCCGAGAAGTCCGTACTGCATCGTGTCGAACGCGAAACGGGGCTATACTCCGGGAGCGACGAATCCGGACGCCGCCTCCAGAATCTCCTCCGGGCGGAGCGCACGGAAGCGGAACGTCCCGATGTCGTCGGAGAACACGGTCGTCACGGTCTCCCCGGCGCGTTTTTTGTCGTGGAGAAGGAACGGGGCGAGACGTTCCGACGCGACCGGAATCTCCGTCGGAAGTCCGTATTTCCGGAGTACGGAAGCGAGGCGGCCGCGGACCCGGGGTCCCGAGAACGGAAGCATGCCCGCCGCGACGCATTCCCCGTGGAGAAGAGCGCCCCCGCACGCGCTCTCGACGGCGTGTCCGAGCGTGTGCCCGAAATTGAGGACGCGGCGGAGACCCGCCTCTTCCGCGTCCCGTTCCACCACGGACCGTTTGTAATCGAGCGAACGGCGGACGACGGTCTCAAGATCGGCGGAAATGTCCGCGCTCCGCTCAAGAAGTCCGAACAGCTCCGCGTCGCCCGTCACGGCCATCTTGACCGCCTCCGCCAGTCCCGAGCGGAGCTGCCGGGGGTCGAGCGTGTCGAGCGTATCGGGGTCCACGAGGACGCCCCGCGGCGCGCGAAACACGCCGACGCCGTTTTTGACGCCGCGGAAATCGACGGCCGTCTTGCCGCCGACGGAGGAGTCGAGCTGCGCGAGCAGCGTGGTCGGGACATTGTAGAAATCAATGCCCCGGAGATAGGTCGCCGCGGCGAATCCGGCGAGGTCGCCGACGACTCCGCCGCCGACCGCGACGACGCAGTCCGCGCGGGTGAACTCCCCGTCGAAAAGCGCTCCGAGCACCTCCGCGTAGCAGTCGAGGCACTTGCTCCGCTCGCCGGCGGGAATCCGGAAGACGCGCGCTTCGGCGCTTCGCGCGACGACCGTCTCCGCATAGCGGGGCGGCACGCCGTCGTCCGTCACGACGAGGACTTTCCGGTTGTTCAGACCGAACACGGAGCCGATGTCTTCCAACGCGCCGCGCCGGACCACGGGGGCCGCGGAAAAACGCGGGGGTCCGGCATCCCGCGGCGTTTCCGCGTCCGTGCCAAGAATCTCCTCCTGGACCCGGCACGAGAGACCGACGACATTCTGAAGAAACTCCGTGTAGAGCGGAGCGAGCGCCGGATTTTGAAGGCGGTTCAGATTTTTCTCCAGGAGCTCTCTCTCCCGGTCCGGGACGCGGACGGCGAGTCCGCGCTCCTTTTTATAGACGCCGACATGCTCCGCTACGGCCATCCGCCGCTCGAACAGAAGGGCCATCTCCCGGTCGATCCGGTCGATCTCCGCGCGGCACTCCGCGAGGCCGGGGCGCTGTCCGTCGGTTCCGCTCACGGGGTCCCGGTCTCCTCGGCCGCGTCGCCGTCCTCGTACGGAAGCACGAGGAACTTCAGGGCGATGTCGCGGGCGAACGGCGGAATCCGCAGCTCGGTCTTTCCTTTTTTGACGCGGAAGTCGATTTTCTCCACGGGCTGTCCGAGCTCGGTGTCCCAGAACTCCGCGCGGAGGATGCCGCGTTCGACGGGCGTCTCAAGGTCCAGCGTGTATCCGGTGTGGACTTTCGGGCCGGCCGCGTCGACCAGCATGAATTTGTCGCCCTCGGCGCCGAACCAGCCGAACCCGCCCGCGGCCGAAAGGTTGAGCGAGCCGACGACGCGGCCGACGTCGTTCGTGCAGGATTCCGGCTTGGGAAGGACAAGCGAGGTGACTTTCCGGCCGGGAAGCCGGGGGTCCACCCCCTTCATGAACCGGGAGAACGCCGCGTAGACCGGGAAGAAATCCGCCTCCTCCACGATATGCCACCACCAGAACATCGGGGAACCGGCGAGCCCGACGGCGGGGGACGCCCAGAGGCCGACCTGGAGCTGGCTTTTGAGCGACACAAGGTCGGAACCCGCCCACGACCCGCCGAACTCCGTGACGAGGACCGGCTTTCCGAAAACGACGGACTGCTCGCCGGAGCCCGTGAGGAGCTCGAAGAGCTGGAGGGAGTTCCAACCGCCGTGATAGGCGTCGAAGCAGCAGTGCGTGATGCCGGGCATCGAGCAGAGCGGCGGCGAGTTGTTCCGGTAGTTTCCGGAGAAGTGCGTCGAAATCAGGTGGTGGCGGAGATCGTGCCGGTCGAGAAACTCCGACATCCGGCGGTGCCACCCGACGACCCGCCCGTCGAAGTGGGCCCGGGGATTCATTCCGCGCACGCCGCCGGAGAGGTCGAGCTCGCTCCAGAACTCCCAGGCGAACAGGTTCGCGAACGCGCCGTAGCGGGCGATCTCGTAGCGGAGCTGGTCCTCGTACATCCGGCAGGAGCGCTCGTCCGAGAACCAGTCGATCGGGTCCTCGAGGAAGCCGCCGTTCGCCGTGTTGTACGGATTGTCCCGCCATTCCGGGTCGCTGAAGACGCTGAGCCTGCCGTGGTTGTTGAGGACAAGGTTCAGATAGATTCCGTGGCGGGCGGCGGAAAAGAACACCTGGTCGCGCTCCCAGGCGTGGATCAGGTTGTACTGCCCCATGCCGTGGTATCCGGGCCGGTTCTTCGTCCACTCCTCCTCCGTGCCGGGGGCACCGGTATGGCTCCGCGGGGTCCATTCCAGCCCCATGCACCAGGAAGAGCTCCAGATTTCGGCGAACGAAAGCCCGCTCGCCTCCATGTTGCGGAAGTACCGGTCGTAGATCAGGGTTCCCTCGGGATGGCGGAAACGGTCCGGATACCGCTTGTCCATGCGCGTGTCGAACGGAGAGCGGATGTTGAAGCCGATGGGATAGAACGGCGTCCCGTCGGACTTCTCGAACATGTTGGTGCACCCCTTCGCGACATGGACGGGATGCAGCCCGTTCTCGGGGGCGGGGACGGCGGTAAAGGCGATCCTCTCCCAGCGCGAGGTCCCCGCGGCGTCCGCGGCGGTAAGCGCGACGGTGTGCTCGCCCGGCTCGGCGGGGGAGTAGCGGAGACGCCATCCGGGACGGCCCTGCGGCTCGATGATCTCGCCGGTCTCGTCGAGACGCCGGTAGTAGTCCTGATAATAGAAGCAGGGAACGGACTCCTCCGCCCCCGACGGAGTCGTCACCGTCGCGTCGACGGCGATCTCGCGCGAGTCGAACGGATTGGTATAGCGGTCGGAGAGGTCGAACAGGAGTTCGTAGAGGCCGTCGACGGGGACGATGTTCTCGAGGGCGCGCACACGGGAGACGCGGGGCGCGGAACGTTCCCCGCCGTTTTCCGGCGCGTCCAAAACGATTTCCGCGGAGACGACCTCGCATGTCCCCGTGTAGGCCCCGGAGGAGAAAAGGCGGAACCCGACCTCTTCCGGTTCCATGAGCGAGCGGCGGTTCCAAACTCCGTGATGTCCTTTGGGCGTCCATCCTTCCGCGTAGGGGGAGACATCGACCGAAAGGGTGTTCGTCGTTCCGGGAAGAAGGGGATCGGCGAGAAGTTTCTGATACCAGAGGCCGTCCCAGTCGAGGACATGGACGAGCGTTTGGACATCGGACGGCGCGTCCGCCGGAAGGACCAGCGCGAGCGTCAGCCTTCCGGATTTTCCCCAGGCGTCCTTTTCCGCCCGGAGCGTCGCGGCGGCCTCTCCGGGAAAGCGGAGGACCAGCGGGGACGGAACAGGACGGTCCGGCTCCGGGGACACACCGGCGGGGACGACGGCAAGCGGGACGCACTCCGCCAGAACAGACTCCGGAAAGCCGAAAAGCGCGAGACATCCGACGGCGGACAGGAGGAGACGCGAGAACCTCAGGAAGAGATGAAATTTCATGGGTTGCCACAAAGTATACCAAAAAACCGTCCCGGCGCGGAACTCGGAGAGGGACAGGCTTGTTTTCTTTGTCCGCGGTCCGACCGCTACGGCGAACTCCGCCGTCCGGCGGCCGCGTCCCCGCGCGACCCGCCCCCCCCGCGGCGGCATTCCACAGCGGACGTGGACCGTCGGCGGCAACGCGGCGTTGACTTTGGCAAGTCATCCCCGCGAAAACTTTCCGCACCGTATTTTCATTTTGTGTGGTAGACTGTCGGCATGGCTGGAAAATCACATCGAATCCTTCCCGTTCTGCTCGGAACGCTTCTCCTCTGCGCGCCCGTCGCGGCGAACGCCCGCGTGTCGCTCTTCCGCAGGGCGACATGCGCCTCGCGGGTCGAACGGTTGGACGGGAAAACCGTCGAGAGCGACACCGTCCGGCTCAACGGAGTCGAGGGCGAGCTCCGGATTTTCGCTCTCGCCGCCATGCCGTCCGTCGTCCGGAAGCAGCTTCTCGGCTCGGACCTCGGAAGCGCGCCCATCGAGGCGGACACCGAGGCGCTCTGGATCGACGCCCGCTCGATCGCCGGCGCGGACGACGCGACGGGCGGCGTCCTCCTGCTGCCCGCGGAGGGACGCCCCGGCGGAGGCACCCTCGCGCTGGCCGTGGACCTCGGCGCCTCCGCC
>JAZUKQ010000342.1:0-10005 GCA_045643325.1 Kiritimatiellia bacterium | reverse complement strand
CTTCCCGGTCGCGCTCGGCGGCACGTTCTGCATCCCGGGCCCGTTCGGCGCGGGCAAGACCGTCCTCCAGCAGACGGCGAGCAAGCACGCGGACGTCGATATCGTCATCTACGCGGCGTGCGGCGAGCGCGCGGGCGAGGTGGTCGAGATGCTCCGCGAGTTCCCGCACCTTCCCGACCCCCGCACGGGCAAGACGCTGATGGACCGCACCATCATCATCTGCAACACGTCCTCCATGCCCGTCGCGGCGCGCGAGGCGTCCGTCTACACCGCCGCCACGCTCGCGGCCTACTACCGGCAGATGGGCTACAACGTGCTTCTGCTCGCGGACTCGACCTCGCGCTGGGCGCAGGCGCTCCGCGGGCAGTCCGGGCGGCTCGAGGAGATTCCCGGGGAAGAGGCCTTCCCGGCGTATCTCGAGTCGGTCGTCGCCTCCTTCTACGAGCGCGCCGGCCGCGTCCGCCTGAACGACGGCCAGACGGGTTCCGTCACCATCGGCGGCGCCGTCTCGCCCGCCGGCGGCAACTTCGACGAGCCCGTGACGCAGGCGACCATCAAGGTGGTCGGCGCGTTTCTCGGTCTCTCCCGCGCCCGTTCCGACGCGCGCCGCTATCCGGCCATCGACCCGCTCGACAGCTGGAGCAAATACCAGGGCGTGTGCGACGCGGCCGACGTCGAGGAGGCACGCGCGATGCTCCGCCGCGGAAACGACGTCGCCCAGATGATGAAAGTCGTCGGCGACGAGGGCACCTCGCTCGACGACTTTGTCGTATACCTCAAGGGCGAGTTCATCGATGCCGTCTATCTGCAGCAGGACTCATTCCACGAGGTAGACGGCGCGTGCTCCGCGGAGCGCCAGCGCCACATGTTCGCGCTCCTTCTCGAAATCATCCGCGGCTCCTACCGCTTCGCCGACCGCGACGAGGCGCGCTCGTTCTTCCAAAAGCAGACCCAGGCCATGCGCGACTGGAACTTCCTCCCCTGGAACACCGCCGAGTTCAACGCCTCCGAGAAATCGATCCGCGAGGCGTTCGCGAACATCCGTTGCTGAGCCGATCTCTTCACCCTCTACCCTATCCAGCCATGTTACGGGACATCCTTTCCAAACTTTCCGATCCCTCCGCGTCGTACCGCGGCACCCCCTTCTGGGCCTGGAACGCCAAACTCGACCCCGAGGAGATCCGCACGCAGATCCGCGCGTTCCATAAGATGGGACTCGGCGGATTCTTCATGCATTCCCGCACCGGCCTCGGCACCCCCTACCTCGGTAAAGAATGGTTCGAGTGCGTCCGCGCCGCCGTCGACGAGGCGAAAAAGCTCGGCATGCAGCCCTGGATGTACGACGAGGACCGCTGGCCGAGCGGCTCCGCGGGCGGATTCGTCACGAAGTCCCAACGCTACCGCCAACGCTGGATCGAGGTCGAGACGGTGTCCGCCGCCGCGCTTCCGAAGGCGGTCCGCCGCCGTCGTACCCTCGCGTGGTTCGCCGTCCGCGTCGCCGGCGCGGAGGACGGGCTCTCCGAACGCGCGCTCATGAAACTGGCCGCGCGAGACAAGGACGGGCGTCTGCCCCCGTTCCTCTCCTGCCGGCGGCTCTCCGACCCGCTCGCCGAGACGCTGCGCGGCGGCGAGGTCCTCATGCGCTTCTTCGAACAGATTGCCGGAAACAACACCTGGTACAACGGCCAGTCGTATGTCGACGTCCTCAATCCCGCTGCCATCCGCAAATTCGTGAGTGTCACGCACGAGGCCTACCTCCGGGAACTCGGCGACGACTTCGGCAAGGTCGTTCCCGGCTGCTTCACCGACGAGCCGAACTTCCACTCGCGCGCCTGGACCGCCGCGCTTCCCCGGACGTTCGCGCAGCAGCACGGCTACGATGTCCTCGACGTCCTTCCCGAACTTTTCACGGAGGTCGGCGGAGAGAAATTCTCCCGCGCCCGCCACGACTATGTCGAGACGCTGACGACCCTCTTCGTCAAGGCGTTCTCGAAAACCATCGGCCAGTGGTGCGGCAAGCACGGGCTCCAGTTCACGGGCCACGCCCTCGCCGAGGACACGCTCTCCAGCCAGACCTGTTACGGCGGCTCCGCGATGCGTTTCTACGAGTTCCAACAGGCGCCCGGAATCGACCAGCTCACGGAGCGCTGGGCCATCTTCCAGACCGCGAAGCAGTGCTCGTCCGTCGCGCACCAGCTCGGCCGCGCCTACCGCCTCGTCGAGGCCTACGGATGCACGGGCTGGGACTTTCCGCTCGAAGGTCACAAGGCCCTCGGCGACTGGCTCGTCGCGCTCGGAATCAACCACCGCTGCCAGCATCTCGCCTGGTACTCGATGGACGCCGAGGCGAAACGCGACTATCCCGCGAGCATATCCCGCCAGTCCCCATGGTACGGCAAATACAAGGCCGAGGAGGACTATTTCGCCCGCATCGGCGAGACACTCGGTGCGGGGACGGAGGTGACGCCGCTTCTCGTCGTCCATGCCGAGGAGTCGATGTGGGGGCATTGGTATCCCAAGGTCTCCGGTGGAAAGGTCCAGGAGCTCGACGACAGTTTCGCCGCCCTTACCGGGCGCCTTCTGGGCGCGCACCTCGACTTCGACTACGGTTCCGAAGACCATCTCGCCCGTTGGGGCAAGGCCGCCGGCCGCCATCTCCGCGTCGCCAAGGCGAAATACGACGGCGTGCTCCTTCCCGCGCTCGAGACCGTCCGCGGGAGCACCCTCGGGCTCCTCGCCGACTTCGCGGCGAAAGGGGGCCGCGTCTTCTACCTCGGCGAGCCGCCCGCGCGCGTCGATGCCGTGCCCTCGGACCGGGCCGCGAAGGCGTATGAGGCGTTCATGCATGTGACGCTCGAGAACCTCCCCCGGAGCCTCCGCGACATGCGCCGCGTTTCCATCGCGGAGGACAGCGCGGAATGCGAGGGCGTGCTCTATCAGGAGCGCGACTGCGGCGACGGCCTCGCCGTCTTCGCCTGCAATACGTCGTGGCCCATGCCGAAAAACGCCGCGGAGTATTTCACCGCCCCGATGGTCCGCGACCGCGTCCTCGCCTATCCGAAAGCCGTCCTGCGCGTCAAGGCGCCGAAGACCGCCGCGAAAACGGGCAAGGAGAACAAAGTCTACGAGCTCGACCTCATGACGGGCCGGTTCCGCGCGGCCGACTTCGAGTACACGAAGGGATATTTCGTCATCCCGGCGCCTTTCGGACGCCTCCAGTCCCGCATGTTCCTCGTCACCTCCGAGAAGATTCCGGTCTCGGCGGCCTGGTCCGTTCCGGAGGACGCCCCGGCGGCCTGGTCCGTCCCGATTCCCGAGACCGGTCTGAAGTACGCCCTCGACGACGAGAACGTCCTCGTCCTCGACGCGGCGCGCTGGTCCGCCGACGGCGGGGAACTCCACGACACGACGCGCGCGCTCGACATCGACCGCGCCCTCCGCGCCGAGCTCGGCGCCGAGAGCCGCAAGGGCCACATGACCCAACCCTGGTGTTCCGCGGAGAAAACCCCGGAACGCTCGCTCGCGCTCCGCCTGGAGTACGCGTTCTCCTGCGAGGGCGCCGCGGGGACGGAGGTCTCACTCGCTCTGGAGCATCCCGAGCTCTACGACATCTCGCTCAATGGAACGGCCGTCCCGAACGAGTACCGGGACGCGCTCGCCGCCGGAAAGCCTGTGCCCCCGCTGGACTCGACCGGCTCCTGGTGGGTCGACCCCTGCCTCCGCCGCCTGAGGATTCCTGCCGGCGCGCTCCGCGAGGGCGCGAACACGCTGGTCCTCTCCGGCCGGTTCGACGAGACGCAGCGCGGCCTCGAGGCGATGTTCCTCCTCGGCGGCTTCGGCGTCTCGCCCGACGGCGCGACGATCCGTCCGCTTCCCGCGGCGCTCGACCTCGGGGATGTCTGCGCGCAGGGCCTTACGAACTACTCCGGCAACCTCTTTTACCGCTTCAAGGCGTCCGTTCCCCCGAAAGGCGCGGTCCGCGTCTCGGCGGATCCGTGGCGCGGCGCGGCCGTCGGATTCCGCGTGAACGGCGGCGAGGAGAAGTTCCGTCCGTTCCCGCCGTTCGAGGCCGTCTTCGAGGACGGTCTCCGCCGCGACGGCTCCGACGAGTTCGAGATTGTCGTCTACGGCCACCGCCGCAACGCGTTCGGTCCGTTCTACGTTCGGGGCGGCGTGAAGTGGCCGTCCTGGACCGGCCCGGGCGAGATGGGCGACACGACCGAGACGGTCCGCGCGCTGGTGCCCTTCGGCCTCGGCGCCGGAAAGTGAGGCGCCGAGCGCCTTACATCAGCTCGATTTCCACGCCGACGTCCCTCTCGTCCGAGAGGACCGCCGGCGCGTCCGTCACCTCGGCCTCGCGGAACGTCGGCAGATTCCGGTAGTAGACCTCGAGCTGAAGACAGGTCAGCGCCGTGGACATCGTGAAGGTGTCCCGGTTGCTTCCGTCGGTGTTCGCGTCGTCGTGGACCCAGTAGCCTGTCTCCTGCGGCACGCCCGCGGCGTCGGTATAGCCGGAGGTCTCCCTGGACTTCACGACCTGGACCTTCGGATAGATGTCGCTCATCGCCCGGTTCCACCGTTTCCACCGCTCGCCGCCGGCCTGAAACATGCACTGCGTCGCGTAATACGCGTAGTACTGCGGATTTTCCCCCGCGCCCTGGCACGCCGCGGGGATGCCGTCGCGGCAGACGCCGTCCGCCTTTCCCTTGCGGCCCCAGCCGAGCGTCCAGCCGTCCATGACGTTCGCGAACGACTTCCGCACCGCCTCGTCGCCGCCCCGTCCGGCGAGTTGCATGCAGAGAACGCCGACCGCCGTGAGCCCGGAGTCGCGGCTCGGTCCGGTGTAGCCGAATCCGCCGTCCCGGTGCGCGTTGACGAGAAATCCCTCCGGAATCCGCTCGAAGCATTCCTTCAGGCCGGGAACCTCCAGTCCGCCAGCCAGATAGCCCGCCTTGACGGCCTGCGCCGCCCATCCCATAACGGAGGTGTCGTCGCGATCGCTCTGCGCCATCCGGTAGTCCCAACCTCCGTTCGGATGCTGTCCACGGACAATGAACGGAAGCGCCTTCTCGCAGGCGTCCTTCAGCATCGGGACGCGCGTCATCGAATACGCCTCGCAGAGCGCGTAGGTCGCGATCAGATGGGCGTATTGATTTCCGTCGGAGCCCTCGAACGTGCCGTCGGGCCGCTGCGCGCGGAGAAGGTATCCGACGGCCCGTTCCACGACCTCCCCGAATTCCTCGGACGACGGCGTCTCGCCGTGGGCGAGGTAGCAGAGAAGCGCGAGGCCGGTCATCGCGGGCTTCACCGAGGACCAGGAACCGTCGGGCCGCTGTGTCGTCGCGAGGTGGCGGAGCGCTCGGAGCACGCACTGCTCGTTGGCGGCCGAGCCGTTGTAGCGAGCGATGGCCTTTCCCCGCTCGCCGGGCGTCCTGGACATGGGAATTCCTTTGAACATGACGGGGCTCCGGACGTTCGCGACTGTGTGGATCGGGTCGGGTTTCGGGCTGACCGGTCCGTCCGGCGGCACATCGGAAATCTTGGGAACCGTCACGGAATCGTAGGTCGAAACCGGTTCGACGGAAATGTCCGGAGGCGGCATGACGTCCGGGGGCAGAGGCGGCGGCTCGTCCAAGTCGGAGACAGGATCCGCCTCGACAACCTCCGCATGGAAGACGGGGGAGGGATCTTTTTCCCGGGTGCCGAGAAACAGCATTCCGCCGACCAGGAGCAGGACGCAGAGAAATCCGAAAAACGGAGCGGACAACCGCTCGAACTGGAGCAACGCGAACTTGTACTCTCCGGAACCGGCCGGCGCGGAGAACCCGAGAAACATCCGGCGCAACCGTTCGGAGAACGGTCGGTCCTCCAGAATCCGAAGCATCTCCCGGTACGCGTGATCCCCGCCGAATTCAAACGACATCTCCGAAACATGGTCTCTCGTCATGGCTTCGCTCCTTTGCCGGTTTCGCGCGCCGGACGCGGCACGCCCTCTGACAATTACACGAACGAAAGGCATCATTTATTAAAACCCAGAATGAACGGACGTCGAGCTTTAAAACCATGAAAAAAGGGGGGGGGGCGATTCCTCCCGCACGCCGTGCATCGCCGTCCACGTGCATCGCCGTCCACTTCAGCTTTTAAACCATGAAAAGACGGGCTCGATTCCCCAACCCTCGGAATCTATGACGCGACGGACGCCTGGATTTCTAGGATACTTTTTCAGAAAGTTATCTGTCTTTTTGAATCAAACTATCCACTTATTATTATTTTTAGTCATTTATATTCATGTTATACGTGAAAATTCGAGTTTGTGAAATAAAAATAAGAACAGATATTACAATCTTTGAATATAAATTTTTATTTTACAATGATTTATTATTGTTTTTTTACAAATTTTGAATATCAATTATTACAATTTGTGTTTTTGGTAAAAAATATATTTGACTCGGTCTCCGGTTCCGTGCAAGAATGGCCCCGTTTTCAGAGCACAACGATTCCTCCCTTTCAAATCCCAGCAATCTTCTCTTCCGCCGATTTCCTTCTTCCCGTCAAAGTCCTTTTCCCATGAGCATGATTCTTCATTCGTTTCTCCGGTCTCTTTTCCGTAGCGCGGGCGAAAGCCCGACTGCCGCTCCACACGCGAAAGAGAACACGTCCTCAAGACCACGTCGTCCTATGGATCGGACGGTCTCCGCGTCCAGGCGTCACGAGGACACGGAGCGGCTCGGAAAATGGGGCGAGGATCTCGCCGCGGACTATCTGAAAGGCCTTGGATTCAAAATTGTCGGACGGCGGGTAAAAGCCGGTCGCGGCGAAATCGACCTGATCGCCCTATACCACGACGTGAAACGCACATACGTCTCTTTCGTCGAGGTGAAAACGCGCCGGTATGTCCTTTACGGAGGTCCGCTCGGCGCCGTCGATCGCAGAAAACGTCGGGCCTTGTGCAAAGCCGCCATCGCGTTTCTTCGGCATACACCGCGTCCATGCCCCCGGTTCCAATTCGATATCGTCGCGATTGTAGGTGCTCCGGATTCCGCGCTTCCACCCGCCATCCGCTATGTCCCCAACGCGTTTCATCTTCCGGAGCGGGTCATTCCCGCCTCCATCTGACACCCCAACCCAAGGAAAAAACCATGATTACCCAAGAAACACTCCCCAACCCCTCCGTCGAGCGGCTTTCTCCGGAAGTCTCTTCCAACCCGATGGTCACGCCCATAGATCCGTTTTCGGAGGCCCCGGTTGTTCCGAATCCGGCGGCCCAGCCGTTCGACGCCTTTCCCCACAGAATCCGGCGGCCCGAGTTCCGGTTCTATCATCCGAGCAAAAACGGCACAGGTTCCGCGCTGAGTCTGGACCTCGTCCCCGCGACCGACCAAGAGGAAGGATGTGTTTTCGTGTCTCTCGCTCCTCAAAAGACCCTCGCGGCGGCCGCTACGGCGTCACAGACAAAACAATTCGCCACCTTCGACTGGAAAAACAAACTGGTTGTCAAATTAAGCTCGATGGAGGTCGCGAGTCTCCTCCTCGTTTTTCATGGACTGGCCACAGCTGCCGGACCGGCCGGCAAGGGGCTCTTTCATAATACCGCGACCAACACGACGGTCATCGGACTCAGCGCGGTCGCCGATCCGGTTCCCGGTTACTCGTTCGACATCAGCAGAAAACTCCTCTCGACGGGAGAAATCTCCCGGGTCCGGATTTTCCTCAATCAGACGGAAGGATTCGCGCTTCGCCTTGTTTTGAGCGAGTCCATGCCCTCTTTGGTTTTCGGCGCCAATCATCCATGAGCCTCTCGAAAGTTCTTTCCGGCGCGGTGACCGGTGTCGAGGCGTTCCCCGTGGAAATCGAGGTCAACGTCACCAAAATCGGCGATCCGATGATTCTTACGGTCGGTTTGCCCGACATGGCGGTCAAAGAAAGTCAGCACCGGGTGACCACCGCCATCGAAAACTCCGGCTTTGAACCGGACTTCGGACGCGTCACCGTCAACCTGGCTCCGGCGAACGTCAAAAAGGAAGGACCGCTCTACGATCTTCCCATCGCCGTCGGCATCTTGCTCGCCTCGGAGGAGTTCGAGGTGCCCAAAGAGAGAACCGGCATGGTGGCCATGGTGGGAGAATTGGCCTTGGGAGGAGAGGTCCGCCGCATCCGGGGCGCGCTGCCCATCGCGCTCGAGATGCGTCGGATAGGCGTGAAAACGCTGTTGCTTCCCGTGGACAACGCCAGGGAGGCGGCGGTTGTGGCGGGAATCGACATCATTCCCGTTCGGACGCTTCGGGAAGCGGCCGATTTTCTTTCGGGAACCCTCGAAATCGTTCCCGCGCCCTGCGACGCGGACCTGGATTTCACGGCATCGGACCATTCGCTCGACTTCGCGGAAGTCAAGGGACAGGAAATGGCGAAGCGCGCCATCGAAATCGCGGTGGCGGGAAACCACAACATCCTGATGATTGGTCCTCCGGGTTCTGGAAAAACCATGCTCGCCAAGCGGATTGCGGGAATTCTGCCCCCCTTGACGCTCGAAGAAGCCCTGGACGTCACGAAAATCCACAGTATCGCGGGACTTCTTCCTCCGGACGCCTCCATCGTGCGTCAGCGCCCGTACAGGTCGCCGCACCATACGGTATCCGACGTGGGATTATTGGGCGGAGGCTCGAATCCGGCGCCCGGAGAGGTCAGTCTGGCTCATCACGGAGTCCTTTTCCTGGATGAGTTCCCGGAATTTCACCGAGGAACGCTGGAAGTTCTCCGCCAGCCTTTGGAAGACGGTGTGGTCACCATTACCCGGGCCGCGGCGACGGCCACTTTTCCCAGCCGTTTTCTTCTCGTCGCTGCGCTCAATCCGTGTCCGTGCGGATTCTACGGAGACCCGCGCCACCCCTGTCGGTGCACACGGAGTCAGATTCTGAACTACAGACACAGGATTTCCGGTCCCTTGATGGATCGGATCGACATCCATATCGAGGTGCCGGCCGCACGATTCCAAGACCTTCAAAACGTGCGACCGGGAAAGTCCTCGGAGGCGATGAGACGCTCCGTCTGCAAGGCGCGGACCGTTCAGACGGAGCGTTTCGCGGCCGCGGGAAGCGATGTTCGCAACAACGCGGCCATGGGACGCCGGGAAATCGAGGAGTTCTGCCGGCTCAACGAAAACTGCACAGAAATGCTGCGGGCTTCGATGGCCGAATTGAATCTGAGCGCCCGGGGACACGACCGGATTCTGAAAGTCGCCAGAACGATCGCGGATCTTTCCGGCGCGCCGGACATCCGCGAGGTCGATCTTCAAGAAGCGCTCGCGTATCGGTCGCTCGACCGGGATATATGGAACTAATCGACCCGGACGATGCTGTTCAACGTTCCAAGCCCGTTGGCGACCCACTCGCGCGTGGGATCGGGGTCCATCGTCCAGAATCCGTTGACAATGAACTTGTACTCGTACGTTCCAGGGGCGAGAAGAAGCGTTCCGCTGTAGACGCCGTCCGCTTCCTTCAGACGAAACTCTTCCGAGGCCCAGTCATTGAACGTTCCGGCGACATAGACCGGAAGTCCGGGTTCGGCGGTAATCGTGAACTTAACGCGGCGGCGGGCAGGTTTCGCGGCCTTCGCGGCGGTCGTGGAATCCACCGGCTTCGCCTCGCATTTTTTCGTGGTGGATTTCGTTTTTTTGGAAGCCGCAACTTTCTCAGCGACAGAATCTTTCACATTCTTCGCCTTTTTGTTCGTGATGCTCTTTTTCATTCTTTGTCTCCTTCTTTTCCGGGCAACAATCCCGGCGTTTTTCTCATGGAAAGTTGTAAATTATAAAGACTTACTCCGGACTCCGTCAACGGGAAACTTGGCTACGGGTGCCGCAAAACTTTGTCCCCCACTTGACAAGAAACCCAGGCGGAACGGCGTTCTTCATTTCGCCCCGTTTCCGTCATACGACAATGTGCCGGCCCGAACGTATCAACCCCCTCAGCAGCGCGACGCGGATTCCGTTCTGGAAACGCCAGTGCA
>JAZUKQ010000341.1:0-2007 GCA_045643325.1 Kiritimatiellia bacterium | reverse complement strand
TGATAGAGTACGCGGTGCTTTTCGGGACTGGAGAGGGTCAAACGATGTAAGGTGGATGGTTGCTTTGCGCTTTCGGCTTAGAAGCGGAGAGACACTGCTTCCACGTCAACGTGTGCGGGGTGCCGATCAGGACGAGGGACGACGAGAGGCGGGGCGAACGCGATGCAAGGAACGATCTAAGGAGTACGCGACATGAAGGGTCGTGCGTCAGGACGGAGAGGAAGAGAATTTGGTATACTTATCGCAACGTCTTGAGGACGTGACATAGCCGGGCGGCGACGCTCGGAGTTGGTTCAGCTCAAATACAACGACATTTTGAAAACACGAGCCAAGAAGGTTCCCTTTGGGAGCCCTCTTGTGTTTGTGTTTGGATCGTCGTTGGTCCTGAGCTGAGCGCAAGAGGTGCCTCCCTTTAATTTGACCTTCGATGTGCGGCGGTTTCCGCTGGCGATGAGATTCCTTTGCGAATCATGAATGCGCGACAATTGCGGGTGATGCTTTGGCCTTGCGGTCAAAGGGCGGGACAGACAGGGGGCACCGGCGAGCAAGCTCGCTGGCACAGGGCGGGCACCTCGCAACTTCGATAGAGTGGGATTTCAAGACCAGATCCGTATGCAGAAGAGGCGACAGGAGTGGCGGGAGCTGCTGGAGTGGTTCGTTGCCGAGAACCGGGCGATCCTCGCGGCGCGGGACGGGAACGGGCGCTGGCGCCCCGTCGAGTTCTTCAGGCCGGACAGAATCGCGATGGACATGCGCAAACTGAGCGAACTGGTCGGGTTGATCGCGCGGAGCTGGTGGTGGGAGATTCCCGTCGGATCGCCGGACTTCGCCAGGCTTCGCGAGTCGGACTTGGAGATCCTGACGGGGCTCCGATGCCTGCTGAACGACGAATACGGGATAGTCAGGTGGATGGAGTTCTGGGAGAGGGTGTTCTTCAGGATGATGGCCTGGAATCGTCCGCTGATGGTCATTCTCGCGAAGGTGGAGGTCAGGACGCGGCTTATGCAGCGTCATCTGGAGTCCCCGCTTGCCTATATTGGGCAGGCGCTGGCGGAGGCTGGCGAACTGCCGCGTGTCCGCGTGGCGTCCGTGGAGGAGGGCGCGGTTGGGGAGATTGTGAAGGGGCTTGTTCCGCATCTGGGCGGGCGGCCGCGAAAGGGACGGCAACCGGCGTTCACGCAGAAGGCGGTCGCCGTGCTGTGCGGGAAGGATGTCAACACCGTTGCGCGGTGGGAGTCGGGGGCGATCAAGCCGCCGCTCGACTACACGGCCGAGTTGCGGATGAAGGGTGGCGTCGGGTTCTTCGACTGGGTCAGGGAGTACAACGCTCACAACGGGGTCGCCGACATCTTCATTCAGATTCAGAAGGGCAATGTGGCGTATACGGAAGGACTGACCGAACGCGAGAAGGGATTGGTCGAGGAGTACATTCAGGCGCTGCGGCAGGGCTGAAAACTATACGCGAACTAGACGCGGCGTAAAAAATTTGAGATTTTCATAACGGGCGGTTCCGGGTGGGAAACCGTCCGTTTCGTTTGTTTGGGCGATTCGCAGGGGATCGCAGAGGGTGATTTTAGCCCGAAAACCCTACGCGGCTACCATACGCGGCGGGGCATTTGCGGCAAGCGTCGGTAATTCCATCGGCGCGGCTTATGAAAGGCAAACGCAAATGAGAATGTTATCAACAGGCCCGGATTCGGGATTAAAGAAAACGGAAAGGAAAGTCGGCAAAGGAAAGGGTAAAGAAACAGATCCGGGTTACTTTGGTAACCCTTTCAGAGCCGCGCGCGGGCGTATGCGCGTGAAGCGTCCGAAGCCGACCTGCTCCTACGAGTTCGCCGGGGTCGCCGCCGCAGAGGTCGCGAAGATCGTGTGGGGGACGACGCGGGACCGTCGCATGTGGGCGGGATTCTGCCGCTACGGGAACTGCGACGACATCATTGAACGCGCCCATCTGTGCGCGTCGATGTTCGAGCAGGGCGAAATCAAGAACCCGATCACCTCGTT
>JAZUKQ010000340.1:0-9731 GCA_045643325.1 Kiritimatiellia bacterium | reverse complement strand
GGGATAGCAGACGGTCGAGCTTTCGAGGAAAACACCGCAATCCGTCCGCGAACGCACACACCCCCTCCAAGGAAAACACAAAAAAACTAGGAAATCAGGCAGTTTTTCCACGGTCTTCGAACGGCTATGGGATGCTAGTGAGTTGTTTATGGAAGGTTTGGGCGATTCAGGGCGACTTATGGACGCAGCCGTCCTGTGGAGTTTACTGCTTGCCGAACCGTAATATCATTTTGTCGGCGAGGCGGCGGCGGTGGTGAGGCGCGTTTGTCGACTCGAATGGGCTTCCTATAAGTTGTTCATGGAAGGTTTGGGCGATTCATGGCGACTTATGGACGCAGCCGTCTTGTGGAGTTTGCTGCTTGCCGAACCGTAATATCATTTTGTCGGCGAAGCGTGACAGATGTCCCGCGTCGGCTCGTCATTCCGCGGTCGTTTCCACAAGATACCCGAGCGCGAGGTCGAGCGCGGTCTCCAGCGACCGCAGCGTTTGGCCGTTCCGCGCGAAAATCTCCCGCGCGCGCCCCCGGGCCTCCACCACCGATTTCGCGAAAATGAATCTACGGTTCGGAAAGTGGTTCAGAAGACTCTTTCTGCGGTCTTGGGCGAAGATGGCGGCCTGTGTCGCCGTGTGCTCCAGGGTTTGTTTCCAGATATCCTCGGCCTGGAGAAGGTCGAGGTCGGAGGAAGGAAGCGCCCAGTCCCCGGGAATCGGCTCCGCGAGCCCGGACGCGGCGCGCAGCTTGATGGCCATCCGTCGGTAGCGCATCGCGGCGCAGTAGTGGAGGTAGATTTCCTCGCAGTGCTGTTTGAGATAGCCTTTCACTCCCTTCCGGCGCCCGACAATCGCTCCGGACTCGTCGCGCTCGAGCGAGTTGTCGACCGACGCCTCCAGATCCAGGAGCGCGGCTCCGAAGCGTAGCGCCGCCTCGACCGAGCATTTCCGTTCGTTCCAGAGGCGCAGGAGCGCGTCTTTCCCCGGAGGCGGATTGAGCGAGAGCCGCTTGACGACGCGCTTCGCGTTCGGATTCCCCAGACGGACAAGCTTTTTCCGATAGTCGTCGCGCGCCTGGAGACGCTTGATCTGGCGGGCCAGCAGTTTGACGAACAGGGAGAAGAGCAGATACGCGTAGGTGGCCGGAAATCCGTTGGAGGAACCGTCCGGAACCATTATCAATGTTCCGGAATGGAAGGAGTCCGGCATGAAGGGTATGCGGAAGAGAAGGTTGAGGAACGAGTCCCAGACGGAGGCGAGTTCCCGGTCGTAGTAGAACCAGGCCTTGTGCGTTCGCCCGAAGAGGGCGTTGGCGAGCGGCGCGGAGGCGGCCATTTTCTTCTGCAGCCGCTTTCTGCCGCGCCGTTTCGCCGCTTGGACTTTCCGCTTGAACTCAGATTTGCTCTTGGTGGGCGGGATAACGAGGCCGACGGGGTGGAATGAGGAGTCAAGAGTGTTCATGGGATAGAGAATTAGAATGTGTTTTACGAAACAAGGTATATTGTATCGTATAGACGTTTTCTATGTCAAACGGAAAAACACTACGGTTCGGAAAGTGTCGTTTTGGCGAAAAGAAGGCCGTCCGGCGGCGCGGTGTGGGAATGACACTACGGTTCGGAAAGTGTCGTTTCGGGCGAAAAGAAGGCCGTCAGGCGGCGTGGTGTGGAAATGACACTACGGTTCGGAAAGTGTCGTTTTGGACGGAAGCGAGGTCGTTTTGCGGCGCGGAATGGGAATGATATTACGGTTCGGAAATTATTTTTGAAAAAATAGGAATCAGATATTCTATGCGTGCTACACGATGCCGGAATCCCCGTAACTTGACTTCGGAGGTAGGACTACAATTTCAAGGATTTGGCAACAATAATCGGACGCCAATGGACGGACATCCGTGGACCGGACGCCAATGGACGGACATTCGAGGACCGGTTGCCAACGGACGGACTTTCGTGGACCGTCCGCCAATGGACGGACTTTCGTGGACCTGACGCCAATGGACGGACATCCGTGGACCGGACGCCAATGGACGGACATTCGTGGACCGGACGCCAATGGACGGACTTCAACGGCGGGGTTACAACGGTTTGGGCGGAAGGTCTTGGGGACCGAGGACGGGGCGGGCGTTGAAAAGGAGACGGCCCGGAACTTTTTCGGAGGACGCCGACTCCCATGTCCACGTGTCGGTCCGGCCGTTGTGCCGGACTCCGATTTTGGCGCTTTTGTCGTTCGTTTTCACCAGGACGAGTTCCGCGTTCCCGCCCCACGGCGTGTAGACGCTGGCGATCCGGACGTCCCGGGCCTCGGCTTTCGCGTCGAGTTGTTTCCAACCGAGCGGCCTGCCATGGTTGTCGGCGGACGAGGTGCGGAACGAGATCGCGAGCGGTTCGGTCGCGGCGATCTGGACCGGACATTCCGTCGCGCCGTTGACCAGCGTGAAACGACGCTTCTCCGCGTCGTCGACACGGATATCCCGTCCCTGCAGCAACCATTCGTAGGAGACCGGGGAGGGGGCGCGGAGGTCGTCGAGGACCAGAATGTATTTTCCCTCGAGCCAGACGAATGTCCGGCGGAAACGCTGGAGCGCGGGGCGCGAGACGCCTCTCCGGTTAACCGCCGGGTAGGACCCCGAGGCCTCCCCCTCGACAATAACACACCCGGGGACGTTTTTCCACCCGGTGAGGTATGCCATGTCCGCCATGCTGCCCCCCGTCGCCGGCTGCGTCCACCCGCCGCCCTCCGGCCGGCCCTTCGCCTCCTGTCCGATGCCGTTTACAAGGACGGTGTTGTGGTTCGCGGAACGTTTATGCTCGCTGTAGCGGTCGGTTTCCGCGACAAGCCCCCCGCCCATCGCGAGGACGAACGAGTTGGCGTCTGGATCGTCGTGCGCGACGTTGATGTACTGGAAATTCCTGGCGTCGCGAAAACGGTTGAGCGTATATCCGCCGAACGGACCGCACTTGAACATCGCGGCGACGGCGTCGTCCTTCCACGAGTCGCGGACGAAAAGCGCCCCGAGGTTCGGGAAAAGTCCGGTCTTCGGGAACATCGCCATCGCGTTGGACGTTCCCCGGAGCTGGGGATCGATCCATAGGAGATCGAACCACGCGAACTCGAACGCGCCCGGAGCGGCCTCGCGGAGCGTGTCGAGCGCGCCGACAAGGGCCGGCAGGCGGTTTCTCGCGGCGGCCTTATAGAGAAACGCGCCGTATCCGCCGATTCCCTGGCCGTCTCCATACGAAAAGGCGTCCTTCATGCCGGGAAGAAGCGTGTGCATCCGGAACAGGCCGACATTCTTGAAGAACGGAGCCTCGAGAAATTTGGTGCCGAACGCGCGGTCGGAGGCGTCGAGCGCGAGCACGAGGTGCGACGCGCCGAACATGAGATAGGAGCCGGACTCGTGGTGGGAGCCGTCCGGAGGAAGGTTCGAGACGACGAACTCCAGGTCCTTGACGCACTGGTCGAGCAGCCATCGCTCGGACGCGTCGCCGGTCGCGGCGGCGAGCGCGCAGAGAAGAAGTCCGCCGTCCCGGTGCCAGCGGTGGTTGTTGAGCGGATCGCCCTGCCAATAGTGGAGGGCGGAGCATCCGCCTTTATGGCCGCCGTAGAACATCGCCCGGGCGTGTCGCCAGAGCGTTTCCCGGAACGTCTCGCGGAACGCCGGATCGAGTTTGTCGTAGACCGTGTCGAACGCGATCGCCGCGCCGATCATGACGTTGGCGCAGCCCATGCCGCAGTCCTCCTCCCCACCGGTCTCCCAGTGCGGAAGGTCGTTCAACATGCGGAGAAAACCGGTGACGGCGTTGAGCGACCGGTCGTCCTCCTCGACGACATAGTGGAGCGCGAGGGAGGGAAGGCGCCACAGGAAATGGCGTTGCGCGTCCGTGGCGTCTTTCAGGAATTTCCGGTCGCCCGGCACGGTGAGGCTCGACCGCCAATAGGCGTCGAGGCGGTCCAGATACGGCTTGCCGGCCGGGCTTTTCGCGAACGACCGGATTTTCGCTGCCTCGGCTTTCGTGAAGAGAATTCGGGGATGCTCCGTAAGATAGCCCGGGCGGAGAGAGAGCGTCCGTTCCGGCGCGGGATCCGACGGGGGAGGCACCACGGCGTGGACGGGGACCGTGAAAAACAGGGCGGCGAGCAGTGCGGCGCGAGGGACTGGACTTGTTTTCATCGTGCGGGGGGAAGTCGGATGTATGGTCGCGGGAGGGCAACCGGTCATTGTTCCGCGGACGCGGATGTCCTGCAAAACAAGTCTACCATATTCGGCCACAGGACGGGAGAACGCGGCCAGAAATCCGTTGCGCGGGGTGTCAGAATTGATATGCAGGTTTCCTCCGGTTTTGGTAAAATAGTCGTTCAAGCAAAGGAATCCCATCATGAACCTCTTTAAAATCGCGGTCTCCGACGAAGGACTGGCCCCGGAGGAAATCCGGACCCAGCTCGAGAAGGCCCTTGAAAACCGCACGCTCCGCAACGTCCTCATCCTCCCGCCGGACTTCACCCGCTACCATTCGAACGCCGGATTCATCACGCAGACCTGGTACCGGATGCTGACGGACCGCGGCGTGAACGTGGACATCCTCCCCGCGCTCGGCACCCATGTCCCCGTCACCGAGACGCAGTGGAAGGCGATGTTCGGAGACATCCCGTACTCGAAGATGCTCGTCCACCACTGGCGCGAGGACGTCGTCAAGCTCGGCGACGTGCCCGCGGAAGCCGTCGAGGAGATCTCGGAGGGCCTGTGGCACACGCCGCTCGCCGTCGAGGTGAACAAGCTCGTCATGGATCCGAAATACGATCTCGTGATTTCGGTCGGGCAGGTGGTGCCGCACGAGGTCATCGGCATGGCCAACCACGCGAAAAATCTTTTCGTGGGCGTCGGCGGAAGCCAGATGATCAACTGCAGCCACATGATCGGCGCCGTCTGCGGCATGGAGAAGGCGATGGGGCGCGACCACACGCCCGCCCGCCGGCTCTTCGACTACGGCATGGAGCATTTCCTCTACGGGAAGCGTCCGATTCTCTTCGCGCTCACCGTGACCACCGCCCCGGGCGGAAAGATCCGCACCCACGGGCTCTTCATCGGGGAGGGGCGCGACTGCCTCACCGAGGCCGTGAAGCTCGCCCAGAAGAAGAACGTCGACTACGTCGAGCACGGGCTCAAGAAGTGCGTCGTCTACCTCGACCCGTCCGAGTTCACCTCGACCTGGCTCGGCAACAAGGCCGTCTACCGCACCCGCATGGCGATGGCCGACGGCGGCGAGCTCATCATCCTCGCCCCCGGCGTCGAACGGTTCGGCGAGGACCCGGCGGTCGACAAGCTCATCCGCAAGTACGGCTACCGCGGCCGTCTCCACACCCTCGAGGTGTTCGAGAAACCGGAGTCGGGCGATCTCCGCGCCAACATGGGCGCCGCGGCCCACCTCATCCACGGTTCCTCCGACGGCCGCTTCTCCATCACCTACTGCGTGAAGAACATCACGAAGGAGGAGGTCGAGGGGGTCGGTTTCCAGGCCGCCGACTACGACACGATGGCGAAGAAATACGATCCCAAGAAGCTTTCCTACGGCTACAACACCGTGGACGGCGAGGAAATCTACTTCATCCCGAATCCCGCGCTCGGACTGTGGATCAACCGGGAGCGATTCCAGGGCTAGCGTTTCCCGACGCCCCCGGGCCAAAACCTTTCAACCTTTCACCCCATTCCTTTTTTCAGACCATGAAATACTCGAACACTCAGCTCTCTCTCGCCGCGAATACCGTCCGCTGCCTCTGCGCGGACATGATCGAGAAGGCCAACAGCGGCCACCCCGGAGCCCCGATGGGCCTCGCGGACCTCGCGGTCTCCCTCTGGCTCAACCAGCTTGTCTTCGACCCGAAGGACGTCTCCTGGGAGGGGCGCGACCGCTTCGTCCTCTCCGGCGGCCACGGCTCCACCCTCGCGTACGCGCTCTTCCATCTCGCCGGCGTCAAGGGCGCGGAAATGGACCAGCTCCAGACCTTCCGTCAGGTCGGTTCCCGCTGCGCGGGCCACCCCGAGCGGGGCCTCATGCCCGGCGTCGAGGTGACGACCGGCCCGCTCGGCCAGGGCATCGCGATGGGCGTCGGACTCGCTCTCGCCGCGAAGATGGCCGGGCGCGACAACCGCACGTGGATTTTCTGCGGCGACGGCGACATGGAGGAGGGCATCTCCCACGAGGCGTGTTCCTTCGCGGGCAACCTCGGCCTCGACCGGCTCGTCCTCGTCTACGACTCCAACGGAATCACCATCGAGGGCTCGACGAAGCTCTCCATGAAGGACGACGCCAAGAAGCGTTTCGAGTCCTACGGATGGAAGGCGCTCGCCTGCGACGGCCACAATTTCGACGAGATCGGCAAGACCTACAAAAAGGCGATGAAGGTCGCGGGCCAGCCCGTCGTCATCATCGCGACGACGACCATCGGCCGCGGCGCGCCCACGAAGAAGGGCACGGCCGGAGTCCACGGCGCCCCCCTCGGCGCGGACGAGCTCCGCGCGACAAAGTCCGCGCTCGGGTTCGACCCGGACAAGAGTTTCGACGTCCCGCAGGAGGTCTACGACATGTTCGCGGCCCGCGCGCGCAAATGCCGTTCGCTCCGCAACAAGTGGCGCAAGGCCGGCGCCCCCGCGTACGGCGGCGAGGTTCCCGCGGAGAATCTCTACAAGGCGCTTCCCGCGTTCGATCCCGCGAAGAGCGTCGCGACGCGGGCCGCGTGCGGCACGGTGATGAACGCCCTCGCGAAGGCCGCGCCCGCCCTGGTGGGCGGAAGCGCCGACCTCGAGCCGTCGAACAAGACCGGACTCAAGGAATACGGCTGGATCGCGGCGGGGGACTTCGCGGGCCGGAACATCCACTTCGGCATCCGCGAGCTCGCGATGTCCGCCATCGTCAACGGCCTGACGGCCTACGGGGCATGGCGCGCGTTCGGCGCGACGTTCTTCGTCTTCAGCGACTACTGCAAGCCGGCGATCCGCCTCGCCGCGCTCATGAACCTCCCCTCGATGTGGGTCTTCTCGCACGACTCCTTCTACGTGGGCGAGGACGGCCCGACGCACGAGCCGGTCGAGCAGCTCGCGATGCTCCGCGCGCAGATGAACCTCTCGGTCTTCCGCCCGGCGGACGCGAACGAGACGGCGTTCTGCTGGGTCGAGATGCTCAAGCGGACGGAAGGCCCGAGCTGCATTCTCACCACGCGCCAGAACCTCCCGATTCTCGACGGCGTCACGGCCGAGGGCGTCGCCCGCGGCGCGTACACCGTCTACGAGTCCGGCGCGAAGCCGGAGCTCCTCTTCCTCGCGACCGGCTCCGAGGTCTCGATCTCGGTCGAGGCGGCGAAGACGCTCGCCGCGGAGGGCAAGAGCGTGCGCGTCGTCTCGATGCCGTGCCGCGAGCTCTTCGAGGCGCAGCCGAAGTCGTACCGCGAGTCGGTGATTCCGTCCTCGTGCAAGAACCGCGTGATCGCCGAGGCGGGCGTCCGGTTCGGCTGGGAGGGATACGCGGCGGACGCCGCGCGGACTCGCTACCTCACGCTGGAGACGTTCGGAGAGTCCGGCCCGTACAAGGTTCTCGCCCAGCGCTTCGGCTTCACGGCCGCGCACGCGCTCGAACTCGCCAGGGAACTGGTGTAGGCCGAGGGCTTCCCGGACAGGCGGAATCCGGCGGCGCCGCGAAGGGCGCCGCGACGGCCGCGGGAGGCGCGAGGCGCTTCCCGCGGTTTTTCGCATGGCCGGCCGGACGGACACGAAAGGAAAGGACACAGGCATTCATGGACGGGGCTTCTCTGATCGGACGGTTCTGGGAGATTCCGGAACTCGTGAGCGTCAACCGGCTGCGCGCGCGGAGCGCGGGGCTGGTGCCGTACAAGACCGCCGAGGCGGCGCTCGCCCGCGACCCGGGAAAGGGCGCCTGGAGAATGTCCCTCGACGGGACATGGGAGTTCCGCTATTTCGAGACCGTCGAGGCCGCAGCGGAGGCGGCGCTGGCGGACGCGGAGCGCGGCCCCGACCCGCGCGGGGGCGGGGAAGCGGCGTGGGGGACGCCGCTCGACGTGCCGGGATGCTTCACGATGCAGGGGTTCTCGCATCCCCACTACACGAATATCCAGATGCCGTTCGAGAACGACGTCCCGCGCGTCCCCGACGCGAATCCCACGGGCGTCTACCGCCGCGTGTTCCGGCTCGCGAGGACCTGGACCGGCAAACGGATCGTCCTTCATTTCGGAGGCGCGGAGAGCCTGTGCGTCGTCTTCCTGAACGGGCGGCGCGTGGGGATGTTCACGGACTCGCGGCTTCCCTCGGAGTTCGACGTGACGGACTTCGCGCGCGCCGGGGAGAACGTCCTCACCGCCGTGGTCGTGCGCTGGTCCGCGAACTCGTATGTCGAGGACCAGGACCACTGGTGGCAGGCCGGACTCCACCGGAGCGTCTGGCTGTACGCCCAGGAGAAGGCGGGGTTCATCGAGGACGTTTTCGCGACGCCGGGGTACGACGCGGCGACGGGGCGCGGGACGCTCCGGGTCGGCGTGAAGGTGAACTCCGAGCGGGCCCGCCACAATTCCTTCTCGGGCATCCCGCCGCACCGGGTGCTTCTGCGGCTGTTCGGGCCGGACGGGAAGCCCGCGACCCCGCTCCTCGAGAAAGAGGGCGGCGTGTTCTATCAGGACAACAGGAACTGGGTCGACTTCGAGCGGACGCTCCGTCCGGTGCGTCCGTGGTCGGCCGAGACGCCGTCGCTCTATACACTCGTCGTCGGGCTCCGGAACGCGGACGGAGACGTGGTGGAATGGACCTCGCAGCGTGTCGGATTCCGGACGATCGAGCTCAAGGACCGGCAGGTCCTCGTCAACGGGAAAGCGGTCGAAATCCGCGGCGTGAACCGGCACGACCACAATCCGAGGCTGGGGAAGACCGTGACGGCGCGGGACGAGCTCCGCGACATCCAGCTTTTGAAGCGGAACAATTTCAACGCGGTGCGCACGTGCCACTATCCGAATCAGGAGAGCTGGCTCGACCTGTGCGACGAGTACGGCGTCTACGTGGTCGGCGAGGCGAACATCGAGGCGCACGCGAACTATTCGACCATCACGCGGGACAACCGCTATCTCGGGCAGTTTCTGGAGCGCGGCGCCCGGATGGTCGTGCGCGACAAGAACCATCCGAGCGTCATTTTCTGGTCGCTCGGAAACGAGTCGGGCTACGGGGAAAACCACGACGAGCTCGCGCGGTGGATCCGGGACTACGACCCGTCCAGGCTGCTTCACTACGAGGCCGCGACCCGGCCGGTGTGCAACTGGCGCACGAACGAGAAGCCGGACTTCAAGCGCGCCGGATGGGGGCGGTACGTGTCGGACGTCGTCTGCCCGATGTATCCGTTCCACAAACGGGTCCGGGAGTACGGCGAGTGGGGCGGCGACCCGCGCCCGCTCATTCCCTGCGAGTATTCCCACGCGATGGGCAACAGCTGCGGCGGACTCTCGGACTACTGGGAGATGATCCGGAGCTATCCGAACCTTCAGGGCGGTTTCATCTGGGACTGGGTCGACCAGGGGCTGCTCAAGAAGGACGGGGCGGGCCGGGAGTTCTGGGCCTACGGGGGCGATTACGGCGACGTGCCGAACGACTCCGATTTCTGCTGCAACGGGATGCTTCAGCCCGACCGCGAGCCGAAGCCCCAGATGGCGGAGGCGAAGAAGTGCCAGCAGCCGCTTTCATTCCGCTGGG
>JAZUKQ010000339.1:0-7639 GCA_045643325.1 Kiritimatiellia bacterium | reverse complement strand
CAAGGGCGCGTACAAGCCCGGCAAGAAGGGATACGACCCCTGGAACCTCTGCGACTGCGTCTACCACCGCTTCAGCTGGCGCGCGTTCACCGACTTCGGCTGCGGCGCGTTCGGCGACATGGCCTGCCACACGATGAACCTTCCGTTCCGCGGCCTCGAGCTCGGCCCGGTGAAGGAGGCCGAGTGCCTCTTCATCGAGGAGAAGGTCGATGGCGTCTGGCCGATGAAGTCCAAGGTCCGCCTCACCTACGCGGCCCGCATGTCGAAGGCCCGCCCCGGCGTGAAGCTCCCGAAGGTCGACCTCTACTGGTACGACGGCCGCATCAAGCCGGATGCCAAGATCATGCCGCAGGTCACCGCCGCGTTCAAGGGCGAGGTCCCCGAGACCGGCTGCGTCATCATCGGCTCGAAGGGCATTCTCTGCTCGACGAACGACTACGGCGGGGACTCCTTCGTCGCGCTCGCCGGCGAGAAGAAGGTGAAGAACATGCTCGACCACAAGGCGTGCAAGAAGGTCCCGACCTCCATCCCGCGCCTTGGCGGCGAGAGCGGCGGCATGGACGCCTCCGCGGGCGCCGCGTCCGTCGAGGCCGACGGGCACTATCTCGAGTTCCTCGACGCCATCGAGGGCAAGGGCCCCGTCTACGAGGCCACGCACTCCCGCTGCTTCGCCGACGTCGAGTACTCCGCCCCGCTGATGGAAGGCATCCTCATCGGCTGCGTCGCCCAGCAGGTCCCCGGCAAGCTCAAGTGGGACAGCAAGAAGTGGTGCTTCGACAACGAGGCCGCCAACGCCTTGATCGGCTACACGCCGCGCAAGGGCTTCGAGTTCTAGCGCCGCGTCCGCTCTTCGGAGCGGCGCGACTTCCTTCGGGGGAGCGGGCTAGACCCGTTTCCCCGAAGCGCGGCGGGCCGGGCCGTATGCCCGCCCGCCGTCTCTCGTTTCACGCGGTTTCCCGTGCCGCGATCTCTTGGTGCCGCAATTCCGTAATTCTGCTTTTTCCGTGTTCGACTTTTCGAAAGAATGCAATACTGGCCGTCAGGGCGAGGTCGATGTGCTGAAGGCGTACGCCTCGGTCTGGCTTCTTTTCTGCCATACGGCGTTCGCGTTTCATCTGACGGGCGTGAAGATTCCGGGGTCCGGGTTCACATGGGACATGACGCCGTGCGAGTATGCCCTGATCTGCGGGCTCTGTTTTGTCGGCGCGCAGAGCCTGATGCTTTCCATGGGCATCGGGATGGCGTTCTCGAAACGGAAGTCCGCCGCGCATTACGCGTCGCGCGGCGTCTCGCTCGTCCTGCTGAACTTTCTGCTGATTTTCTTCCGCTGCGTCGTGCCCAGGTGGGTGTTCGGAGGGCACTCGCTCGTCTATACGGACGCGGACTCCTGGTGGAGTTCCCTCCTCGCGAGCGACATTCTTCTTTTCGCCGGTCTCGCGTTTCTGTTTTTCGCGGTCGCGAAACTGCTCCGGTTCCGCCTGTGGACGCTTGTCGTCGCGGCGCTCGCGTGTTTCGCCGTCCATGAGTGGCTTTCGCCCCATGTGCTCGCCCCGTTCCTCCCTTGGAAATCCTATACCCTGGAGGAGAAGCTGGCGATCGGCTGGTTCGTCGGGGCGAAGGAGGGAGGTTCCGGCTTTCCCGTCCTGTGCTGGCTGATCTACCCGGTGCTCGGACTGTGTCTCGGAAACCTTCTGCGGCACTGTACGAACAAGGGCAGGTTCTACGCGGCCGTCCTCGGGGTCTCCGCGTGCGCTTTCGGGGCGCTCTGGTTTTTCCATCGGGACATCTGGACCGTGATGGCGGATCACTACTATGTCGAGAACTGGCTTTCGGCGCTGGCCTATCTCTTCATCGAGGGGGTCTGGTTCAGCCTCGCCTATTTCCTCTCGGTCCCGCTGAAACGGACCGCGTTTTGGAAGGTGGTCGTCCTCGGCAGCCAGTCGATGACGGCGATGTTCTGTTTCTCGTGGATTCTTTTGGGGTGGGCCGCCGGGTACATGTATGTCCACCGGATATGGTGTCCGCGGGAGTGGAAATGGTATATCGCGGCCTCGTTGGCCGTCGTGGCGCTTTCGGCCGGGCTGACGTTCCTTTCCCGGAAGTTGACGGCGAGACGCGCGGCCGCGGCGGGGGCGTAGGCGCCGGGCGCAGGGAATCCGATCCATGAATTTGATTGAAAAAGTGAAGGAGGTGGTCCGGGGACGGAAGCTCCGCAAGGAGATGAAGTCCGCGGTCCAGCGGTTGCGCATCCAGTGGAACTACCGGCGCGATGTCATGAGCGAGGAGGACCGTTCGCAGGTCCTCGGAGCGCTGGACGCTCTCGCGGCGGCCAGGAAATCGGGAGGAATCGAGGCGGAAGCCGCCGCGTTGGAGCGCGCGTCGAGCGTCGTCGACGACGTGGTCCCGAAGCGCGCGTGCGCCGGCATGCGGGAGCTCACCGACACGCTGGTGGTCGCGTTCGGCGTCGCGATGGCGTTCCGCGCGTATTTCTTCCAGCCGTTCAAGATTCCGACGGGGTCGATGCAGCCCACGCTTTTCGGGCACCATTCGGAATACTGCGAGCATCCGACCGTCTGGGACGCGTGGCCGTTCAAGCCGTTCAACTGGCTTCTCACCGGGCGGTGGTATTACGAGATCGTCGCCGAGGACAGCGGGACCCTGGTCGTCTCCGCCGACCGCAAGCGCGCGCCCGGATACGTCATCCTTCATGTCGCGGGCAAACAGCACAAGGTTCCCCAGGACGCGTACGACCGCGGCGAGATCGCCCGCGAGTACGCCGAGAACGCCGGGCTCGCGGACGCGGGCGGCAGGTTCCTCGCCACGCACCGTCCCGTGCTCACGCGCGGCGACCGCGTGTGGTCCGGCTATTCCATCGCGGGGGACCACGTCTTCGTGAACCGCATGAAGTGGTATTTCCGTCCGCCCCGCCGCGGCGACATCGTGGTGTTCTCCACCGACGGCAATCCGAATCTTCCGCCCGGCGAATTCTACATCAAGCGTCTTGTGGGACTTCCCGGAGAGACGATTTCCGTGGAGGAGCCGTACCTCGTCTGCAACGGCGAGAAGGTGACGGACCCCCTCCCGTTCCGCCGTCTCGCCGAGAAGCGCGAGGCGTGGAAGGGCGGCCCCCGCTATCTCGGGTACTGCTTCGCGGGCGGCGAGTATTTCCCGTCCGCCTTCAACGGCGGAGCGCCGACGCGCACGCTTCTGGGTGTCCCGGGCGACAAGGCGGCGCTCGGACCCGAGGACTATCTTCCGATGGGAGACAACACGAAAAACAGTTACGACGGCAGGTATTGGGGCACGGTGCCCCGGAAGCGGCTTCTCGGTTCGGCCGGGTGTGTCTATTGGCCTCTGTCGGTCCGGTGGGGAAGGGCGGATTTCTATCATGACGAGCCAGCCGACAATCCCTGATGTCCACCGTTTCCGGATTCTGGGCGTCGAACTGACGGGCACAACCCTGCAGACCGCCTCGAAGACGATCGCCGTCTGGGCGAAGGAGCCCGCGATGCGTTCCGTCCATATCTTCGCGGTCGACAGCATTCTGAAGGCGTACGACGATCCCGTCCTCTTCGAGACGGTCAATCGCGCCGACTTGGTGTTGACGGACGGCATGCCGCTCGTCTGGCTCGGGAAGCGCCGGACCAAGGCCCCCATTACCCGGTGCTATGGCCCCGACGTGATGCTCGGCGTGATCCGCGAGGGATGCCGGACCGGCGTGAGGCACTTCCTCTACGGGGGAGCGGACCGGGATACCGTCGACCGCCTCCGCGCGAATTTCGAGAAGAAGTTTCCCGGAATACGGATTGTCGGCGACTACGTCCCGCCGTTCCGTCCGCTGACGGAAGACGAGGCGAAGGACGTCTGCCGAAGAATCGAGGAGAGCGGCGCGGAGATTGTATGGGTCGGGCTCGGCACGCCGAAGCAGGATCTGTGGATCCGGGAGTTCAGGAACCGGATCAAGACGCCCGTGATGATCGCGGTCGGCGCCGCGTTCAATTTCCACGCGGGGACCGTCCGCCAAGCCCCGCGGTGGATGATGCGGATCGGGCTGGAGTGGCTCTTCCGGCTGGCGATGGAGCCCCGCCGGCTCTGGAAGCGCTACATTGTCGGGAATCCCCGGTTTGTCGCGCTGGTCTTGCGGGAATGGCTCCGGAACGGAAAATAGGACCCGGGACGTCTGTTTTGCGGTGAAACATCGTGCTGCCGGATTCCGCGCCTTCACGCTTGTCGAGGTCCTGGTCGCGCTCGCCCTCGGGCTTCTGGTGGTCGGGACGGCGTCCCTGGCGCTCTGGTCCGCGTCGCAAGGGTGGCTCCGGCTGCAGACGGGGGAGGGCGCGCGGCTCGCCAACGCGGGAGCGGGACTCTGGCGTCTGGAGCGCGATGTCGCCTCCGCCCATCCGGCCGGGAAGGACGATGTTTTCGAGGGAACGGAGTCCGAGCTCCGGGTCCCGAGGACGTTCCGCCGCGGCCGGGAGAGTTCCGTCGATGATTCCGCGGCCGTGGATTCCGGGGAGGACACGCGGATTGTCTGGACGGTCGGGACGAATCTTCTGACGAGGGCGGAGGGGGCGTTTCTCGAGACATACCGGTTCGAGAGCGGCCTGCGCTTCCGGTATGAAGGCGACGGGGAAAAGGTCGTGGATTCCTGGACGGCCGACGCCCCGACGAATCTTCCCCGCCGGGTGATCCTGATGTCGAAGAGCGGGATTCTCCGGGCGATGCCGTGCATGCTCTCCGTCCCGGGGGAACTCCCGGACTCCGGAAACTAGTTTCGGGCGGCCGAGGAGGAAGATGCGGCGGGAAGGCGTCCGCCGCTACCGTCTCCAAGTCGACGGGACGAGGAGGGCGAGCACGGGGTAGAGCTCGAGACGGCCGGCGAGCATGTCGAAGACGAGCAGGAGTTTCGACGGCGCCGAGAAAAACGCGAAATTGCGGGTCGGCCCCACGCCGTCCAGCCCCGGACCGATGTTGTTGAGCGCCGAGACGACCGCCGTGAAGCTCGTCACCAGTCCGTGTCCTTCCACAGAAATCAGCGCGAACGACGCCAGAAAGACCAGCACGTAGCAGATCGTGTAGGCGTTGACCGAGCGGACCGTCTCCGGGGAAAGCCGCCGCCCGTCCAGTTCCGGATGCCGGACGCGGTGCGGCCGCGCCTGCGCCAGAAGTTCGTCGGCCGCGCCGCGGACGAGAATCACCACACGGCAGACCTTGAAGCCGCCGCCCGTGCTTCCCGCGCAGGCGCCGACGAGCATCAGCAGGACAAGGACCGTCCGGGAAAGCTCGGGCCAGGCGTCGAAGTCCGTTGTCGCGAACCCGCTCGTGGAGACCAGGGACGCCACGGTGAAGACGATGTGCCTCAGCGCCTCGGAGGCCGACGCGAAGAGCCCCCGCGTGTTCAGAAAAAGGAGCAGCGCGGCCGCGAGGACGATGCCCGCGAACGTTTTGAGTTCCGCGTTGACCGCCTCCCGGAAGCGGCGCAGCGCGACGCAGTAGTACGCGCCGAAATTCACGGAGAAGAGCAGCATGAACACGGCGACCGTCCATTGCTGGACCGGCGTGCAGCGCGCGAGACTGTCGTTGTAGATTCCGAAGCCGCCGGTTCCCGCCGTCGCGAACGCGGTGTTGAGCGCCTCGAACGGCGACATCCCCGACAGGAGGAGCGCGAGGTACTCGAGGGCGGTCAGGACGCCGTAGACCACATAGAGGATGTGGGTTGTCGTGCGGAGGCGCGGGACCAGTTTGGAGACGGAGGGACCCGGACTTTCCGCCTTGTAGAGCAGCATGTCGCGCCCGCCGCTCAACGGAAGGAAGACGAGAAGAAACGAGAGCACGCCCATGCCGCCGATCCAGTGTGTGAGACTCCGCCACACAAGGAGCGAGCGGGGAAGCGACTCGACGTCCGCGAGAACGGTCGCGCCCGTCGTGCTGAACCCGGACGCCGACTCGAAGAGCGCGTCGACGAACGAGGGAACCGCGCCGGAGAGAAGGAAGGGAAGGGCGCCGAAGACCGAGAGGAGCAGCCATCCGAGCGAGACGACGACAAATCCCTCGCGGGCGTAGATTGTCGCGTCCGCCGGCCTTTTCCGGGAGAGCAGGAAACCGGGGACGAGACATAGCGCCGCCGACGCGAGGACCGCCAGCGCGGCCGCGCGCTCCCGGCAGAGGACGGCGGCGAGCAGCGGGACCGCGAGGATGAATCCCTCGGCGCGGAGAATCCAGCCGAGGGTATGCCGGACGACGGAACGGTTCACGGATTCGCGAGGAGGTCTCCGAGCTCCCGGAGGGCGAGAGGACGCGAGACGACAATGACGGAGTCGCCGGGCTCGACGGTGTCCTGCCCGTGGGGGAGGATGACGCGGCGGCCGCGGATGACCGCCGCGACGAGGACGCCCGGCTTCAGAAAACGGGAGAGGTCGGCGAGCGGGACACCGGTCAGCGGCGAGGCGCCGCGGACGGCGAACTCGACCGCCTCGGCTTTGCCGGGGACGATGCTGGTGAGCGTCTCGATGCCGGAGCCGGCGGAGTTCCTCATGGCGCGGACATAGCGGGCGATGCGGCTCGCCGTCAGCGTCGCGGGGTAGACGACCGTGTCGAGGTCGAGACGGCGGACGACGCTTCCGAGCTCGAGCCGTTCGACGCGCGCGACGGTCTTCCGCGCGCCGGCCTCTTTCGCGAAGAGGGAGAGGAGGATGTTCTGCTCGTCGAGCTCCGTGAGGGCGATGAAGGCGTCCGCGGAGGCGATTCCCTCCTCGCGGAGCAGTTCCTGGTCGGACTCCCGGCCATGAAACACGACGGCGCCGGGGAAACGGTCGGCGAGGACCGGGTCGCGGACGAGGACTTTGACGCCGATGCCGGAGGCGAGGAGATTTTCGGAGAGATATTGGGCGGTGGGACCGCCTCCGGCGAGGATGACGTCCTTCACGGGGCGGGCGCCGTAGCCGATGCGGTCGAAGAACCGGGTGGCGTTGGCGGGTGTGGCGACGAACGTGACGGCGTCGCGCGCGGCGAGGACGAGCGGACCGTTGACGACGAGGGTGTCGTCGCCGCGCTCGACGGTGCAGAAGAGGACGTCGGTCCGGAGCTCTGCCATGATGCCGCGGACGGACTTCCCGGCGAGCGGGGAACCCTCGGGAATCCGGAACTTGACGAGCTCGACGCGGTCGCGCGCGAACGGGGCGACCTGGATGGCGGAGGGGAAGCGGAGAACCCGGGCGATCTCGTCGGCCGCGGTCTTCTCCGGGTTCACAATCATGGAGACGCCGAGTCCTTCGGAGAGCGCGCCGGCGTCGGCGTGGTACTCGGGGGCGCGGACCCGGGCGATGGTGTGGCATCTGGGGGCGAGATGGCGCGCGACGACGCAGCAGAGGAGGTTGAGCTCGTCCGACGACGTGACGGCGATCAGGAGGTCCGCGGAGGCGACTCCGGCCTTCTCGAGCGTCGCGCGGGTCGCTCCATTGCCTTGGACGCCGAGGACGTCGAGCCGGTCGGAGAGCTCGTCGAGTTTCGCCGCGTCGGAATCGACGACGGTGACCTCGTTCTGTTCCTCGCAGAGTTTCTCGGCGAGGGTGCGGCCCACACGGCCGCAGCCGATGAGAAGAATGCGCATGGGTACAGAATACCAAAATCGGGCGGGGGG
>JAZUKQ010000338.1:0-4815 GCA_045643325.1 Kiritimatiellia bacterium | reverse complement strand
CCTACTCCCCGCCCGCCATCCCCCAACAAAACTTTCCGCACCGTAGTTTCATTCCGGGCGAACCGTAAAATCATCCTCCCCGACGCCGCGACCACCATCGCCCTCCAAAAACTTTCCGCACCGTAGTTTCACACCAGGGGTGCACGGACGCTCCGGTTTCGGTTTCTCCGGTTTTCCACCCCCGGTCCGTTCGTCCATGGCCTGTTCCCTGCGCCCGAATTCACGCGACAGTCCCGCCGAATCGTGCTATTCTACCGCCATGCCCAACTCAACGAAAAAACATCCTCCTAAAAAAGGAAAAGTTCTCACACGGCCTTTCATCCGAAAGATGTCGCTCATCGCCGTTCTTGCCCTCGCCGGAATTTTTCTGCTCGCGGAAATCCTCGTACGGGCCGTCTCTTCCAAAAACGTCTTCGACCCGGCGTCCGCCGACCACCTTCCCCGCCGCAACGCGGCACTCGTCCTGGGCTGCGCGCGCACGCTCCCGAACGGCCGCAAGAACCGTTTCTTCTCCGCCCGGATGGAGGCCGCCGCGGAACTCTACCGCTCGCGGAAGGTCTCCGTGCTCATCGTCTCGGGCGACAATCACATCCGAAACTACGACGAACCCTCCGACATGAAACTCGCGCTCGTGGACCTCGGCGTCCCGCCGGAACGCATCGTCTGCGACTACGCAGGCTTCCGGACCCTCGATTCCGTCCTCCGGGCCGAACGTGTCTTCGGACAGGACTCGTTCATCGTCGTCTCCCAGCGCTTCCACGCCCTCCGCGCCGTCTTCCTTGCCCGTTGCCGGGGAATTCAGGCGTACGGATACTGCGCGAGCGATCCGGTTCTTTCCCGCCGTGCCCTCCTGCGGAACACCGTCCGGGAACGCTTCGCGCGGGTCGCGGCCCTGCTGGACACCGTCTTCCGCCGAGGAGCGAAGTTCTACGGACCGCGCGAACCGCTTCCCGTGGAAGAGGTTCCCTCTCCGAACTTCTCCGAGCGAACCCTCCCCGTCTCGCTCGTTGTCATCCACTATACGGCGATTCCGACCGTCGAGCGATCCCTCGTCGCGCTCACCAACCCGACCAATGACGCGCCGGTCAGCGCGCACTACCTCATCGGCGAGGACGGACGCACCTATCACCTTGTCGACGAGTCCAAACGCGCCTGGCACGCCGGGAAATCCTTCTGGCACGGCATCGACGACGTGAACAGCGCCTCGGTCGGCATCGAACTCGTGAACGCGGGTCTCGGAGAGAACGGCGTCTATTCCCCGTTCCCCGCGGCTCAAATCGACTCCCTCGTCCTCCTCTGCACGGAATTGAAGACGGCCTATTCGAACCTCGTCTTCGTCGGACACTCCGACGTCGCGCCCAAACGGAAACTCGATCCCGGGCCCGCTTTTCCCTGGATGACTCTCGCGCGCCGCGGCATCGGCGTATGGACCGATGATTTCTCCAAACCGAAAATGTCCGTCCAGTCGATGCTCAAAACAATCGGCTACGACACGACCGACGAGAAGCTCGCCCTCAAAGCGTTCGAACGCCACTTCTATCCGGAAGCCTTGACCGACAAATCGGCGCGCGTCAACGAGCGGCTCGCCGCCGTCTGCAAGCTTTTTCCCGCCCCGCCCCCCACGCAACCCGCCCCGCCTCCGCCCCCGGCGACGGGCGTCCCGCCCACCCCATAATGGACAAATACTACACCCCCATCCTCTCCACGCTCGGCTTCGTGCTCTCGAAAGACGGCACCCGGGTGCTCATGGTCCACAGAATCGCCCGCGAGGATGACGAGAACCTCGGGAAATACAACGGCCTCGGCGGCAAAGTCGAGCGGGACGAGGACGTCGCCGCGGGAATGATCCGCGAAATCCGCGAGGAGGCGGGCATCGAGGTGAAAGCCATGACCCTCCGCGGCACGGTCTCTTGGACGAATTTCGGCCCCAAACACCGCGACTGGCTCGCGTTTGTCTTCCTCATCACCGACTGGGAGGGGACGCCGGCGGCCGAGAACGAGGAGGGAGTCCTTTCCTGGGAGAAAATCGAGGACATCCCGAATCTTCCGATGTGGGAAGGCGACCGTCTCTTCATCCCGCCCGTATTCGACGGGGACCCGCGCGTCTTCCACGGCTATATGCCCTACGAGGGAGAACATCCCGTGGACTGGAAGTTCACCCGGCTGTAGCGCGCGGCGCGGAACCGCGAAGACCGTGCGCTCCGGCGCGTTCCCGCGGCCGACCCGCCCGGGCCAGACGAAAAAGACGGAGGGACGCGCCGGGCGCGTCCCTCCGTCCCTGTCTTGGACGGTCCGCCGCAGGCGCTACTCCGCGGGCACCACCTGCACGGCGCCGATGCCGACCCACCAGTCGGTATTCTTCATCTTCAGCCGGACGGAACGGGCCGTCACGCCGCGGAAGCGCACGTAGTTGCTGTTCGTGGGATTCGCCGGGTCGGTCGACTCGCAGACGACATGCCGTCCGTCGCCGATCCAGCCGTGATGGACGGAATACATCGGAACCGGCCCGACGCCGCCCTCCCCGTCCGTCTTCTCGATGGAAAGAAGGCCCTTGCTGGAATTCGGCCCGGCCGTGAGGTAGACGACCACGTCATACTTCGGATACGGCACCCCGACAAGCTCCACCTCCGTGTCGCAGGAAAGCGCGCCGCGCTTGAGCTTTCCGTCATTCCCGCCGAAGCTCCACGGCTCGCACACGGCACCGGTTCCCTTCGCGCGGACAGACATGCCGGAGACCGATCCGTCGGACGCGAGAAGGTCCTTCTTCTCGTTTTGCGCCCCGATAAGGAACTCGTTCCAGTTCGCCTGCTTGAGTTCGCCCGCGCCGGCGATGTCGGACTTCTGGAGAAGGCGGTCGTTGTCCCGTTTATCCATGAAGTTAATGCCGACCGAGCCCGCGACTCCGGGCGCCCGGACAACCTTTCCGGAGCCCTCGACGCTGTCCAAAAGGTCCTTGCCGACGGCGATGGCCCGCACCTTGCCGGGTTCGGACATCTCGAAGGGGCCGGCATAGCGCCTCGACGCCTTGGTCGGAGCCGATCCGTCCGTCGTGTAGAAAATCGCGGCGCCGTCGGTCGGGCAGGAGATCGTGACCTTCGCCGGCTTCTTCCCGACGAACGTGCTCTTCACTTCGGGCGTGCCGACACGGCCGCAATAGACGCGGACGAAGTCGACCCACATGTCGGTCTGGTTGTCGTAGCGCTCCATGTCGATGGGCCAGCCGCTGATGCCGCCGATGGCGTAGTTGATGAGGAACCAGGTCGACATCGCGAGCGAGGCGGGGCCTGTCGGGTGACGGAGCACTTCGACATTGTCGAAATAGTAGACGGTATCCGTCTCGGTGATGGCGAGACCGTACGTGTGCGGCATCCAGGACCATGACGAGCCGTTGCCGATCTTGAGCGTGTCGGTCGTGCAGGACGTCGCGCTGTACTTCGGATTGTCGCTGCCGTCCGGAAGCTTCTTCGAATACCACTCTGGCTTCTTCTGGTCTCCCCAGTAATGCGTGACGGAATGGTACAGTCCGCCGCTGTTCGGGTTGTGCGGACCGTATCCGCCGTATGCCTCGATGATGTCGAGCTCCTCGCAGCCGAGCTTTTTGACGTCGGCGTAGCCGGGATCGTTCTTGTCCATGCCCGCGGTGCCCTTCGTGAGGGTCCAGAACGCGGGCCACGTGCCGGGCGCCGACTGCGCGACGAAACGGCACTCGAAATAGCAGGGATACGGGACGGCGACGCCGCTTCCGTCGGGACGCATCGAGGAAAGAATGCCCGAGCGCGCCTTCTCGGCGTCCTTGCGGGCGTGGATGCGGAGGAAGGTGCCGCGCTGCCCGAACGGCTTGTCGCGCCCCTCGGGGTCGGAGAACTGCCATCCGCTGAAGTCGCCGCCGCCGGTCTTGTGCGCCGCGTAGCGCGCGCCGAAGCCGCTCGGGGAAATGGAGAGCGGTCCGTCGAAATCGTCGGCGAACACGAGTTTCATCCCGGCCGCTCCGGGCGGATCTTCTTTCGGGATTCCCTGCTTCCACTTGACGCCGCCGAGGTTATAGACCTGAAGTTCGCAGTAGTCCTGATGATTCGTGTCGTCTTTCGCCTGGATGCGGATGGTCGTCGGACCGTTCGGGAACTCGTCGGCGTGAAAAACGAACTCGGCCTCCTTGCCGTCCTCCAGCGTCATCTCCGCGAGGATCTGGTCGTGACCGCCCTTGGAAAGGTCGGCGTCCTGCTGCCAGCAGCGGACCTGGGCGGTCCTCATGCCAGGCGCCTCGAAAATGACCGTGACATCGCCTTTCACGTACGAGCAGTACGCCGGCGTGATGACGGAAATCGACTTCACAAAATCGATGCCCTTCGTTCCGCCCGCCTTGCTGTCGTAGAAATCGGGGTATTCGACGCGCTCCTGCGCCCCCGCCGTCATGGATGCCAACACCGCGCCGGCCACCGCCGCACAGACTTTCACAGAATCTTTCACAGAAAACTCCCTTGAAAACGTGTTTCGGATAACGCGAATATTATTCTCCAATGTCCCTGCGCTGTCAATGCGGGACAGGGATCGCTGTCCATTCGGACTCGTCGTCTCCCTCACTCGCTCACCGGATGGCGGTCGATGGCGTCGAGGCCGACCGGGACAAGCTTGAGGCGGGCGACGCGCCCCGTGACCTGCGTATGGTCCGCGTCCCAGAGAAAATCGTACGTCACGCCGTAGACCGGACCGGAGGGGATGTCCCGGAGCGGCGCCGAAGTGGTCTGCCCGAACATCAGTGTGTTTCGCACAACATCCCAGTAGCTGCTACCATAATATGATTTCGGGAACCCGTTC
>JAZUKQ010000337.1:0-6312 GCA_045643325.1 Kiritimatiellia bacterium | reverse complement strand
TGCACGAGTTTTTTCTGGACGCGCAGGAGCTTGTTGATCGTCTCGATCATGTGGACCGGGATGCGGATGGTCCGGGCCTGGTCGGCGATGGCGCGCGTGGCGGCCTGGCGGATCCACCAGGTGGCGTAGGTGGAGAACTTGGAGCCGCGGCGGGACTCGAATTTCTCGACGGCCTTCATGAGGCCGGTGTTGCCTTCCTGGATGAGGTCGAGGAAGGAGAGTCCGCGGTTCATGTACTTCTTCACGATGGAGATGACCAGGCGGAGGTTGGCCTCGACCATCTCGGTGCGGGCCTTCTGTCCCTCCCGGAGGGCGATGCGGAGCCGCTCGAACTCCTTGACGAAGTCCTCCTTCGGCATGAAGAACTCCTTCTCCATCGCGGCGATGGTCTCCTTGAGTTCTGCGGCGCGGGCCTCCGAATGCTTGGACGAGGTCTTTTTCTTCCCGTTGACGAGTTCGTCGTACTCCCGGAGATGCTCGCGGTAGGGGCGGTAGAACTTCTCGTCGGACTCGGAGGCGACGGCCTCGAGAATCTTCTGCTTGAAGTGAAGTCCGAGCGGGGCGTTCGCGAGGGTGGTGTTCTCCTCGTCCTCGTGGGAGAACGCGCGGAACGTCTCGCGGAGGACTTCGAGCTGGGCCTCGTGTTTCGCCTTCTCCTTCGGCTTATTCTCGCAGGCCTCGATGGCGCGGACCTCCTTCTCCATGGCGGCGTGATGTTTGAGCAGCGCCTCGCGGAGTTCGGGAACCCGGGCGATATAGTCCTCCCGGCTGTCGACGAGCTTGTCGGTGACGACGCGGTCGAAGCGCTCCTCGCCGTTCACGACGCGGTCGAGCATGGCGAGGTAGAAGCGGGTGGCGAATCCGAAGCGGTTGAAAAGCGTGCGGATCACGCTCTCGGACTCCTCGATGCGCTTGCAGATCTCGACCTCCTGGTCGCGGGTAAGGAGGGAGACCTGGCCCATCTGATGGAGGTACATGCGGATGGGGTCGTCGAAGAAGTCGAGCTTTACGCTGCGGTTGGAGAGCGGGGTCCCGGAAGATTCGGCGAGGAACTTCTCGACATCGGCGGAGTCGATGACGGGAATGTCCATGCTCTTGAGGATGCCGAGACAGGCCTCGACGTCGGAGTCCTTGATGGCGCTCTCGGGGAGGGCCTCGTGGATGTCGTCGAACGTGATGTAGCGCTGGGTCTCGTAGAGTTTCAGGAGGTCTTTGATTTTCGCGTTGAGCTCCTCGCGGCGCTCACGGTCCGCCGCGTTCTCCACGTTGGCCTGGAGTCCGGACTGCGGATCCGATCCCGGATCGTCGATGTCGACAATACCGGTATACTCGTCCATGTCCGACGGGTCCGCGGGAGGAGGCAGTTCGTCCGGGTCCTCCCCGTCGGGAGTATCATCCGTGTCGTCGAACTCGGAGTCCGGGCCGAAGCCCTCTTCCTCGTCCACGAGGGATTCGATGTTCAGATTGCGGATGTCCTCGAACATCGCGTCGGTGTCCGTGGAGGCGAGATCCTCGTCGGACGGTCCGGTCAGCGCCACGGTGTCGCGGTTTTCATCGGTGTCGTCCTCCTCGAGCATAGGGTCGGGGACCGTCTCGATGGTGTCGATAAAGTCTTCCGCGGAGAACTCGCCCTTGGCCTTGCCCTGACTCTTCTTCGAGACGCCTTTCGCAGGAGACGTGGCCGGACCTTGTTTGTCGGAGGACGCGGAGGTCTTGTCCTTGGCGTCCGCGCTCTTCTTCGCCGGAGATTCCGGCTTCTTCGGTTGGGCGTCCGCGGCTTTCGCGTCCGGCTTCTTCGCCGTGCCCGCGCTCTTCTTCGCCGGAGATTCCGGCTTCTTGGGTTTGGCGTCCGCGGCTTTCGCGTCCGGCTTCTTCGCCGCGTCCGCGCTCTTTTTCGCCGGAGATTCCGGCTTCTTGGGTTTGGCGTCCGCGACTTTCGCGTCCGGCTTTTTCGCCGTGTCCGCGCTTTTCTTCGCCGGAGATTCCGGCTTCTTCGCCGCGGGGGATTTTTTCGCGGAGGACGGAGCGGCGGCGGGCTTTTTCTGCGGCGCGCTTTTCGTTTGGACGACGGCTTTCTTCGCGGCCGCGACGGATTTCTTCGAGGCGTTGTCCGCGTTGTCCTCGGTCTTGGACTTTTTCCCGGCGGTGTCGGGATTCTCTGCGGGACGGACCGTTTTGGACGGGCCTTTGGAGGCGGGGCGGGAATTGTTGTTCGTGGTGTTGGAGGAGGTCTGTGTTTTTTTAGTAGAACTCATGGTTGTTGTTGTTTGTTTGTTCCGGAAATGCGGAGGCAGGACAGGAAAAACGGAAATCGGAGGCTAGTCGACGATCGGCGCGGGCTCCTCGCCGATGGAATACCAGTAGGCGCGGTTCTTCACTCCGTCGATGTCCGAAAGGTCCACCTTGTCGCGCTTCGGGTCGAAGTTGGGGAGGACTTTGTCGATGTGGCCGTCGAGGAACACGACGTGGCCCCAAGCGGCGTCGCGCTTCGAGGAGGGACCGCTGTGGAACGTCCCGAGATGGGAACTGTTCTCGGCGTCCTCGTTGTCGGTGATGTGGAGGAGGCAGTTTTTCCCGATCTGATATTCTTTGTCGGACCACGAGGAATCCGCCTCATGTTCCGCGAACAGGAGAAGGCGGCTGGCTTCCGGCGTGTATTTGACGCCGTTGCTTGTGAAAGATTCGGACGGAGTCCCGATGCGCGACAGGTGGCGGTGGTCGAAATTTCCGTTCGGGTGCATTTGGCAGTAGAAGAACTCGTTCATCACGTAGGTCATTTTCGCGCCTTTGAGCAGCCCCTCCGTCTTCACGGCGACCGGACAGAAGTAGACGCCCGGCTCTTTGTCCGTATAGGCCCAGAGGGTGCCGTTGGTGATGGCGAACATCGCCTCTTTCGCGGCCTTGGAGTTCTTTCCGCCGAAATCGGCGTCGGAGACCTTCGAAAGCTGGGAGTTTTTCTTCGCGTCGGCGACCGATCCCGGATCCCAGGAGACCGTCTTCCCGTCCTTCGGAAGCCAGGAGATCCAACCGGGCCGGCCGTGGTATCCGTCGCTCCAGTGGACCTCGTAGGAACCCGCGAAGGGAAGGTCTCCGCCATTGGCGTTGGCGTAATTGATGACCGCCGCGTGGAGGTTTCTCATGTTGTTCTTGCACTTGGTCTCGTTGGCGGCGGAGAGCGCCTTCGTCGCGGACGGCGCGATGAGCGCCGCGAGAATACCGATAATGGCGATGACAACGAGAAGTTCGATGAGCGTAAAGCCTTTGCGCATGGGAAACTCCGGAATCGTGTTTGAGATTAAAAACGAGGGTATAATCCACCTATTTTAAGGTGTCAAGCCCGATATTGTACACCCGGTCCGGGTTCGCGTCAAGGACGGTTTTATGTTTTTTAAACATCGCGAAAAAATAAGGGGAAACAAGCAAAAACGGCAAGTCTTTTCGAGGTGTCTGGACTTGCCGTTTTGAAAATCCGGTATTTTACGAAAAACCTACCGGACGAACCGTCACGGTTCCGCGAGGGGTCTTTTCTGTCCGCCGAATCGCGCGGGCGGTCCGTGCAACCTTTCCTGTATTCCTTCCGCGAGTTCCCCGGGGCGCGGACGCCGCCGAAGGCGGTCCGCGGCGGCGTTCCTCACATCCGGACCCACAGCCAGTAGGTGAATTCGAACTCGCGCGACTCGCCCGCCTTCAACTCGAATTCCCACGTCAATTCCCGCACCGGGTTCACGCGATTGTCCTCCGGCGGGGGATTGCGGACTGCCGTCGGCTGGAAGGCGCTCTCGACAATCTCGCCGGAAATCGTCTTCTTGACGTGCATCTCCACCGGTTCTTTGCGGAAATTCGTCACGTTGAATGTCGCCGTCACGGTCTCCTTGCGGTAGTCATAGCCTTGGAAGCGGAACCGTTCTCCGACGTCGAACGAGGACACCTTGGAGGAGATGCCCTTCCCGTCGCCTCGCTCCTCGAAGGCTCCTTTGACCGACAGGGCCTTGGTGACCTTCACGACGACCTCGTCGCCTGGATTTGTCCATGAGCACGGGCTCTGTCCGAGGATGCGGCCGTCCTCGACGACCTCCATCGGCGCGGTGGTCAGAGGGAAGCCGAAGGGGTTGCGGATCTTCACGGCGTCCCACAGTTCGGGCTGTTTGTCCTGATTGACGAGACGCCCCCAGCCGTCCCGCCGGTCGTCGAGGTCCCAGTCCACCATCCGCTTGACGTCCGCAGTCTCGGCGCCCAGCGGCAGCGAGACCGTCTGGTCCTTGCCGAGCGTGATTTTCCCGATGGGGCGGTAGTGGATGTCCGCGCCGGCGCCGGCCTCGGCCGCGGCGTAGGCCGCCGGGTCCGTGTTCATCCCGTCGAAGGAGGCGGAGTTCAGCATCACCTGCGTCATCGCCCCGATGCCTGTGCTGCGGTCCGGACTCTCTGCGGCCTCGACGGCTCTCCGGTACATGTCGAATCCGACGTCTTTTCCGAGCAGCGACGGGACGGACGCGTATTTGAGGTTCGGGAAACCGGAGATGAGCGACACCTCGGCGTCCTTCCAGTCGCCGAGTTCGTTGCGGAGTTCCGCGGACATGAAAAGCCGTCCCTTGCCGCCTTCCGCGAGTTCCAACCGATAGGACGGAGTCCAGCTCGCGCCGCTCGTAAGATACTCCACGTCAAACGGCTTGTCCGAGCCGGAGAACCGCCACTCGGCGTCCGCGGCAGAGGTCCCCGCGACCGCCACGAGACAATGCCTGGGAACGGTCAGCGTCGAACCGTTTTTGAGACGGAGTTTCCAGCCTTGCTGGACGCCGAAAGAGCGTCGTTGAAACGGGTCGTCCCACCCGTCGTCGGTGTCGGCGAAGCCGCCTTTCGCGAGGAGTGTGCCGTTCGCGGAGAGAAGGATGTCCTTTTCGCCGGAGGAGAATGCCGCCAACTTCATGTCCGGCGCGATGATCGCCGCCTCCAGCACCTGCCGGAACTCGGGCGGGGCGCGGAACGTCAGGGTGGCGTTGCCCTCCGGAACGCCGCGCGTCACCGTGACGGGCTTTTCCGCCGAATGCCAGAACGTCCCGTAGGCGGGCCTCGCCGAGCCGTCGACGGTCGCGACCCCCTTCGCGTCGGGCGTCACGCGGCGGGTCACCGCGGCGAGACCGTTTTTGTACAGTCCGACCTTCACAATCGGGGCTTTTTCCTCGGCGGCGGCGACGATTGTGGCGGCGGCGACCATGTAAAACGCGAAAGAAATCTTCATTTGGTATTTATCCTCCATTGGTATCCCATTCATCTTTGCGTTCAAAATGGGACAAAACTTCGCATTGCGTCTGGCGACGTAATCCTGTGACCGTCCGGGGCGGGCGTGAAGAAACAGCCGCCGACAAAAAACGTCAGAAAAGAGTACCCATTCTTCGGAAGAAAGTCAACCTTCGAAAGAGGGCGTAAAAAACGCATTGCGTCAGAATAAAGGACACCATGCGGGGCCGGATATGAAAAGGGGTCAGACCCTTATTTCTTATTTTGCCAGATATAAGGTTCTTTTTTTTTTTCAAAGGAACCAGCCGTCGCGAAAATCCTCTGCAATTCTTTCCGCACCGTAATTTCATTTCACGGCTCGGGCGTCCTGTTTTCGTGCGTATAAAAAGGGGTCAGACCCTTATTTTGTCAGATATAAGGTTCTTTTTTTCAAAGAAACCAGCCGCCGCGAAAATCCTCTGCAATTCTTTCCGCACCGTAATTTCATTTCACGGCTCGGACGTCCGGTTTCCGTGCGGACTTCGTATAAAAAGGGGTCGACCCTTATTTTGTCAGATATAAGGTTCTTTTTTTCAAAGAAACCAGCCGCCGCGAAAATCCTCTGCAATTCTTTCCGCACCGTAATTTCATTTCACGGCTCGGGCGTCCGGTTTCCGTGCGGACTTCGTACGGATCGCGGATTTATCGGGCCTGGAGCAGGGTATGAAAAGGGGGCGGTCCTTTTTCAACACTAAAAAAGAAACGCGGAGGCCGACCGTTTGGGTCATGCCCCCGCGTCCGGTCACCGCCCGCCGCAGGCGCCTCCCTTGAGGGAGGTGGCGCGCAGCGCCGGAGGGTGTCTCGTTCGCGTCGGTCGGGCGAAGCCCGGCCCCCGCCGCGCGGGGGGTGGCGGCACGCCGCCGGGGGGGGTACACCGTGCGGCGGATGAGCCGTCTCGCGCACTCGCGCACACCTTGCAACGGTGCAGCCTATTTCCTTCGCCCGATCGCCGCGCGGCACCTTTGCGGTGCCCGGTGTACTCCCCCAGCCGCAAGCGGCAGCCCCCTCGCGGAGGGGGCCGGAGCAAGTTCCGAGCCA
>JAZUKQ010000336.1:0-6534 GCA_045643325.1 Kiritimatiellia bacterium | reverse complement strand
ACATGCCTACGAGGCGACGGAGGCGGGGGCGGGGGCGGGGACTCCCGCCCGGACGAATGGATCGCCGGGGTGGAGCTCGACTCGCGCAAGGAGGCGGGAGGGAAACTTTTCATCGCCTATAAAGGGGAGCGCCTCGACGGGCACCGTTTTGTCGGCGCCGCGCTGCGGGCCGGCGCAGCGGGGGCGGTGGTGCGCCGCGATTTTCCGTCCGCCGAGCTGCCGCCCGGCGCGCTCCTGCTCCGCGTGGACGACCCGAACACCGCGCTCCGCGACCTCGCGAAAGGCTACCGCAAAGCGCTCCGGGCCGCCGGCGTGAAGGTGTTCGGCGTCACCGGGAGCGCGGGCAAGACCACCGTCAAGGAGATGACCGCCGCGCTGCTCTCGCCGCTCGGCATTGTCTCGAAAACTCCGGGAAACTTCAATAACGACGTCGGTCTTCCCCTGAGCCTTCTCGGCGTGGACCGCGCCGCCGCGGCCGCCGTGCTCGAGGCGGGAATCAGCCACCCCGGCGAGATGGCCGGACTCTGCGAGGTGCTGGAGCCCGACGCGGGCATCGTGACGTGCGTCGGCCCCGTGCATCTGGAGGCGTTCGGCCGGGTCGAGGCCATCGCGGAGGAAAAGGCGGATCTTCTTCGGGCGCTTCCTGCCGGGGCGCTGGTGGTTCTGGGGGCCGACGAGGCGATGTTCCCGCGGCTCAAGGCCGCCGCGGGACCCGGCCGGAAGGTCGTGACCGTCTCGCTGGGCGGCGACGCGGACTACGTCGGCGGCGGTATCGACGAGTCGGCCTGGGAGGTCTCCGTCGAGGACCGGCGGCACGGCGGCACGACGCGCCTCCGGATTCCCGTTCCCGGCGAGCACAACGTGCGCAACGCGCTTCTGGCCGTCGCCGCGGCGCGGGAGAGCGGCGTCGCCCTGGAGGCGATCCCGGCGGCTCTCGGCGCGACGGAGCGCGTCGGAATGCGCTGGGAGGAGTGCCGTGTCGGGGGCGTCACGGTCGTCAACGACGCCTATAACGCGAATCCCCTCAGCATGGAGAAGGCGCTCCGCACGTTCCGGTCGCGGAACATCGGGACCGGCCGGCGTTTCGCGGTGCTCGGAGACATGCTGGAGCTCGGCGAGGAGGCCGAGGCGGAACTGCACCGGGGCGTCGGGCGCGCCGCGGCCGCGGCGGGGCTCGCGCATCTGCTGCTCGTCGGGAGCCGCGCGGGCGCGTGGATCCGCGAGGGGGCGCTGGAGGCGGGGACTCCTCCAGCGCGGGTGACGGCGTGCGCCGACTGCGCGGAGGCCGCGGAACGGCTCGGGATGATGCTCCGGGGCGGCGACGAGGTGCTCCTCAAAGGATCCCGCGGCATGGCGCTGGAGAAGGTTCTCGCGGCGCTCCAGGACGCGGAGCGGACGCCGGACGCGGTGTGCGTCGTCGGGCTGGAGGGGATGAGCGAGCTCGGGGTGTATCCCGAGGAGAAGGGCGTACGGCGTCCGGTGACGGTGGACGTGCGGATGGAGGGCGATTTCCGGAAGGCCGGAGAGAGCGACGAGCTGGCCGACGCGGTCGACTACGCGGAGACGGCCCGGCGGATCCGGGACGTGATGGAGGAGAAGCCGTACAACCTGGTCGAGCATCTCGCGGAGCGGATCGCGGAGGAGGCGCTCCGGACGCCGGGCGTCGCGCGGGCGGAGGTGCGGGTGACCAAACCCTCGCCGATGGCGGGAATCGCGGCCTCGGCCGCGGTGTGCCGCCGGACCAAGTCCTGAGGCGCGGTCAGGGAGCCGGAGACGGTATTCCTCCGGGACTTCGGAGCCCCGGCTAGAATTCGGCGAGAATTTTCTCGACGTCCGGGATGGTGTCGGCCTCGAGGAGGCGCGCGGCGTGCCGGGCGGCGTCGGCGACCGAGAAGCTGGCGAGGACGTCCTGGACCTGCGGAATTTTTTCCGGCGGCAGGGAGAACTCTCGGACACCGATGCCGACGAAGAAGGGAAGATATTTCGGGTCGTTGCCCATCTCGCCGCAGATGCAGACGGGGATATGCGCGTCGTTCGCGGCCTGAACGACCTTGGCGAGCCCCTCCAGCACGGCCGGGTGGTGCGGGACATAGTAGCGGCGGACGGAGGCGTTGGTGCGGTCGACCGCGAGCATGTACTGGATGAAGTCGTTGGTCCCGACGGAGAAGAAGGCGGCCTTGCGGGCGAGGGGGCGCGCGAGGCGGACGAGCGCGGGAAGCTCGACCATCGTGCCGATCGCGGGCTTGAGGACGGGCTGGGAGGAGGGATAGCGCTCGTTGAGCTGGCCGACGCAGTGGTCGACGCGGCGGCAGGCGGCGTCGAACTCCTGGAGCGAGCCGATCATGGGGAACATGATGCGCGTCTCGGCCCGGGAGCGCACGCGCATGGCCTGGAGGATGGCGCGGAGCTGCTGGTCGAAGATGTACGGATAGCGCAGCGTGAAGCGCGTCGAGCGGAGGCCGAGCGCCGGATTCGGCTCGAAGGTCGAGCGGAAGTAGGAGAGGATCTTGTCGCCGCCCGCGTCGAGCGTGCGGAAGGTGACCGGGCCGTTCCGGAACGAGTCGAGCAGCTCGCCGTAGATGTTGAGCTGGTCCTCCTCGTTGGGAAGCGAGGGGTGGAGCAGGAAGGGGTATTCCGTCCGGTAGAGCCCGATGCCCTCGGCCTTGGACTGGACCGCGCGGGTGGCCTCGGAGAGGAGGTTGACGTTGGCGAGGAGGCGGACGCGCGTGCCGTCGCGCGTGCGGGTCTCGGGGCGGACGCCCTCGAAGAGAACCCGGAGCGTGTCGGCGGAGGGGGCGGGGGCCTCGCAACGGCGGAGGACCTCGGGCTCGGGGTTGACGAAGACGGTGCCGTGGGGCGCGTCGAGCAGGACGGGGACCCGGTCGGGAATCTGGAGGAGCCGCTCGTCGTTGACGAAGACGGCGGGAAGGCCGAGCGACTTCAGGAGAAGCGTGGCGTGCGCCGTGCTGGCGCCGCCGACGAGGACGATGCCGCGCGTGCCCTCGCTCGCGATGCGGAAGATGTCGGAGGGAAGAAACTCGGCGACGACGATGATGCGGCCCTCGGTGCTGTCGGCGGAGGGCGCCTCCTTCTCGAAGAGGTTCTGGAGGAGATGGTAGGCGACGTCCTCGACGTCGGCCGCCTTCTCGCGGAGAAAGTCGACGCCGGAGTTGCGGAAGAACTCCGTGTACTCGGTCGCGACGACGGAGACCGCGTGCTGCGGGGTGTCGTTCCCGTCCCGGACGAGCGCGGCGATCTTTCCGACGAAATTCTCGTCGCGCAGGACGAGCATCTGGGCGTTGAAGATGAGTTTCGCGGCCTCGGGGAGACGTTCGGCGATGCGCGTCTGGGCCTGGTCGATCTGGTCGTGCGTCCGGGCGACGGCCTCGGCGAAGGACCGGACGACGGGAGGGCAGACGCGCTGCCCGGAGCGGATCTGGAGGAGGAGGTCTCCGACCTTCTCGCGCGTGACGACGAGCGCCTTGCCCGCCACGGCGGCGCCGCCGGCGATGGAGGAGCCCCGGAAGGTCGAGCGGGGCGCCGAGGCGACCGCGGCCTCGGGGTCGGGGCGTTCCTTCTCGCGGACGGCGAAGAGGGCCTTGGCGACCTCGAACGTGCCGGCGTCGCGGGCGACGGCCGTGCGGATTCCCTGAATCTCCTCGGGGGAGAACGGGCGGTCCTTTTTCCGTTGGAGGAGAACGACGCCGACGCGTTCCTCGCCGCGGAGAATCGGGACGGCGAGCGCGGTCTCATACTCCAGGACGAACTCGCGCGCGACGGGGAGGGAGGGAAGATAGGAGTCGACGCCCGAGGCGAGGTCGTTGGTCTGGAGCGCGATACCCTCCGCGAAGGCGGTCCCGGTGATGCTCTCTCCGATTCCGAGGGAGAACCGGCCGACGATGCTCCGGTCTCCGATGCCGTGTGCGGCCCGGAGAATGAGTTTCCGGGAGATGCCGCTGAAGAGGAAGACGCAGCACCGGGGCGCGTTCCACTCGACGCTGAGGCGCCCCGCGAGGGTTTGGAGGAGTTCCTCGATGGAGGCCTCGTCGCGGACGGCGTCGGGGGACTCGGTCTCGCCGCGCTCGGGGCGGCGCTCGGAGGAAGGGTCGGGGAGGGGCCGGGTGTTCAAGGAGGGATTCCGCTGGGGCGTCCGGATCAGACCGGGGTGACGCCTTTTTTGAGAAGGAGGTTCGCGTAGGTGCGGACATCGCCGGACTGGATGATGAGGAACGCCTTCTTCGCGCGCTCGTAGAAGGCGAACCGCTCCATCCGGGTGATGGGAAACTTCACGCCGGCCTTGTCGAGCACGGCGCGGTAGGAGCCCTCGACGGACGGGTCGAGCGTGTCGCCGGGGACGGCCTCCATCGTGACAATGGGGTCGGGGACGTAGCGGTCGATCTCGAAGAGCGGGAGAATCGCCTCGAGAAGCTGGTCGACGCGGATGCCGTCGGCGCGGAGGACGACGCGCGAGCCGAACGTCTCGGCGGGGAAGTGGGCGTCGCCGATGACGAGCTCGTCGCCGTGGCCCATGCGGCAGAGGGCGGAGAGCATGTCGGGGGAGAGAAGGGGGGAGATGTTTTTGAGCATGGCGGCGGATGGTTATTCGTTGGACAGAACAAGGACGGAGCACAGCGCGCCGATTCCCTCGCGGCGGCCGAGAGACCCCATCTTCTCGAGGGTTTTGGCCTTGACGGAGACATCGGCCTCGGGGATGCCGAGGGCGGAGGCGACGGAGGCCCGGATAGCGGGCATGTGCGGCGCGAGTTTGGGGGCCTCGGCGAGCAGCGTCGCGTCGACGTTGCAGACGGACCAGCCGGCGGAGCGGACGGTCTCCATGGTCTTCCGGAGGAGGAGGAGGCTGGAAACGCCCTCGTAGGCGGGGGCGGTGTCGGGGAAGTGGCGGCCGATGTCGCCGTCGCCGATCGCGCCGAAAAGCGCGTCGATGACGGCGTGGAGGAGGACGTCGGCGTCGGAATGGCCGAGAAGCCCCTCGGAGTGCGGGATCACGACGCCGCCCAGGACGAGAGGTCGCCCGGAGACGAAGCGGTGGGAGTCGAAGCCGAGACCGGTGTGGATGCGCATGGCGGGCTAGTAGATACGGAAGCGGTCGACGACACGGACGTGGCCCGTGTAGGCGTCGCGGAGAACGGTGAACGCGTAGACGGAGTCGGAGGTGACCCGGCCGTTGGGGGCGAGGGACTGGGTGCGGGAGAAGACAAGAAGGACGTTCTGGCGGAAGGTGACGCGGTCGGGCAGGTGGCGGAAGAGGTCCTCCAGGTTGTCCTGGCCGAGCATGGGGCGGAACTCCCTGTCGTCGGACGGCGTCTCGGCGTTCGGGGCGCCCATCGGGTCGTCGGGATCCCGCCCCTGAGCCGCGGTCTTGCGGACGAAGTCCTTGAAATCGACGTAGAGCGGAGCCTCGTACCAGACGTCGCCGAGATTGTTTCCGTCGGCGTCGGTGTTGTTGTTGAAGAGATCGAGGGAGTCGGCGAGGAGCGGAAGCCATTGGGAGAAGGGGAACAGCGCGTTGCGCTCGATCGACTCGAGGTACTCGGATCGGTCCGCGTCCGGGTCGTTGACCTTGTCGAGATCGACGAGGTCGAGGGAGTTCGTGACGGTCGGGAAGAAGATGAGGCTGTCCTCGATCGAGACGTCCTCGCCGGGGTCTTTGCCGAGGTTTTTCCTGGCGTATTTGTTGGACGCGTAGACGGCGACGACGAGGTCGTGGAAAATTTTGTCCGCGGAGTCCCTGACCTCGCCCGAGGGGGCGCCGGCCGTCTCGTCGTCCTTCTCCGCGCCGGTGGCGAGGAGCCATTCGTTGGTGCCGAAGGCGAAGGAGGCGTCGGCGAACATGGCGCGGGCGGCGGCGGGGAAGGGCGTGAACGCGTGGACGCGCCCGTAAGAGACGGTCTCGGTGTTCGTGCCTCCGAGCGGGGTGAACGGGGGGCGGGCCTTGAGGAGGTCGAGGAGTTTCGCGCCGGAGGCGTCGAGGAGGTTCACGGACTCCCACGGGGCGTCGGTGGAGACGAGGCCGATCTCGCCGATGGAGTTGAGCGGACCGTCGAGGTGGCGGACGGGGTAGCCCTGGAAGTTCGGGAACTTGCGGGAGGCCAGGTCCGCCGCGAAGCAGGCGTTGGTCGTGCCGGGGGTCGGATCGTCGTGCTTCCAGAGCCCGGTGCGGTGGTTGTGGCGCGGGTCGACGACGGCGAGGTTGAGGGGTTCGTCGGTCTCCAGGAACCACGGGGCGCCGACATCGGTGCCGGCCTCGTCGACGAGGTTGGTCCGGACGGCGACGCCGGGCGCCTCGTCGGCGGGGTAGCGCCGGAGGCCGGAGCCGGTGCCGAGAGCGTCGGTCTCGTCGCTCAGGAAGAGCTGCGCGGAGAGGCGGACGGAGTGTTCGACGTCGTGGACGATGTTGGAGGAGGCGTAGTCCCGCCCGTCGAACGAGTCCCAGCCGGTCCATCCGGGCCACGTCGCGGAGTCCGCCGGGTAGAAGACGACGTTGGTGTAGGAGGAGAGCCCGAGCGGGAGATC
>JAZUKQ010000335.1:0-2982 GCA_045643325.1 Kiritimatiellia bacterium | reverse complement strand
GGTGGGTGTTGTCTCCCCGCCTCCGGAAAAACACCCCCAGTCGGCTTTGCCGACAGCCCCCTCGAGGGGGCCGGAGCAAGCTCCGACACCCGCGCCCCCGCGCCTCCCCGAAGGCGCCGCCCGCCGCAGGCGCCTCCCTCGAGGGAGGGGGCGCGCAGCGCCGGAGGGTGTTGTCTCCCCGCCTCCGGAAAAACACCCCCAGTCGGCTTTGCCGACAGCCCCCTCGAGGGGGCCGGGCTTCGCCCGAAAGCGACGCGCGGCGCCGGTGGGTGTCTGTTGCAGAGGCGGCACAACCTTCCCGAACTTTGCGGAATCCGAACAAAGAAAGCCGCCTTCCTCTTGAACAAATGCGCAAAAGCCCTGTTTCGAGCTTTCGCGCCACACCCGCTCAAAAGAACGGGAAATGTCCAGCCATCGAAGGGATAGACCCGGTTTCTTCGTTTTGGTAGAATTTCCCGCTCCGGAAGGATACGTGCTTTTCGTATTCCTGTCCCGGGTCCGGCGATTCCGCCGTCCGAGAGGTCGATGCATCATGGAACTCATCTACAAAGGTAAAACCAAAGACGTTTTCAAACTCGAAAACGGCAACTATCTTCTCAAGTTCAAAGACGACGTCACCGGCGCGAACGGCGTCTTCGATCCCGGCGCCAACACCGTCGGAGCGAAAATCGAGGGCAACGGAAAGAACTGCCTGAAACTCACGAAAATTTTCTTCGAGGAGCTTGCCAAGCACGGCGTCAAGACGCACTATGTGTCGAGCGACCCCGAGTCCGGCACGATGGAGGTCGTCCCCTGCAAGCCGTTCGGCAAGGGTCTTGAGGTCGTCCTCCGCTACAAGGCGGTCGGCTCCTTCTTCCGCCGCTACGGCGACTATTGCACGCAGGGCCAGGACCTTCCCGGCCTCGTCGAGATGACGTTCAAGGACGACGCCCGCGACGATCCTCTCGTCCCGAAAGACACGCTGGTCGTTCTCGGTGTCATGACAGGCGAGGAATATGACACCCTCAAGAAGATGACGCAGGAGATCGCCGCCGTTGTCCGCGACAAGCTCGCCGAGAAGGGCATGGACCTCTACGACATCAAGTTCGAGTACGGCCGCGACGCGAGCGGAAAGCTCCTCCTCATCGACGAGATCTCCGCCGGCAACATGCGCTGCTACAAGGACGGCGTCTGGCTCCAGCCCGACCAGGTCGTCGCGGCGTTCTAGTCCGGAATTCCGGTTCAAATTGGCCTCCGCCCCCGCGCGGAGGCCTTCTCTCCCATAAAAAAAGGCGCCCGGTCTCCCGGACGCCTTTTTCGTCGTCCGCCCTTGTCCGGGGCGGCCGGTTTCGGACCGGTCTACACGCGGAGCGGCATGAGCACGTAGAGGAACGGAATGTCGCTCTTGATGAGGCCGGGGCTGTTCGCGTCGGTGAGCTCGATGTAGACCTCGTCGCTCGTGAGGTTCCTGAGCGGCTCGGAAAGAAACTCGGGATTGAAGATGGCGGAAATCTCGGGGCCGCTGTATTTGACCGCGATCGTCTCGGTCGCCTCGCCGACGTCGGGCGTCTGCGCCTGAACCGTGAGGAGATTGTCCTGGAACGTGAGGCGGATGGCGTTGTTCTTCTCGCTCGTGAAGTTCATCATGCGGCGGAGGACGCCGAGCATGTCCTCGCGCGGGAGGGCGATGCGGTGCTCGCACTGCGCGACCACGACCTGACGGAAGTTCGGATAGAGCCCGTCGACCAACTGGCAGATGAGCAGCGTGTCGGCGAACTCGAACGCGGCCTGGTTGTCTTTGACATGGATTTTGACGTCGCCTTCCCCATCGACCATGCTGAGAAGCTCGGCGACGATGCGGGAAGGAAGGATGACGTCCTTGTTGTTCTCGGCCGGGAACACGACCTCGTGCTCGATCATGGCGAGGCGGCGGCCGTCGGTGGCGACCGTCGTGAGCTTGCCGTCGGAGAAGTTGAGGAGGACGCTGTTGAGCGTGAGGCGGGACTCGTCGCGGGAAGCGGCATAGGAGGTCCTGCGGAGGATGTTCGCGAAATTGGAGCGCTCGAGCGTGTAGCTGAGACCCTCGCCGGGGCTCTGGACGGCGGGATACTGGTCCGCAGCGATGCCGACGAACTTGAAGAAGGAGGAGCCGCACTCGACGCGGACGCTGGCGTCGGACCCCATCTCGACCTGAATGGCGCCGTCGGGAAGTTCCTTGACGATGCTCGCGAAACGCTTCGCGGGAAGCGTGATGGCGCCGGCCTCGGCCACCTCGGCCGCGAGGGAGCGGCGGATCGAGATGCCCTCGTCCTTCGTGGTGAGGACGACCTGCCCGTCGACGGCCTCGAGAAGGACGTTGGCGAGGATGGGGTTGGTGGGACGGTTGGGCGCGATGCGCTGGACGAGCTGGAGCGCCTCGGAGAGGACCGCTTTCTGGACTACGAACTTCATGGTTGGGGAGTATGGCTTGGGGAATAAGGAATTGTTTCGTGAAAGAACGTTCCGAAAAACTCCGGCGCTCTATCTAAAACGCGTGCCAGTATGCCATTTTTCTGAGGAAAAAGCAAGCGAAATCCCCATGGCGGGAAACCCCGTTTCCCCGACCGGCGCCGCCCTCGCCCGGACCGGGCTACGCCTTCGCGGAGCGCTTTTCCAGCGCCTCGTGGTAGGCCGCGTAGTTGCCCTCGAACCAGACGACGTTCCCGTCGCCCTCGAAGGCGAGGATATGGGTCGCGATGCGGTCGAGGAACCAGCGGTCGTGGCTCACCACCACCGCGCAGCCGCCGAACTCCAACAGACCCTCCTCCAGCGAGCGGAGGGTGTCGACGTCGAGGTCGTTCGTCGGCTCGTCGAGGAGAAGGAGGTTGCCGCCGCCCCGGAGGAGTTTCGCGAGGTGGACGCGGTTGCGCTCGCCGCCCGAAAGCTGCCCGACGGGCTTCGACTGGTCGACGCCGCGGAAGGTGACGCGAGCGCAGTACCCCCGCCCGGTCACCGGCCGGGCGC
>JAZUKQ010000334.1:0-5170 GCA_045643325.1 Kiritimatiellia bacterium | reverse complement strand
GCCCATGGTCAGGTTCTTGCCGATCCAGAGCGACTCGTGCGTGCAGCCGTCCTGCGGGGCCTTCTGCTGGCCGAACCAGTAGTTGGCCTTGGTGTCGCGCTGCTCGACGGGAAGGCCGGGGAGGTTCTTGCGGGCGATGTCGCAGAGGACCGTGCCGGGGCGCCAGGCGGAGGTCAGCGCGTGCATGGCGTAGCGGTACGAGCGCTCGGCGGGCTCCTCCGCCCCGTGCCCGCCCCACCAGAGGTAGCCGGTCTGGTCGGAGATGGTGTCGAACGCCTTGCGGGCGTGGCCGCGCTGGTTCGGCGCGGTGAATACGCCGTCGTTGTACTTCAGGGCGTAGCCCGCGACCATGAGGTCGAGCCCCGCCTCGGCGAGAAGGCGGCACTCGGGGTCGGGCGAGAAGTCGTAGATGTTGAGAAGGCCGTGCACGGTGAACATCGTGTAGGTGGAGGAGTCCCACTCGCCGGCGCCGGCGGCGTAGAGCCCCTTCACGTAGCGGCGGAGCTGCTCCTTGGCCTGCGCCAGGGCCTCGTCCTTGCCAAGGTTGTTCGGGCCGGTGCCGAGGTAGTGCGGAAGGACGTTCGCGGAGGTCATCCACATGGTGCGATGGTTCTCGGTGCCGCCGACCTTGAGGTAGCTGTAGCGGTGGAAGGCGCCGACGAGCTTGTCCCAGGTCTCCTCGGTCAGAGTGGCCTTGCCGAAGAGCGGGACGTAGCGTGACCAGTTGACGGCGGCGAAGTGGTAGTGCTCCTTGTAGCTGCGGCCGTCGTTCTGGTACTTGCGGGCCTCCTCGTCGTCCGGGTTGAGCATCAGGCGGGCCATGGCGGCGCCGGGGAGGTACTTGCCCGGATCGCCGCCGGAGAAGTAGCCGCGGCGCCAGCGGGCGAGATCTTCCTTGCCGAGGGTGTTCACCACGGCATCGGCGCGGGTGCGGAAGCCCTCGGCATCGGGGTAGCCGCGCGGGTCGGCGCAGGCGGGGACGTCCGCCGGAGGCGTGGCGGCGGCCTCCGGAAGCGCCGGGAACTCCCAGGCGGAGGCGGCGAGCGGAGCGAGAAGAAGACTGGAAAGGAATCGAGATGCATTCATAGTGTAGGATTCTCCTTGGGAAGATAACGCTGACAACCAACGGGGCCCGGCATGGGCGTCAATCGGCCAACGGTGCGTGGATCGTCTTTGCCTTGCCCTTCTCAACGACCACGGCCCCGCACTGCGAACCGAGCCGGATTTCGCGCGTTTCGCCCCGATAGGTGACGCGGACGCCATCGCCATCGGCCGTGGCCTCGAAGGTGGGCTCTTCGCCTTCCGGCGATGCGAACAGCACCCACAGCGGCTTGGCGTCGGGCGCGAAATGCAGACGCAGCCATTGCTGGACTTCACCGTACTGCCACGGGCCCGTCCATCCCGGAGGCGGCTGGAGGGCCTGCCCCCCCGTGGCGCGGATGCGGTCGAACCACTCGTGGTTTTGCTTGTGGTCGCGATAGGTCGGCTTCCAGTCCGCCGGAGGCAGGGACGCCAGATTCTGCTCCTTCTTGAGCGCCTCCAGACGCGCACGCCACTCGGCCTGCGTCTCGCCGGGCTGGAGCGCGTATTCCAGCGGTCCGAACATCCACTCGTCGTAGTAGTGCCACTCGCGCTTCTCGGCCTTCTCAATCGGGGCATGGGCCACGAATACCGTCAGGTCGCGGTCCCACTGCCCGGGCGCGCGGAACAACGGGCCGTCGCCCTGGATTTCGCGCGCCAGCAGGTGCAGATTGAGCTGCACGGGCCCCTCGCCGTCGAACTCGTCGCGCACGACGAGGAACGCCGGCATTTTCGAGCCCTTCGCCGGCTTGACCAGCATCACCCAGCGGCGCTCCCGGATCGGGGACACCTTGCGCGAGGGATAGGGGCGGTTGAACTCGGCATCGTCGGGGAAGATCGGGGACAGCGTGAGACTGTCGACCGTGCGCTCGGCCGCGAAGACATCGGCCGCCTCGGACGTCGCGAACGCAATGCGATGGGCGCGCGCCCCGGTCTGCTCCATCGCCTCGACCTCCTTGTTGCGGCCGTTGTGCTTGACAGTCCCGGCCTTTCCGAAGGTCGCGCTGGAGTGCAGGGCTGCATGGTCGCCGCGCGGATGGTAGGAGCAGTTGTAGTCCAGGGCGACCGGACGCCCGTCGAGGTAGACGTGCGGCACTAGGTCGTCGGAATGGTAGTGGCCGCCGACGCGCCCGGCCTTGATGCTGACGAACGATTCCGTCGGCGTGCCGAACCCGTGGCGCAAAACGGCGCCGAAGCCATCGAATTCCTTCGACGACCAATCCAGCTTCGCGAAGGAGGCCGGCTTGACGGCATCCAGTCCGTCGTCCAGCAGTTTCTGCCAGTCTGCGGCCTTGATCCCGCCCGAGCCGGCCAGTTCATCGCCCACGGCGCGGAACTCCGCCGCAGCGGCGCGGTCGGCGTCCTTGAGCAACAGGGCCAGTTTGCCGAATCCGACGCCAAGCCCCGACGACCACCGGTGCGTGTCGCCGTGCGGAGCCTCGTGGCGGAAGCCCAGCCGCAGATCGACCGGCGTCAGCAGGTTCCGGTGCCAGCGGGCGGATTTCGTGAAGAGCGGATTGGCGACCACGGGATTGGGCACCTTCTGCCGCACCAGGTTGGCCGCGATGTCAAGTTGGAGGCCCATGGAATAGCCGCTGTAGCCCGGGCACTCGAAACCGACGCCGTCTGGATCGAAGAAGACCTTGTTCTGGTCCTGCTCGAAGTTGCGCAGGCCATAGGTGAGCCAGTCCTTCACATGGGGATGGTCGGGCATCGCGGAGGCAATGTAGACGGCGCCCATGTACTTGTCCGTGTGGAAGTTCGGATTCCCCGGGGCCCATCCGAAGCGCCACCCGACCCAGTGGTCGAGGTCGGTGTAGATGTAGCCCATCGCCGCATGGCCGGCGCCGCAGGTGCCGGGCTTCACGTCGCGGTACCTCTTGAGGTTGCGCGTCATCCCCTGCGTCGGGTTCATGAAGTCGTCCTGGTAGCGGGCGCCGATGATGCCCTCCGCCGAGGAGACCTTCGCCGTGGGGTTCTCGGCGCGGCCGGGCCAGCGCAGGATGTAGTGGTTGGCCTGCGCTTCGAGCGTCCAGTCCGTGTGGCGGCGCACGAGGTTGTTGAGCGGCGGAATCGCCTTCCGGGGGCCGACGCAAAGGCCGTAGGCGCGCTGGGCATACCAGACCTTGCCCGGGTTGCCGTCCGTCATCGGGAAGCGGCACACGCAGCGGTCGCCGTTATAGGCGTAGCCGGCGATGGTCTGCGCATAGGGGGAGAGCCACTTCGAGGCGAAGGCGGCAACCACGCCGAACATCGGCGCGTCGCCGGAATCCGGCGCATCCTTCCCTCCGCGCGTGAAGAAGAAGTCCTGCGCTCCGCCGCCGCCCTGGTTCCAGATTGGGCGCATGAGCGCGAAGGGCCGCCCCTTCTGGGCCGGGCGCGGCTGGGCAGGAACCCAGTGCTGGACATTGTTGCCGCCGAAGGCGTCCCACTCGAACCACCGCACCCAGGTCACGGTGTCGATGGGCGTATAGGCGCCCTCCTTCGCGTCATGCTCCGGGCGTCCCCATTCGATCCGGTACTGGTGGACGCCGTAGGGGCCGACGCCAGGACAGGGCGGCAGCCGGTACTGCTCGTTGACGTCGATCCACGGGTCGTTCCAGACGAAGCGGATGCGCGCCTCGTAGTAGCTCCCGTACTTAGGATGGTCCGTCAGCGGCGTCTCGAACGGCGCCCAGCGGTGCGTCTGCTTGCCGTTGGCGAGCGCCAGCGCGGGGACTGTTCCCTCGGGCTCTTCCGCGCCCTCGAAGACATAGCGGACACGCGCGTCGATGAAGACAGGACCGCTCTGCAGGATCTCCGTAGTGGCCGCGACAACGCGGGCGTCGCCGTCAAAGACCGCGCGGCCGTCCCAGGTTTCGGTACCCGTCGGACGCATTCCAACAATCCAGTGCGGGAGTTTCGCAAACGGCACCGGCTCCGGAAACTTCCCCGCGTAGCGCCGCAAGCGGAACTCGTAGACGCCGTTGGATATCCGGTACTCCTCCGCCTCCTCGGCGAACGCAATCTTCGATTCATCGGGCAGCGAGTCCGCCGCCACCAGGCGGGACTCGATGTCGACCGGTCCCACCGTGTGGCCTTTGGCGTCCTTTTCCGTTCGCGCAACGGTCATGACCGACCAGAGACGGCTTGTTCCGTCCGCCGCTTTTTCCAGCTGGACCGGACGCAGGACGCCCTGCGTCTCCAGCGCGAGCTTGTCGAAGGAAGGCAGCCTTCCCTTGGGCGCAGGCAGACTCACCAGATCCGATGGCCATGCCAGACGGAGGTCGTTGGGAATCGTGTAGGTGTGGAGGGCGTCGTCTGCCGAGGCAGCGACGGCACCACCGAACAGCAGCACAAAGGAAAGGCGCTGAGCACGCCCTTTCCAAGCGCGCTCATATATCTTCATCTGCATCGCAACACATCCTGTTGTTTCAAGAATTGAACCGCTTGTCCTAGGAGGCATGTTATTGGACACACCATAGGAATATCGCAATCTTACACTATCATTCCGGTGGAGTCAAGACGCCTTTTCTGTAGCGATACTGCTATCGTTGAGACACCAGATATTCTCCAAGGAAAAACATCCTCCGGCCGCAAGCGGCCACCTCCCTCTGGGGAGGCGGTGTGCGCAGGGTGGCGGCTGGTTCGCTATGGCCCCCTGGAGAGGGCTGGCGGCGAAGCCGACTGGGGGTGTTGCTATTGAGCAGTGACAACCACCGGCGCTACGCGCCACCTCCCTCAAGGGAGGCAAACACCCTCCGCCCCTTGCGGGGCACCTCCCTCAAGGGAGGCAGAGTGCGCAGGGTGGCGGCTGGTTCGCTATGGCCCCCTGGAGGGGGCTGGCGGCGAAGCCGACTGGGGGTGTTGCTATTGAGCAGTGACACCCACCGGCGCTACGCGCCACCTCCCTCAAGGGAGGCAAACACCCTCCGCCCCTTGCGGGGCACCTCCCTCAAGGGAGGCAGAGTGCGCAGGGAGGCGGCAGATTGACTATGGCCCCCTGGAGGGGGCTGGCGGCGAAGCCGACTGGGGGTGTTGCTATTGAGCAGTGACACCCACCGGCGCTACGCGCCACCTCCCTCAAGGGAGGCAAACACCCTCCGCCCCT
>JAZUKQ010000333.1:0-9452 GCA_045643325.1 Kiritimatiellia bacterium | reverse complement strand
GGGCGGTCTCCGCGGGGGGCGCGGGGCGGACGGTCGTCGCGGGGCGCCTTTCCGGGGCGCGGGCGGTCGTCGCGGGGCGGACGGTTCTTCCGGGCGGCGGTTTTGTCCGTGGGTTTGGACGCGGGGACATCGCGGTCCTGTTTCGCGGGAGCGGCCTCCCGCGCGCCGGAATCCGACGGTGATTTCGAGAAAAGCTTGCGGAGGAAGGAAAACATAGGAAACGTCTGTAAAAACAACGATGGGCACTTCCGGAGAAGTGCCCATCGAAGAAGGAAGGAGGAATTTGGACTAGCGCTTCGAGAACTGGAAGCGGCGACGGGCGCCGGGCTGGCCGGGCTTCTTACGTTCCTTCATGCGCGAATCGCGCGTCATGCAGCCCTGGTCCTTGAGTGTCTTGCGGAGCGACTCGTCGGCGGCGACAAGGGCGCGGGAGATGGCGTGACGGATGGCGCCGGCCTGACCGGTCGAGCCGCCGCCGGACACAAAGGCGCGGATGTCGTAGTTGGACTCCAGGTTGACGATCTTGAGGGGCTGGAGGAGGTAGGCGCGGACGGCCTCGTCGGGGAAATACTCGGCGAACTCGCGGCGGTTGATGGTCAGCGTGCCGGATCCGGAGACGAGCTCGACGCGGGCGACGGCGGTCTTGCGACGGCCTGTGGCGGCGGAAATGACTGCGGAAGTGCTCATAGTGGTTCCTTATTAGACAGCGGCGGGTTTCTGGGCGGCATGAGGATGCTCGGGGCCCGCGTAGACCTTCAGGCGGCGCATCATCTGGATGGCCAGATGGTTCTTCGGGAGCATGCCCTGGACGGCGTGACGGATGATCCGGTCCGGATGGGTCGCACGCACTTGCGCGGCGCTCTGGATGGTGAGGCCGGAGCGGTATCCGGTATAGTGCTGGTACTGCTTCTGCTCTTCTTTGCGGCCCGTAAGGCGGACCTTGGCGGCGTTGACGACGATGACAAAATCGCCGGTGTCGATCTGCGGGGCGAACGTGGGACGGTCCTTGCCGCGGAGGGAGTTGGCGATATCGACGGCGAGACGGCCAAGGGACTTGCCTTCGGCGTCAACAACAATCCACCGGCGGCTCTCGCCGGGGTCTTTCGGTACAAAAGTCTTCATGTTCTGTCGCTTCCTTTGGTGAACGGATGGGAAATGATACGCGCTCCGGACTGGAAAGTCAATAGGGAAACTTCGCGTTTTTTCAGTGGACGCGTTTCCCGGCGGACAACGTCTCCGCCGCCTTACGGACGGGGAAGAATTGTACACGATGAATCCGGCCGAGGCAAGCGGATAAATCATTCGCCGCGGTTCCGGAAACAAGACAAATCCTTCGCGCGCGGGTCTCTCGACACGGAGGCTTTTTCGCGGTAAAATCTCTCCGTTCCTTTCTTGTGCCGTCCCGGGGGCCCTCGGGCGCCCGGCGGCATGTCCTATCTTCTGCCGATTCCTTCCCATGTACCACGTCATCTGCATCGACGGTCCCGCCGGGGCCGGAAAGTCCACCGTCGCGCGCGCTGTCGCGAAGCGCATCTCGTATCTGTACGTCGACTCCGGCGCGCTCTACCGCATCGCGACCTGGAAGGCGCTCGCCGAGGGAGTCGACACAGACAGCCCCGACGCCATGACCGCCTTCGCGGAGCGATTCCATGTCGAGTTCGGCGTCCGCGACGGCGCGGTCGCCTACTCGGTCGACGGCGTCGAGCCCGGGCTCGCGATCCGCACGCCCGAGGTGAACGCGCACGTCAGCCCCGTCGCCGCGGTCCCCGCGATCCGGGAGAAGGTGACGGCGCTGCTCCGGGAGATGCGGTCCGTCGGCCCGCTCTCCGTCGAGGGGCGGGACATCGGCTCCGTCGTGTATCCCGACTCTCCGGCGCGGTTCTACCTCGACGCGGATCCGGACGAGCGGACGCGCCGCCGCCTGAAAGAGGACGTCGCCCGCGGCTTCATGACCGAGGCGGACGCGGAGAAGGTGAAGGCGTCGCTTCTGGCTCGCGACAAGATCGACAGCTCGCGCAAGACCGCGCCGCTCAAGATTCCCGAGGGCGCCATCGTCATCGACACGACGCCGCTTTCCGTCGAGCAGGTGGTCGACGCGATTGTCGCGAGGCTTCCGTCCGGCTGGGTGGAGCAAGCGTAGGGGCGCGGCCATGCCAGGACCATACCGCTGGGCCATCGACCTTCCGCAGATCTGGCTGTTCGCGGCCGTGATGGCGTTCTGCTTCGGGGCGTGCGTCGGAAGCTTCCTCAACGTCTGCATCTACCGGATTCCGAAGGACGAGTCGGTCGTGTGGCCGAGGTCTCACTGCATGACGTGCGGACACACGCTCCCGTGGTATCTCAACATTCCCGTCCTCAGCTATTTCATGCTCCGTGGAAAGTGCCACTTCTGCAAGGAGCCGTTCAGTTTCCGCTACGCGTTCGTCGAGCTTTTCACGGCGTGCCTTTTCGTCCTTCCGCTGCTCGCGTTTCCGCCGCTGGTTCCGACGGCGGCCGGGACGACGGCGGTCCGGGGTCTGCCTCCGCTCGGTCTGGAGACGCTGGCGAGCCCGTGGATGATTCCGGTCCTCTGGATCTTCCTGTCGGGGCTTGTCATCGCGACGTTCGTGGATTTCGACGAGCGGATCATTCCCGACAGCGTGTCGATCGGCGGCATGGCCGCCGGGCTCGCCGCCTCGGCGCTCGTGCCGGAGCTGCAGGGGGCGAGGACGCCGCTCTGCGGCTCGATGGCGCTCCGGGGGCTGGCGCTCTCGGGCGTCGGGCTCGCGGCGGGCGTCGTCGTGCTCCTCTTTGTCGCCGTCGTGCTCGGAAAGCTGCTGTGCCTGATTCTTCCGTATCTCCGCGAGCGCGTGAAGGAGGAGGGCGGCGCGATGGGCATGGGGGACGTGAAGTTCCTCGGGGCCATCGGCGCGTTCTTCGGCTGGAAGGCGGTCCTGTTCACGCTCGTCGTCTCGTCGTTCGTCGGCGCGCTGGCCGGAATTGTCCAGATCGCCGTCGGAAAGGGCGAGAAGGGGCTTGCGATTCCTTTCGGCCCGTACCTGGCCGTCGGGGCGTTTGTGTGGGCGTTCTGGGGCCCCGGGCTCTGGAACTGGTATCTTTCGTTGTTGGCGCCGGCCGCGGCGTAGCGGCGGGGCCTGTAATCTATCCAAGGAGTTTCAAAATGGTTCGTCTCGAGATGTCTTTCAAGGCCGACTCGCTCGGCATGCACACGCAGGTCGTCGCGCTGCTTCCGGACGGTCTGAAGCCCGGAGAGCGGATTCCCTCGCTCACGCTGCTTCACGGGCTTTCGGACGACCACACGATGTGGTCGCGCCGGACTTCGGTGGAGCGCTACGCCTCGGCCTACCGGATGGCGGTCGTCATGCCCAACGGGCACCGCTCGTTCTACACGGACCTTCCGTCCGGCGAGAAGTTCTTCACCTACATCACGGAAGAACTTCCGGAGCGGATGCGCGGACTCTTCCCGATCAGCGGCCGGCGCGAGGACACCTTCATCGCGGGTCTCTCGATGGGCGGATACGGCGCGTTCAAGGCGGCGCTGAACCGGCCCGACGTATACGGCGCCGCGGCGTCGTTCTCGGGCGCGCTCGACGTCGAGGGGCGCGCGGACTTCGTGGAGAGCCCGCTCGGCATCGCGGTGTTCGGAAGCGGCGAGGCGGCGGTGAGGCGTCCGCACAACCTGCTGCTCCTCTGCGACGACCTGGGCAAGGATCCCGCGAAATGCCCGAAGCTCTACCAGACCTGCGGCACGGAGGACTTCCTCTACCAGCGGAACCTCACGTTCCGCGACCGCGCGCTCGCGAACAAACTCCCGCTCACGTATGTGGAGCGCCCCGGAACCCACGAGTGGGGCTTCTGGGACCAGAGCATCCAGGACACCCTCGCGTGGCTCCCCGTCGCGAAGGCGTAGCCGTCCGTCCACCCTTTTTCCCGTCCAGAAACTCTCATAGCGCCATGAAAAAATCCACCGTCTATTTCTCCTCTCTCCGCACGAAGGCCTTCGGCGAGGGTCTCGCCGGCAAGCTTTCCTCGCTTCTCGACAAGGCGGGAATCGGAAAAATCGATTTCGAGGGAAAATTCGTCGCGATCAAAATCCATTTCGGCGAGCGCGGCAACCTCGCGTTCCTCCGCCCGAACTACGCCCGGGCGTTGGTCGACAAGATCAAGTCGCTCGGGGGGCGTCCGTTCCTCACCGACTGCAACACGCTCTACACGGGCTCGCGCAAGGACGCGCTCGAGCACCTTGAGACGGCGATGCTCAACGGGTTCGTTCCGGAGGTCGTCGGCTGCCCGGTCCTCATCGCGGACGGACTCCGCGGAACGGACGACGTCGCGGTGCCCATCGAGGGCGGCGAGCTTCTCAAGGAGGCGCTCATCGGCCGCGCGGTCATGGACGCCGACATCGTCGTCTCGCTGAACCATTTCAAGGGCCACGAGGCGACGGGATTCGGCGGCGCGCTCAAGAATCTCGGCATGGGCTGCGGCTCCCGCGCCGGAAAGATGGCGCAGCACCACGACGGGAAGACCGGCGTCGACGCGTCCCGGTGCGTCGGGTGCGGTCGCTGCCGGATGGCCTGCGCGCACGACGCGCCGCAGGTGAAGAACGGGAAATGCGTCATCGACCTCGGCCGGTGCGTCGGGTGCGGCCGCTGCATCGGCGCCTGTCCGAAGGACGCGATCCATCCGGTCGGCGCCGGACAGGCCGCGGGGCTGCTGGACCGCAAGATCGCGGAGTACGCCAAGGCGGTCGTGCAGAACCGTCCCGCGTTCCATATCAGCCTCGTGATCGACGTCTCGCCGAACTGCGACTGCCACTGCGAGAACGACGCGGCGATCGTGCCGGACATCGGAATGTTCGCGTCGGCCGACCCGGTCGCGCTCGACCAGGCGTGCGTCGACGCCGTGAACGCCGCGCCGGCCGTCAAGAACTCGCAGCTCGGGGACCATCCCGCGTCCAAGAAGGACAATCTGACCCGCTGCGCCCCGACGACGGACTGGCGCGTCCAGCTCGACCACGCCGAGAAAATCGGTCTCGGGACGCGGGCGTACACGCTGAAGACGGTCGGCTAGGCGCCGGGCGGACGCCGCGTCCCCCATTCTCGCTTCCGCGCGTTCCGAAGGACCGGGAAAGACGCGGGGCTCTTACAGGGCCTCGTCGAGCGGGAAGAGCTCCTTCGCCTTGGCGAGGGCCTTGGCGCGGTGGGAGATGCGGTTTTTCTGCTCCGGACCGAGTTCCGCGAACGTCTGGGAAAATCCGTCCGGGACGAAAAGCGGGTCGTAGCCGAAGCCGCCGTTTCCGCGGCCCTCGCGCAGAAGCGTGCCGCGGCAGATGCCTTCCGCGAGCCATTCGCGGCCGTCGGGGGCGACGAGCGCGACGGCGGAGTGGAACTGGCATCCGCGGTCGGTGACGGCGTCCATGTCCCGGAGGAGTTTCGCGTTGTTGTCGGCGTCGCGTCCGTGGACACCCGCGTAGCGCGCGGAGTAGATTCCGGGGCGGCCGTCGAGCGCGTCGACCTCGAGGCCCGAGTCGTCGGCGATGGTCCAGACGCCGGTCGCCTTGGCGAGTTCGCGGGCTTTTTTAAGCGCGTTGGCCGCGAAGGTGTCGCCGTCCTCCTCGACATCGGGGAGATCGGGGAAGTCCATGGCGGAGAGGATGACGAGGCCGGGACGCCCGAGAATGGAGCGGATCTCGCGGATTTTATGGTCGTTGCGGGAAGAGATGAGAAGGGACATGGTGAAGAGGCGGGAAGAGGTCTAAGGGTGAGGGCCGAGAGGAGGGACATGGAGGCTTCCGCGTCTCATGTCCCGCCTCTCAGTGCGTGAAAAAGAAGACATACGCGGGGGCGCGGAAGGGGCGCGGGTATGATAGAACAAGCCGGCGAAAAAGGCGAGAGCTGATTATGGGGCGGGCGCGCAAGCGCGCCCTCACACAACGCCCGAGCGGACACGCAAGCGCGCCCTCACATAACGCCCGCGTCCCGCTTTTGGACGGGCAACGTGTTGCCTCGTTCTTATGGGGCGGAGACGCCGTGGAAATCGGGCGGGAGGGGATGCCCGTAGAAGCGCTCGTCGAGCAGGTGGAGTCGCGAGACGGCGTTCGAGATGACGGAGGCCGTGGCGGCCGCGAACTCTTCCGGGTCGCGTCCGAGCAGTTCCGCCTCGAACGGGAGATACGGGGCGAGGAAGTCCCCCTTGGCGGCGACGAACTCCTGGACGGCGGGTTCAGACAGAGGACCCGCGCGGAGTTTTCCCCAGCGGATCGCGAGTCGGTCCCGGAAGCCGGGGATCTCCGTCATCGCGCGCTGGATGACGTGGTTGGATATCCAGCCGTGGACGGAGTCGTCGCGGAAGGTCTTGTCGTAGTCCCAGGGGATGAAGAAGAAGGGGCGGAAGGGGGCGGAGGGGGCCGCGCCGTCCCGGAAGGCCGCGAGGAAGTGGTTGGCCTTGACGCCGTCGGCGTTGCCGGAGTAGTTCACGAGGAGCGTGAAGTCGACAAGGCTGTCCATGTCCAGAAACTCCGGCAGCCGGGCGCGGAACTCGTCGGGCGAGGAGGACGAGGTGAAGACGAGAAAATCCCGGAGGAGGGAGGCCCCGTTGAACTCGGAGAGGTTGGGCTCCTTCTGGAAGAACGGATAGATGACGGGCTCGCTGTAGAGCGTTCGGCTCCCGCCTTTGACCTTGAAGAGGACCGGGACGTCCCGGGCGTCGGGGGCGGCGTCGGCGTCAACGGCGGAGGTGTCCGCGGAGGGGGCGAACATCTCCGCGCGGACGCGGGAGCCCATCTCGAACACGCCGTAGTAGGAGCCGTTGACGAAGACCTCGATCCATCCGATTTGGGGCGAGAGATGGGGAGACGGGGCGGAGGTGGCGGAGGGGACGGAGGCGAAGCGGCGCCAGGTCTCGAAAGAGTACCAGTTGCGGAGGCGGGAGTCGTCGCTGTATCCGCCGTAGAGGTGGAGGTGGCGGGCGCTGTCGGGCCCGAGGATGTGGTGGGGTGCGTCGAATTTGAGGGAGATCGGTTTTTTCGGGCTTCTCAGGTAACTCGTGTTGCCTCTGTGGCGGAGGCGACCGTCCTCGCCGAAGCCGCGCAGGCGGCGGATATCCCGGGAGCCGGCGGCCTGAAAACGGGCGGAGAAGTCGACGCCGTCGGACTTGGTGGGCGCGAGATTCACGAACAGCTCCAGGACGGGGAGGCGCGGGCGCTCGGGCATGACGCGGAACTCGAACCGGACCGGGGGCGCGGGGGAGCCGTCGCGGAGGCGGTCGGAGGCGAGCGACACGCGGACGGGGACATCGCCCGCGGGGCGGGAGACATGGCCGAGGGCGTCGAGCAGGTCCGGCCGCGAGGAGGTCCAGGCGCGGTCCGCGAGCGCGGGGCAGTCGTCGAGGTCCTCCTCGAGCAGGAAGGGGGCGCGGTTCCCGCCCAGCAGGTCGTATTCCGTCGGGGCGAACGGGTCGCGGGGAGAGTTTTCGCACGCCTTCCGGCAGGTTTTGACGAGCCAGCGCCACTCCCGGCGGCTTCTCTCGCAGCGGGGGTCGCCCGAGAGCGACGAGATGACGCGCCGGATGGCTTTCGCGCGCTGGGCGTCGTCCATCGCCTCGAAGTCCGGGGACAGACGGTCGCCGGACCGGCGGAGCGGGGAGGTTCCGGACGGGGCGGGCGTGTTGATGATCCAGACGCCCCCGAGGTGCTCGAAGGGGGCGACGCAGTAGAGCCCGAGACCGTTCCGACGGGCGTCTCGAACGAGCAGTCGCGGAGGACGGCGGCCTCGGGAGTCCGCTGGCCGTCGCGCAACGAGAGCGCATGGGCGCGGAGGATGCGGCGCTCGTCGCTTTTCAGAAGGTTGAGCCCAAGAAGCGGGGCGGACTCCGTACGGAGCGACGGGGGACGGCACCGGTCGACGACGCGGAGAATCTGGGGGACCGCGGCCGCGGAAGTCTTGGCGGCCCGGAGGAGGAAGGAGTACGCGGGAGCCTCGTGGACGACGAGCCGTACCTCGGGGCTGGACAGACTGCGGATTTTCTTTTCTGAGACGGGGCGGTTCCAGACGGCGGCCTCGTCGATGTCGCCCCGGAACGGATTCCAGAAGCTCTGTCCGAGAAGCATCCGCTGGCCGGGGAGCGGGAGGGCGGCGACGTCGCGGAGTTCGTCGGCGAGCTTCCCGTCGCGGTAGAGCCGGGCGGTCCGGGCGGGCCCGTCGACGACGACGGCCCAGGTGGCGAACCCTTTGCCCGGCTCGAATGGGGCGGAGAGGCGCGCGGGGCCCTGCTCGGTGGGGAACGAATACCAGATTTTCCCCTGCCGGTGGTAGAGGCCGATGGCGGGAGAGTGCTCGAGGGCGAGGATCGACTGGGTCTCCGACGAGGTTTTCGAGAGGCGGAGACTGAGTAGAATGGTGTACCCGGTGGGGGGAAGGTCGCTCCAGGGGAGACCGGTCTCGATGAAGGAGGTCTGGTCCCCGTGGAAGCGGCGCGCTTTGCCCGAGGGGCCGGGCACGGCGGTCACGCGCGCACAGTCCAGGGGGCTGTTCCGCGCGTAGTCCCGCGGGTGGATTCCCGCGAAGTCCGAGCAGAAGATGAAGCCCTTGTGGGTAAGCCGCTCGGAGATTTTCCGGCGCATGAGGCTCATGGCCCGTTCCGGGACGGAGAAGGCGAGCTTGTCGGACGAGAAGAGCGCGACAACGAGAAGAAACGCCGCGATGATGAACACGCGGAGAATCCAGACAAGCGTGCAGTGTAGCCGGGAAGTCCGGAAGGGAGAAGGTTCGCGGGCGGCGTGCTTCACGGTGTTTCCGGGGATTCCGGAGGAGGCTCCGTGACAAAGGAGTCGACGAGTCCGAGACGCGAGACGGCGTTCGAGACGACGGAGGCCGTGTCGGCCGCGAACTCTTCCGGGGCGCGTCCGAGCAGTTCCGCCTCGAACGGGAGATACGGGGCGAGGAAGTCCGCCCGGGCGGAGAGGAGCCGGGACACCGCGTCCCCGGAAAGCGGGCCGTCGCGGAGGACCGTCCAGCGGGCGCGGAGAGCCTCGCGGAAACCGGGGATGTCCCGGATGGCGCGGGTGAAGAGGTGGTTCATGAGGGGATGGCGGACAGAGTCGTCGCGGAAGGTCTTGTCGTAGTCCCAGGGGATGAAGAAGAACGGGCCGGCGGGGGCGGAGGGGGCGGTGACGGAGGCGGGAAGGCGCGCGAGGTAGTGGTTGGCGGTGCGCGCGTCGGCGTTGCCGGTATAGTTCACGAGGAGGATGATGTCGGCGAGGTTGCCGAGATCGACCAACGCGGGAATCCGGTCGCGGAAGGTCGCGTCGTCCGCGGAAGAGACAATGGCGAGAAGTTCCCGGAGGTCCGTCTCGCGGCTGTCTTCGGCGAGATCGGGGGATTTTTGGACGAAGGAGCAGGCGTAGGCGTCCTCATAGAGCGTGCGGGAGGCGCCGGAGGCCTTGAAGAGGGCGG
>JAZUKQ010000332.1:0-23114 GCA_045643325.1 Kiritimatiellia bacterium | reverse complement strand
TCCGAGAGGGGTGCGGGGCCGCGCGTGCGGGGCGGGCCGGCGCCGTCGACCGGCTTCAGCGCCAGCGGCTGCCGGCGCCACCCCGCGGGCGCGGGCTCGCCGCCCGCCCACTGCGCCAAGTCCTTGCGCCGCTTGAGCGCGGCGAGCTGCGCCCCGAGCCGCAGGTCCTTCGGGACGCTCCGGCCTTCCAGGAAAAGCGAGGCCGAGGACTCGACCGCCGGCATGTCGAGCCAGACGACCGCGGCGCCGTCGGGCAGAAGGTCCGGCAGAGGCCGCTCCCCCGCCCCCCCCTCCCCCGTCGCCGCCGGAGGCACCTCGATCTCCCGCAGATGCCCCGTAGACCGCTGGGTTCCGGGGTCGAAGGGGCGCAGTGTCTCGACCGACTCGCCGTCCGTCTCGACCCGGAACGGACGGTCGGACGTCACCGGCCAGACGTCGAGCAGGCCTCCGCGGACGGCGAACTGCCGGCGCTCCACGACATCCGGCACGCGCGTATAGCCGGCCTCGACGAGGCGCGGGGCGAGTTCGCCGAGATCGGCCTCGTCGCCGACGCGGAACCGCAATGTCCGCCGTTCGATCTCCTCGACGTCCGGCACCGGCTGCATCAGCGCCTGGACGCTGGAGATCACAAGCCAGGGACCGGAAGAATCCGGGCACGCGGACCTCCGCGCGAATCCCCGCGCGACCTCGAGCCGTTTTCCGAGGACGTCGGGGTTCTCCTCCCGGTCGTCCGCGGCCTCGCGGAGGCGGAACGGGGTCACGGCGACGGACGGGCCGCCGGGCTCGTCCGCCTTCTCGACGGACAGCCAGCTCTCGGCGTCGGAAAGGAATCCGTCGAGATGGTGCGGCGTGGGGACGACAAGGAGCGCGACGCCGTGCCGGCGCGCGAGCGCCAGCCCGACGCCGGCGGCGGCGCCGGGCGGGATGTCGCCGACCGCGTACCGGCCCGCGCCGCGCGGAAGGAACCGTTCCAGTTCTGCGCTTGTCATGTCTCTGTCTTCGGAAATCGGTCTTGAGAAGGCCGCCGCGAAAGATACCAAAAAGAACGTTCGCGCGCAAGAAAGGTCCAAGGCGGACTCCCCAACGCATTGCGTCATGGGCATCGTAGACCTTCTGGGCTTCCTGGATGACCATAGAACGTCCGAAGGGCCTTCTATGGCGATGGAAGCGTCCCAACAGCCAGAAAGGCTTTCCTTGGCCCGTCCAGGAAGCCCGAGAGGCCCAAGAAGCCCGCTCTCACCAAGCGGCGCCCGCTTGCTCCCCCGCCCCCGCGAGCCCCCCGTTCCGAGGAGGGAAGGCACGCTCCGGCGCCGCGCGCCACCTCCCTCGGGGAGGCGGTTTCCATAGGGACGCGGAGGCTGAGACAATACGCCAAGAAACGGTTCCATTGAGAGGTCTGTCGGCGGACAGACTGGAAGGGGACGCTTCGCACCCGGGGAAAATGGGGAACGCCCAAGTTTCCTCAACCGCTGACAGGAAGACCGTTTTCTGATATGATTCGTGCGCTCCGTCGCGGGCGCGCTCGGCGTCCGCCCTCCCCTCTTCTGAGGCACAACATGAACACTTCTTCCGAATCCGGCGCGAAATCCCGCTCCGTGACGATGGAGGCCATGGTCGGCCTCTTCGTCGCGGTCGTCTTCCTCGGCCTCGCCGTCTTTACTATCGTCATCTCCGGCTCCGCTCTCTTCCGGAAAAACCAGTTTCCGATCGAGGTGGTCATGCCCGACGCCATGGGCATCCGCGCGAACGATCCCGTCATCGCGCGCGGCACGACCGTCGGCGCGGTCGACGACGTGTTCTACGACCGCGACGGCGTCCACGTCAAGGCCATGCTCAAGGCGCCGGTCGTTTTCCGCGAGGGATACAAGATCACGGTCGTGTCCACCTCGATTCTCGGCGGCCGCCAGCTCGTGCTGGAGGAGGGCGCGGACGGCGCGCCGGAAGTCAAGGACCTGATGCGCCTCAAGGGCGAGAAACCCGCCGACCTCTTCGACGACGCCACGAAAATCGTCAACCACGTGAGCGAGGGCGAGGGCCCGCTCGGGAAAATCATCTACGACGAGGCGATGGCCTCGAACCTCGTCGAGACCATCGCGAACCTCCGGCAGGTCTCCGCCGACATCTCCAACATGACCGCGCGCATCCAGACGGGCGAGGGGCTCCTCGGCCGCGCGTTCTACGACGACCGGCTCGGCGAGGACGTCAGCGCCGCTGTGGCGGACATCCGGTCCATCGCGGCCGACATCTCCAACATGACCGCCAAGGCCCGCTCGGGCGAGGGCGTCCTCGGAAAGCTCGTCTACGACGACGAACTCGCCGGGCGGCTCACGAACATCGTCGCGAGCGTCGAAGCGGCCTCGTTCGACATCTCCAACATCACCGCGAGGGCGACCTCCGGCGAGGGGCTCCTCGGCAGACTCATCTACGACGACGAGCTCGGCTATAAGCTCACGAACATCGTCGCGAACCTCGAGACGGTTTCCGCGCGCCTCGGGAACGGCGAGGGCACGCTCGGCAAGCTTCTCTCCGAGGACGACGAGATGTACCGGAACCTCAACGGCCTCCTCCTCGACGGGCGGGAGCTCATCGACGACTTCCGCGAGGCCTCGCCCGTCAGCACGTTCTCGTCCTTCGTCTTCGGGGCGTTCTGACATACGGGGAGCCGCGCGTGAGACGTTTCTGGCCGATTCTCCGCCGCCACTGGGTCTGGCTGCTCCTCGCGCCTCCGGCGATGCTGCTGGAGGCGGCGATGGACCTGATGCAGCCGACGATGATGGGCCGCATCATCGACCGCGGGATCACGGAGGGGAACCAGGCCGAGATTTTCGCCGCGGGCGGCTGGATGCTCCTCTACGCGCTGCTCGGCGCGGTCGGCGGCCTCGCCTGCACGTACTTCTCGTCGCGCGCCGCGCTGCAGTCCGGACGGGACCTCCGGTCCGCCATCTTCCGGAAGATCCAGTCGCTCTCGTTCGCCGAGGCCGACGCCTTCACGCCCGGCTCGCTCATGACGCGCGCGATGGGCGACGTGGACACGCTCCAGCACATGGTCGTCATGTTCACACGGATGCTCATCCGCACGCCGATGCTCCTCGTGGGCAGCCTCGTCATCGTCTGCCGGACCGACGCGCGGATGACGATTCCCCTCCTCGCCTCCGCCCCCTTCCTCGCCGTCATCGTCGTCGTCCGGGTCCGGATGATGCGCGCGCGGTTCCGGGAGGTCCAGAAGTGCAACGACCGCCTCAACACGATGATGCAGGAGAACCTCGACGGCATCCGCGTTGTCAAGGCCTGCGTCCAGGAGGACGCCGAGGAGCGCCGCTTCGCCGTCGCCAACGGCGCGTGGGCCGACACGAGCTACGAGACGGGCCGCATCATGGCCTACATGGGGCCGCTCATCGGCGTCGTCCAACAGCTCACGACCGTCGCGCTCCTCTTTCTCGCCGCGCGCGAAGTCGACCGCGGCCTCCTCCGGGCCGGCGGCGTCGTCGCCATCGTGAACTATGCCTCGCAGGTGACGATGTCGCTCGTCATGCTCGGCTTCGAGATCATGCACATCTCCCGCGCGCAGGTCTCGGCGTCCCGCATCCTGGAGGTGCTCGGGACGGAGCCCTCCGTCCGCGACGGGGCCTTCGACGACGTCCCGGAAGACGGCTCGGTGCGCTTCGAGGACGTGAGCTTCGCCTATCCCGGCTCGACGGGGAAGCCGGTCGTCCGGCACGCGGACCTCGAATTCAAAAGCGGCGGTCTCTACACGGTCCTCGGCGCGACGGGCTCCGGGAAGAGCAGCCTCGTCAACCTCATCCCGCGGTTCTACGACACGGGCGAGGGCCGCGTGCTCGTCGGCGGGCGGGACGTCCGCGACTATACGCTCGGGGCGCTCCGCTCCTCGGTCGGCGTGGTGCTGCAGGACACGAGGCTCTTCACGGGGACCATCGCCGACAACATCCGCTACGGGCGCCCCGACGCGAGTCTGGAGGAGGTCGAGCGCGCCGCGCGGCTGGCGCAGGCCGACGGCTTCATCCGCGAGATGCCCGGCGGCTACGCGGCCCAAGTCGCCCAAGGCGGGCTCAGCCTCTCCGGCGGGCAGCGCCAACGCGTCGCCATCGCCCGCGCGCTGCTTCTCCGGCCGAAAATCCTCGTGATGGACGACTCGGTCTCGGCGGTGGACACCGTCACCGAGCGCGCTATCATGGACGCGGTCCGGACGGAGCTCGGCGGCACGACGGTCATCCTCGTCGCGCAGCGCGTCGGGACGGCGGCCGTCTCCGACGGGGTGGTGGTCCTGGAGGACGGCGAGGTCGTCGGCGCGGGGCGGCCGGAGGAGCTCCGGGAGACCTGCGCGGTCTACCGGGAGATCCTCGAGTCGCAGAACGTGTGACGCGGCGGACCGGACCGGCTAGATCTCGGCCGTCGCGGGAGCGAGCCCCGGCGCGGAGACGGTAAGCGCCGTCTTCCCGGCCCGCGCCCCCGCCCGCAGAATCGCGAGCGCCCGGCCCTGGAACGACGTCGTCTCCGGCGACGCGTAGATGTCCTCGGTGACCGGATTGCCCGTTCCGAACGCGACGAGCGACGCGACGCCGGACACCTCCGCCCGGAGCGGGGCCGCCGCCGGGACGGGGCGCCCCTCGGCGTCCGTCACGGAGACGCGCACATACGCGAGCGAGACGCCGTCCGCCGGAAGCGACGCGCGCTCCGGCGCGAGGACGATCCGCGCGGGGGCGCCGGGTGTGACCAGCGTCTGGCGGGAGAGCTCGGTCCCGTCCGCCTTCCTGCCGACCGCGACGAGGGTGCCGGGGCGGTAGACCGTCCGGAACATCGCGCGGAAGCGGTTCGCCTTTCCGGCCGGAGCCTTTCCGACGGACACGCCGTCCAGAAGAAGCTCCACCTCGGCGGCGGGCGAATAGACCTCGACCTCGACCGGCTTCCCTTCGAATCCAGGCCAGTACCAGTCGTTCCGGACGTCCTCCCAGCCCCAGAAACTCACATCCTCGCGGAGCCCGAACCCGGCCGGGTTGTGGACCGCGATGTATGTCTCGGAACTTCCCCAGACAATCCGCCGGTAGGCGAGCTGCGGACGCTCGTACCCGCAGATGTCGAAATCCGCGTCGTTCGCGAGACGCCACGGGTACGGCGAGGCGTGCGACGAAAGGTAGTCCGCAGGCGCGTCCGGGGCGACGAACACGCTCCGCCCGATGCCGGCCTCGCCGATGTAGTCGAAACTCGTCCAAGTGAAGTCCCCCAGGACATACGGAAGGCGCTCGACCTTCTCCCAGACCTCGTCGATCCGCTTCGGGACGCTCTCGGTGCCGACGATGATCCGGCCGGGGAACAGCGCGTGGTCGCTCTCGTAGCGCCCCTCCATGTAGTTATAGCCGACGACGTCGAGCGGCGCGATGAACGGGGCGGTCCGTTCGGCCCAGATGGCCTCGCGGTAGTTCGACGACCCGTTCTGTTTGACGGCGGGGTCGTCCGCGGTCTCGTTGTCGCGGTCGTCGAGCCCGGTCCAGAACGAGCAGATTCCGTTGGCGACGGGGCGCGTGGGATCGAGCGCGCGGACGGCGTCAGCCAGCGTCCGGGAGAGCTCGTAACCGCCGGAGAGGCCGCCGCGTTCGGGAATCTCGTTGCCCGTGCTCCAAAAGACAACGGAGGGATGGTTGCGGTCGCGGAGAAGCGACGCGGTGAGGTCCGAGCGCCAGTCCTTCTCGAAATAGCGGTGGTAGTCGTTGCGCGCCTTGGGCATCCGCCAGACGTCGAAAAACTCGTCGAGGACGAGCATCCCGACGCGGTCGCACGCGCGGAGGAACGCGGCGGAGGGCGGATTGTGCGCGGTCCGGAACGCGTTGTAGCCGTTCTCTTTATGGAGCCGGATCTTGCGCTCCTCGGCGTCGTAGAGGGAGACCGCGCCGAGAAGCCCGTTATCGTGGTGGACACATCCGCCCTTGAGTTTGAGAGGGACTCCGTTCAGCCGGAACCCGCGGACGGCGTCGACCTCGACCATGCGGATGCCGAAGGTCTCGGACGCCTCGTCGAGCGCGGCGTCCCCGGGCCCCCGCAGCGTCGCCCGCGCCGTATAGAGCGAGGGTGAGTCCGGAGACCAGGGCGCGGGCTCGGGAACCTCAAGCTCGAGCGCGGCGGTGCCGGTCTCGCCGGGGGCCAGGCGGAGCGTGGCGCGCCCGCGGGCGACGACGGGGCCGCCCTCCGGGGCGAGCTCGACAAGCGCCTCGAGGACCGCGGGGGCGGAGGAGTCGTTGGTCGCGGTCAGGTCGGTCAGCACGACGGCGCGCTTTCCGTCCAATGACTTCGTCCGGAGGAAGAACGGAGTCGGCGTAAAGTGGATTTTTCCGCCGACGAGAAATCCGCACTCGCGGAAAACGCCGGTGCCCGTATACCAGCGCGACGCCGGCTGGAGGTCGTTGTTGGCGATGACCTCGAGACGGTTGGAGCGGTCGGTGTAGAGGTACGGCGTCAGGTCGGCCTGGAACGGCGAGTAGCCGTAGGAATGCGTCGCGACGAGATGCCCGTTCAGGGAGACCTCGGCGAACGACATCACACCGTCGAACGCCGCGAGGACGACGCCGCCGCGCCACTCGGGCCGGAACTCGAAGCGGCGCGTGTACGTCGCGGACGCGCCGCCGAAATAGCCGGTCGCGGCCTGCGCGGGGGCGGAGGGGCTCGGTCCCTCCTCCGTCTGTATGTCGTGCGGAAGAACGACGGGGCGGGCCTCGCCGTTGGCGAGATGGGACTGGGCGCCGGTTTTCGCGACGGTCCAGCCGTCGGTGAGAGGAATGTATTTCATGGGGATTCTGGTAGGAAAAGCCCGGCCGGCGGAGCGCCGGGCCGGGCCGTCGGGGAAAAACCGGACGGAAGCGGTTACTGAATCAGAAGAATGGTCGAAACGAGGGGCATGTACTCGAAGGCGCCGATATCGGCGAAATCGTCGAGCCTGCCGCGCTCCATGCCGCGGGCGTCGAACGCGACGGTGACCGAGGCGGCCGGAATCTTGTCGCGGAGCGGGCTGCCCGGGGCGATGGCGAGCGTCGGGAGGTACGTGCCGTCCAGGAAGACCTTTTCCGTGTCGTTCGCGGCCATGGCAGAGGCGAACTTCAGGTCGCCGAGCGTGCCGCCGAACCAGTTGTTCGCGGAGTTCTCCGGATCACGGATGGTGAAGCCGTTCGCCGCCTGATCGGTCACCACGTAGTTGGCGCTCTGGATGGAGCCGGAGATGTCCTTGAGCGAGACGACGGTGCCCGTTTTGGGATCCGTGTAGGTGTTGTTGCGGAAGACCGTGGCGGCGACGTCGACGCGGGAGGTGGTCACACCGCCGTTGTTGGCGTACAGTGCGCCGTAATCGGCCCCGAACACGTTGGACGCGAACGTGCAGTGGCGCACGGACACATGGTCGAAGGCATCGTATACCACGGAGTCGTAGGTCTGGTTGCGGGCGTTGTCAATCCAGACGCAGCAGCGGCCGACATCCGTCACGTTGCTGTAGAACGTGCAGTTCTCGAGGTTCACGGGACGCGGATCCATGGCCTCCGGGCACGATTCGGAGATGTCGCCCGTGCCGATCCAGACGGCACCGACGCCGTTGGAGCAGTAGTTTTCCGAGAAGGTGCAGTTGCGGACATCGGCCGAGCGGGTGATCTTCAGCGCACCGGAGTTGTTCAGTGCGCGGTTCCCCTCGAAGAGGGTGTCCACAATCGTCGTGTGGCCCTTGACCCCGTATTCGTAGACGGCGCCGCCGGTACCGTTCTTCTCCAAGTTGTAGTTGCCGCGGAAGACGCAATTGGAGATGATGCAGAAACCCGCGTTGTCGTCACGGTTGAAAAGAGCGCCGCCGCCCTGCCAGTTCGTTTCGCCCTTGGTGCGGTTGCGCTCGAACACGCAATTGTACATCTCCAACGAACCGCCGTAGCGGAAGATGGCGCCGCCGCCGTCGTTGGCGAGATTGTCGATGAACTTGCAGTCCACCAGCGTCAGGGGGTTGCGGGCGCAGAGGGCGCCTCCCAAGTCCGTGGACTCGTTACCGACGAAAAGACAGCGGTTGAACAAATTGGTGGGGTTCTGGCCGGCCAGGAAGCAGCCCTGCTTGCCGATGTTGTTGGTGAAAACGCAGTCGTTCGCGACGCTGGGCTGTCCATAGCCCAACGTGAAGCATGACGCGCCGGAGGCGGCGGTGTTTCCGGAAAACAGGCAGCGGTCCAGCTGAAGGCGTCCGCCGTAGAGAGCGCAGCCGCTGGCCGCGGTATTGTTCTTGAACTCGCAGTCCTGGAAATTGTACAACGTGTCGGTGCGGTCGATCCGGACGGCGGCGCCCTGGGGGGACGTGCAGGACTCGAAGAGGCAGTTGGAGACGACGAGACCTTTCGGGGCGTAGTCGCCGAGGTAGATGGCCGCGCCGTTGTCCGCCGAGGTGATGTCGCGGAAAATCAGGTTGCGGAACTCGTGCGCGACGCTCTGCCGGCCGATGAAGAAGGCGCGGTGGCTGCCGTTGCAGGTGATGACCGGGCGGGTGTCGCCGACGCCAACAAGGAGCAAGGACTTCTGCGGGGTCTTCAGGTCGATGACGGAGTCGAGCGCGATGGTTCCGAGGGAGCCCGGGATGTAGATGGTGTCCCCGGAAACGGCCGCCGTGCAGAGGGCGCGGAGCGAGCCCTCGCCGTCGTCGGCGTTGGAGGTGACGGTGTATTCGGCGGCTGTCGCGGAAAGAGCGAGCGAGGACGCGAGGAGAAGGACAGTGGGTTTATGCATGAGTGCCTTTCGAATATGAAAATGCCGAAGAACACTTTTATAAAGGTTTGAAGGGATGATAAACTTTTTCGCACTTTCCGTCAACAGGGAAAATCGCCCACACTTATCCCGTTTTTTGAGTGGCGGGATGAAGACAGTTGTTGTCCTGCAAGCCTTTCGTGACGACCGGAAGGTCGCGGGACTTTTTCGCGCCATAAAAACGCGCGGCGCAGGGCGACCGGCGGGGGGGGTGCCGCCCGAAAATGAAATTACGGTGCGGAAAGTTTTTCTAGGGACGGAAGTTTGCCGGAAACGCGCGGCGCCGGGCGACCGGCGGGGCCGGCGGAGGGGGACTTCTCCAGACGGAAATCCCCCGGTGGTCCGAATCGCGGAACTCGGTCCGTGCTTGGCGAAGAACACGGTCAGGCATCTCTCGGACCGCCCGAAAAACTCGCCGGAACGAACCTCCGGCAACTCCTGCAGAAACTGACGTAGACATAGAACAGCGCCCGGCCCGCACGCACGCACATCCTGCGACAAATACTCGTTTCATGAAAAGCGGAATGTGTGCGAGGGGGAATCTCTTGCGGGAAGTCCCCCGTAAATGTATAATCATTCAGCCTATTCGATAAGGGTTCTCCGCGTCGGCAAGGACGGAGTCCCTTCCGTTCCATCATGCAGAGATTCACCATGGAAAAACGTCTGTTCCCCCTTGTTCTCGCCCTCGCCGCCCTCGCCGCCCTCGCCGCCCTCGCGACCGACGCCCCCTATCAGGACATCAAGGGCGACACCATGCGCGTCTACGGCGTCCGCGGCGCCTACGACACCCCCGAAGGCGCCATCCGCGTCGTGCTCGGCGCCTGCTGCACCGGCGCCATGGGCGACGCCCGCTGCTGGCGCATCGTGGGCGACGACGACCCCGCCTACGCCTACGACAAGTTCGTCGCCCCGAAGGCGGCGAAGGTCGTCGCGTCCGAGGACGAGTTCCCCTTCCCCGCCGGCTTCAAGGCCCCCGGCGGCGCGGGCGTCCCGCTGAAGCGCTCCGTCGTCGACCTCACGCCCCCCGCGCCGCTCCAGCCCGGCTGCGAATACGCCGTCATCGGCCAGGGCAGCGGCAACTCCGTCCTGACCCTCGCCGTCCCGGCGGCGACGTTCGTCTGCGGCAAGTCCTCCGGGAAACTGCCCGCCGACGCCCTCGCCGCGCAGATTTCCGGCCTCCGCCGCCTCTCCAGCGTGGGCGGCGGCAAGCTCCTCGCGGAGTTCGGCCAAGGCTTCAACACCGGGGCCGGCAACGTCCTCGCCAACTACCGCGTGACGGTCAACGGCAAGGAGACGCCCGTCCTCGCCTTCGGCCGCCGCACCATCGTCGACGCCTACCTGCCCGCCGGCTGGCCTTTCCAGGCGCTCCGCAAGCACGACCTCTTCCTCGACATCGGTCAGGAGCTCCAAAAGGGCGACAAGGTCGCGCTCTCCGTCGCCGAAGGCGTCGCCTGCGGCGCCCGCGAGGCCTCGTTCACGTTCGACCCCGCGACCTCCTACACCCGATCCATCCAGGTGAACCAGAACGGCTACCGCCCCGGCGCCCCCAAAATCGCGTATCTCGGCTGCTGGTTCGGCTCCTACCCCGACCCGAACGCCGTCGGCAAGACCGTCGAGAAGAAGGCCGAGGTCACCCCCGCCGACTTCTTCGGCTCCGGCCACGACGAACGCTTCGACGAGAAGGAGGAGGAGACCCTTCCGGCGGATTCCTCCCTCGCCCCGTATGCCCTCGCGTTCGACGAGCCGCCCGAGTTCCGCGTCGTCGAGGCGGAGAGCGGAGCCGTCGCCTGGCGCGGCAAGGCGAAATTCGTCCACAACGGCCTGGAGAAGGACGGCAGCGCGAACAACAGCGCCGCCAACGTCTACGAACTCGACTTCACCCCGTTCTCGGAACCCGGCCGCTACTACCTCGCCGTCGACGGCGTCGGCCGGAGTTTCTCCTTCGACGTCGGCCCGGATGTCTTCCTGAACGCCTTCCGCGTCGCCTCGCTCGGCGTCTTCGCCCAGCGCTGCGGCCTCGCGTTCGACCGCAAGACGGGCGACCTCGACTGGAACCGCCTCGCCTGCCACGCCGACGGCATCACCGTCTCGGACATCCCGCGCTACACCGTCGGAGGCGCCGGCCACACCGCGAAGTTCCGCGAGCACATCGTATACGTCCCCCACGAAATCGACCCCGAGGACCCCGTCGTCAAACTCTTCAACGACCCCTCGCTCCTCGCCTACTTCCCGCTCGACGGCGACGAGAAGAACCAGGTGCCCGGCTCCCCCGTCGCCCTCGTCCCCGTGGGCGGCGGCAAGTACGTGGACGACAACGGCGCCTCCCGCAAGACCGGCGGCAAGGCCTACCAGTCCGCCGCCGCGGACAACGGCTTCCGGGGCAACCTCGCCGGCTACGACCCGGCGAAGGGCCTCACGGCAAGCTTCTGGATGCGCCGCGCCGACCCCAACAACGAGTGGGGCGGCGCCGCCATCCGCATCGGCGGCATGCAGCTCGGCGCAAGCTGGGGTCTCTTCCACTTCATCAACAACAAGGGCATGTGGAGCCGCATCTCCGACAACGAATGGCACCACATCGTCCTCGTCGCCGCCCCGCGGAAGGAGGGGGAGACGACCGTCGACTGGTCGATGTACGCCGACGGCGAATTCCACTGCACGCTGGCCGCCGGCGCTCCCGGCGACACGTTCCTCTTCGGCGAGACCAACGGCAAGGCCGCCGCCGGCACGTCGTTCGACGAGCTCCGCCTCTACGCCCGCGCCTTCTCCCCCGAAGAGGCCAAGCTCCTCCGGGAGCGCGTCTCCGACACCGCCCCGCTCACCCTCCAGGCGAGCGGCGGCCACCACGACGCCGGCGACTACAACCCGCGCTCCCACATCGACGTCGCCCGCAGCCTGCTCTCCGCGTACGAGCTCGCCCCGAAGGCGTTCACCGACGGGCAGCTGCTCGTGACGCCCGAGGAGCGCGCGAACGGCATCCCCGACATCGTCGACGAGGCGCTCTGGGCCGTGAAGCTCTGGACCGGGCTTCAGGACCCCGAGGACGGCGGCGTCTACGACGGCACCGAGTCCCAGGGCGACCCGGCCATCTACCAGACCGTCGAAATGGACCGTCAGGGCGACTTCTGCTTCGCCAAGGACAGCAAGGCCTCGTTCGAGGCAGCCGCCATCTTCGCACAGTCCTCGCGCGTCCTCGCGTCCTTCCCCGGGCAGGAGGCGCGCGCCGCCGACCTCCTCGCCCGCGCCCGCAGGGCCTACGCCTGGGGCGTCGCCCACAAGCCCGACATCAAGGACACGGCGACCTTCGGCGCCTACACCATCTCCTCGCGCGCCTATGCCGCCGCCGAACTCTTCCACTCCACCGGGGAGGAGTCCTTCCACAAGGATTTCAAGGACAACTGCCCGTGGATCGCGAATCCGGAGGCCGAGACCGCCGTCTGGACAAAATACGACATGAGGAGCGCCGCGTACTCCTACACGCGCATTCCGCGCGAGAAGGCCGACCCGAAGCTCTGGGACACCGTCCTCGCCGCCGTCCGCAAGCAGGCCGACATGTATATCGCCGGCTCGGAGAAGATGGCCTACAAGTTCCTCCGCGACCCCTGGGCTCCGATCTCCTGGGGCACCGGCGCCTACGAGAACTACGCGCTCCCCGCCGCGCACATCTGGCGCGTCACGGGCGAGCCGAAGTACCGCGACTGGCTCGTCCGCACCTGCGACAACACCCTCGGCGCCAACCCCCTCAACCTCTCCTGGATCACGGGCATCGGCACCGAGACCATCCGCATGCCGCTCCACAACAGCCGCCACCGCCCCGCCGGCTTCGCCGTCGCCGGACAGCAGGCGCAGGGCCCCAACCAGCGCGCCGACGGCTACCACGTCAAGGACACGATCTATCCCGCCCACCGCGACGACTTCGCCTGCCTCCACTGCTTCGTCGACGGCGTCTTCGCCATCGGCATGGATGAAGGCACCGTCAACAACCAGGCCAACACCATGGCCGTCTTCGGCCTCCTCTGCGCGGAGCCCTAGCGGCCCGCGCCATCCCCGCCATGAACGCCACCATCACAAAGACCACCCTCCTGCCCGCCGCCGCCCGTCCCGTCTGGACCAGCGTCGCGACCCACACCCACCTCGTCCGCAACCCACAGGCCGGCGACGAGGTCTCCCGCGGCAACCTCCTCCGCTGGGCCGCCTTCCACCATGTCGGCGCCGCCGGCGTCGGATCCCCCTGGACGAAGAAATCCTCCCTCACCTACCGCCAGAACGAAAAGGAGAACCGCGACCGCTACTACGCCGGCCTCGTCGACCCCGCCTCCGTCATGGACCGCGAGGACATCGAGGAGATGCTGCGCGACCTCAACGCCTCCGCCGGCGGGAAGACGTACTTCTACCTCGACAACGAGACGCCGAAGCAGCACTTCGGCCACCTCTGGCACATCGGCTTCGAGTATCAGGTCCCGGCGTGGCACGACTACGACCAGGACCGCCCCGTCTCCTATTCCGACCTCGACCCGGTCCTCGACCCCAACCCCTTCGACCGCACCGGCGCGCACATCCGCCGCACCTACTCCGAGGTCGTCGCCCGCCAGCGCAAGGCCGGCGCGATCTCCGTCTGGGCCCACCCCACGAGCTGGTGGTGGGGCGACAGCCAGGGGAGCGACTTCGTCACGAACATCGCCTCCGAGATGCTCCCCGAGCTCTACTCCGACGGCTTCCTCGACGGCCTCACCGTGCAGGGCTACGACCCCTTCCACGTCTACTACCAGAAGCTCTGGTTCGAGCTCCAGGACCGCGGCTGGAAGGTCCCCGGCTTCTCCGAGATGGACCTCTGCCCCGGCTTCAACATCGACGGCAAGGGCACCAACCTCTTCAACTACCTCCCCGGCGTCGCCGGACCGCCCGCGATGGACACCATCCAGGCGTTCTGCCGCGCCTCGCGCCATGTGATGTCGAGCGGCATCTACCTCACGCTCGAGGTCGACGGCCGCCCCACGGGCACGTCGCTCGCCTCCGGCGCCGGCTTCGCGCACCGCGCGCTCGTCACGGCGTTCCCCGTGGACGGCGAGAGCGTGCTCGGCCGCGTCGAGCTCCTCGGCCGCTGCGGCGAGGTCCTCGCCTTCGTCGAGAACTTCCAGGGCGGCACGATCGAGTTCCACATCGACGGCGACGCCAACGGCGGCTACCTCGTGGCCCGCGCCGTCGGCGAGCACGACGGCGACTACGCCGCGAAGCCGCAGCAGAAGATCCAGCACTGCGCCCTCACGAACCCCGTCTACCTCGACGCCCCCTTCACGCCGCGTCCGGCGGCCATCCGCACGGAGCTCACGCTCCAGGGCAAGGACTACGCGGGCGCGCCGATGCGCCTCGTCGACGCCGCGGGCGACGAACTGCTCCGCGGCGAAGTCCCGTCCGGCACCGCGGTGCTTGAAGCGCCCGGCACGGCGCGCCTCGAGGTCACGCGCCCCGACGGCACGGTCCGCACCCTGCCGCTCTCCATGACGAACCGCCGCGTCCGCGACCTCATGGACTACCTCGCGAAAGGCCGGTTCGTGAAGGACTTCGAGGGCTGCGTCCCCGGCGTCGTCCCGATCGCCGCCTTCCGCATGGACGAAATGGCCGAGGCCCTGAGCCGCCAGACGCTGGTGCTGTAGCCATCGGCCATGAAAATCTCCATCGGCTGGAACCATCCGACGGGGCCCGTGAAACCCGTCAACGGCGTCGGCCAGCCGCCGATGATCGACCCGCTTGGCAGGGCGCCGCTGTTCCGCTACCTCAAGGACGCCGGCGTTCCGTACTCGCGCCTGCACGACGTGGGCGGCTGGCTGGGCGGCGGCATGTACGTCGACATCCCGAACCTCTTCCCGGACTTCGACGCGGACGAGACCGATCCGGCGAGCTACCGCTTCGACTTCACGGACGCGCTTCTGCTGAACCTCGAGAAGAACGGCGTCGAGCCGTTCTTCCGGCTCGGCATCACCATCGAGAACTTCGTCGAGGGCGGCTTCAAGCCCGTCCGAGCCAATCCGCCGAAGGACTTCGCGAAGTGGGCGCGCATCTGCGAGCACGTCGTCCGCCACTACACCGAAGGATGGGCGGACGGCTTCCGGATGAACATCGCCTACTGGGAAATCTGGAACGAGCCGGAGAACAACCCCGTCCTCTCGCGCAATCCGATGTGGAGCGGCACCTTCGAGGAGTACATGGAGCTCTACGGGGTGGCGGCGACGCACCTCAAGAAATGCTTCCCGCAGTTGAAAATCGGCGGCTACGGCCATTGCGGATTCTACGCGGCCGTGGGCGCGGGACAGGTCCAGGCGGCGAACTCCTCGCCGCGCATGGAATACTTCGTCGAGTGCTCGCACAAGTTCCTGCGGAAGGTCCGCGACAACCACTGGCCGCTGGACTTCTTCTCCTTCCACTCCTATTCCGAGCCGGTCGAGGCGATGCGGCAAGCGCGCTTCGCCCGCGCCCATCTGGACGAGTACGGCTTCCAGTCGACGGAACTCTGCTTCAACGAATGGCTTCCCCAGCCGGATGTGAAGGCGCTGGGCACGGCGCGCCAGGCCGCGCTCGTCGCCGCGGAACTCATCGGGCTGCAGCACGGCCCCTGCGACAACGCGATGATCTACGACGCGCGTTGCGGCGTCGGGGCCTATTCGCCGCTTTTCAATCCGCTCACCCTGGAGCCGCACAAAGCGTACTACGCGTTCGTGGCGTTCCACGAGCTGCGCAAGCTCGGAACGGCCGTCGAGGTCCGGTCCGAAGGCGCGGAAGACCGCGTCTGGGCCGCCGCCGCCGCGAAAGACGGCCGCCGCGCGCTGATGGTCGCCAACATGGGCGATGCCGCCGAACCGCTCCTTCTGGACGCATGGCCGGGCGCCGCCTGTCGCATCACGGACGCCGCACGCACCTACGAACCCTGCGGCCTTCCGGCGGAACTTCCCCCGGAATCCATCCTTCTGGTCTGCTAGTATCCCCGGGAACCGGACCTCGCCCTGATACGTCCGTATTGTGAGTCTCTCTTGCCTGCCGCCTCCGAGGCGGTATCATGATGGTCGTCTGAGATTGCCGACCGCGAACTTTTCCCCCATGTCTGCCGCTTCCGCCATTGACCGTCTTCGCGCCCGCCGCTGGGGCGTCTTCAACCACTTCCTCTATGGAGCGCCCGGAAGCGATCTTCCCGACGGCGCCGACGCCCGTTCATGGAACGACATGGTCGATGCCTTCGACGTCGAGCGCGTTGCGCGCGACCTCCACGACATCGGCGCCGGATGGTACTTTCTCACCGTCATGCAGGGCCGCAAGTACATGGTCGCCCCCAACGCGTCATTCGACGCCATCGCCGGAACCGTCCCCGGCGAGGCCTGCGCCCGCCGCGACCTCGTCGCCGACCTCGCCGAGGCCCTGCGCCGCTACGACATCGACCTCTTCCTCTACTTCACCGGCGACGGCCCCTACAAGGACCGCGCCGTAGGCGAGCGCTTCGGATTCGGTCCCGAACGGGGCCGCATCGATGCCGAGTTCGTCCGCAAGTGGACCTCCGTCCTCGAGGAATACGCCGTCCGTTACGGAGACCGCGTCCACGGCTGGTGGTTCGACGGCATGTACGACGTCTTCGGCTACAACGACGGACTCATGGAGCCCTACCACCGCGCCGCCAAGAAGGGCAATCCGGACGCCCTGACCGCCTTCAACAACGGCCTCTTCCCCGAATGCCGCCGCTGGTTCCGCGACGAGGAGATGACCGCCGGCGAATTCAACGGCTTCACCCACGTGCCCGTATCCCGCTTCATCGACGGCGCGCAGGCCTTTCTTCTCGCGCCCCTCGGCGTCGCGCCCGACGGCGTGGAGTGGAACCGCTGGCGCCGCCCCGGAACGCAGGTCGACGCCGCCACGCTCCGGGCCTACCAGCGACGTCTCCGCGATGTCGGCGCCGTCCTCACCATCGACATCTTCGTCGGCGAGGACGGCTCCTGGGACCCCGCGCAGAAAGCCCTCTTGAAAGAGGCCATGAACTGATTTGCCCGGCCCCCCAACTCGCAACCCTCGACGCCCCCTCCCGCTCTCCTCCCACATCCTCCCCGGCTTCGCCGTCGAGCGCGCCCGCGCGGAGCGGATTCAGCGGCCCGGTTCCGGCCGCCTTCGAGGGGGCTGTCGCAGAAGCCGGCGGAAGATGTTTTGCCGCTCCGCGCCGGCGCCGCGCGAAGCATCCACCAAGGGCTTCGGCGAGGGGGAAAAGGCGGATACTCCCGCGTTGCCCCTCGCCGCCGCCCGTCCCGCCGACCACGCGGGAGCGATGCCTCTACATTTCGCGAAAAGCCGAGGAGTCCCGCCCTAGCGGAAGAACAGGCACGACGGCAGCCGGAGCGATTTGGGATCGATGGCCCCGATATACGCGGTGTCGATTCTGTCGAATCCGGTAATAGAGTATTTTGTGATCTGTCCCTTCCAACCGCCCTTGGAGATCCACCTCCACTCCGGCGACCGGAGGACGCCCATGAAATTGGGCGACAACGTGTTCAGCGTGATGAAGGGAACCGGACCCTCGTTTTCGTAGTTTCCCCCGAGACCGAACTTCTGGCCGTAGTCGTAGCCGCCGGCCCCGGCTTCAGGCAGGAACAGGCTGCAGGAGCAGACGTTGTTGGTGAACGCCGTCGTCCCCTGATTGTTCCCGCCGGACGGGGTCTCGAACTTGTGCACATAGAAGGCCTCCGAGCCGTCGAACAGGTTGTTGTAGAACAGGGCGTACCAGTCATTGCCCGGCTTCATGTCGACGCTGCTGTTGGCGTCGTACACAAACCGGCTGTACCCGCTGACGGTGTTGTTGTGGAACAGCGCGCCATACTGGAAGGTCTTCTGAAAGAGCGTGACGACGGTGCCGCCATCGTTGTCCTGATTGAGGAAGATGTTGTAGTTGAAGTGGTGGATCCCATAGTCCTTTCCACCCTGGCAGAAGTACGTCCAAGCACCGTTGAGCAGCGCGCCCGAATCGGGGCCGGACACGTCCGTGGCCGTGCTGTTGACGACGATGTTGGAGGTGAATTGGAGCGGTGTACCCCAGTTGTCGGAGACCTTTCCGAGGATGCGGGAGCAGCGGGTGAACCGGTTCTGGATCATCTTGACGCCGTCGGCGACCTGAAGAATGCCGAAGTTCCAATCTCCGAAGGCGGCAGACCCCTTGCTGTGAGTCTCGATGTCGGTGAACGAGCACCGGGACACGGTCAGATCGACGTTCTTGGAGGACTTGACGCCATCGCCGACACGGATGATGCCGGCAAAGCCGCAGGTCTTGTTGTCGTCCGTGCAAGGGTTCGTGAAGCGGAAGTCGCAGCGAGCGACAGAGCATCCCACCGCATCGACGGAGAGGAACGGACGCGCGTTGCCCACGGACTCGCGGGTGAAGCGGAAGTCGATGTCGGAGAGGACGACGCCGGAGGCCGCGAGCGAGAAGAGCGCGTTCGGGCAGACCTTTGTCGTCGCCGAAGACTGGATGACAGGTTTCGCATCGCCCCACCGGGTAATGACGAGATTCATCACGTTGATGGTGAAGGTCTCGGTCCACCCGCTCATGTCGCACGTTCCCTTGGCATAGATGGCGTTGCCGGCATTGGCGACGGACAACGCGGAGGAGAGAGCGTTGAATGGATTCTCCTGCGTGCCGATTCCGTCATTGGCCGCGTCAAAATCCACATAAATCTTGCCGCCGACAACGCCCGGCATGCTCACTTCGATGAAATCGGTCTTCGTCACGGACTTCACGTCTCCGGCGGAGTCCGTCACCGTGAGCGTCAGCGAATACGTGCCGCGCGCGGGATAGGCGTAGGTGGCGGTCGGAACCGTCGTCGTCGCATCCACCGTGCCGTCGCCGTCGAAGTCCCACGCATAGGAGCAGGCGCCGGCATGGGCGTTGCCGACCACGGCGGTGAACGTGACGCCGACGCCCGTCACCGCCTCGGAGGAGGGAACGGTGCAGTCCACGGTCAACGGGGTCAGGACGGTGATGAGGTCCTCCTTCGTGACGACCGCCTCATGCGAATCACTGTCCATGACCTTCAGGCCGACGGTATTGAGGCTGCGCTCGGGATAGACGTGGGTGACGGTCCCGGAGGCGTTGGTCGCGTCGTAGACGCCGTCGCCGTCGAAGTCCCAGAGGTAGGTGCAGCCGCCGACGGCATCCAGGACGGTGGCGGTGAACTGGACTTCGAGGGGGGCGATGCCGGACACCGGCGTGGCATCGAAAACAACCGTGATGCCCGTGGTGGAGCCGGCGGGCGAATACTCCAGAAGGGACGGGGTCTTCATCAGCGCGCCCTCGAAATACTCACGGTCCACGTTGAAACAAGAGTAGTCCGCGACGCGGAACTCGTCGATCTGGCCCACCCACGAACGGCCCGGGCCGGTTTCCGAATTGCTCTTGTAGAAGCATCCCGGGCCTTGGTCGTTTTGGGCGGCGCTTCCGGAGGCATTGCCGACGGCGAGCACCATGTTGGTGGAGTCCGACATGGTCTGGAATCCTTTGTTGCCATTGCCCGACCAGACACCGTCCGTATAGACCGACGGGGCGCTGGACCCATTGCAGACAACGCAGAAACGGTACCAGGTGCCGGAGTTTTTGACCCCGGTGTTCGCGGAATTCCAGCCGGAGGAACTATTGCCGTCGCCAAGGACTTCAATCTGCGAGATGCGGCCTCTCAAAAGGCAGTTGATGCCAGGGTCGTCATACCGCTCCTTGGTCGTGAACAGGCACGGGCAGACATTCCAGTTATCGCACTTGTACCAGGCCGAGATGGCGAACCGGCCATTGAACGTCATCGGCGGAAGGAATACGCCGCCGACGCCGCTGTTGCCGTAGTCCGTTCCGCGCGGCTGGCGCGCCAGGCCGAAGAGACCGGCGACGCTGGTGGTCCTGGGCGTGTCGGTGCCGGTGAGGCCGTTGCCGGTGGCATCGTAGGCGTTGGCGACCGTGTCCGTGACGCTCTCCTCGTTGAAGTGCCACACGCCCATGAAGTTGCTCCAGACGTTGGTCGAGACGTTGTCCGTGTTGCGGGGGCCGCCGTAGTAGACGGTCAGACACGTCCCGGCGGCGATTTCCGGGACCTTCACCCACACCGTGGTCGTGCTGGCCGGGTTCCACATGTCGATTTCGTACGACAGCGCCGTGCCGTTCCCGTCGGTGACAAGCAGGTCCGCGCCGTCTTCCTCCTGGAAGTCCGCGTACGAGAAGAAGTTGATGTCCGTCGACATCCGGATCGGGATGACCGCATCGGTGGCGGTCTTGTCGCCGACGGCGTCAGCCACCGTGACGGAGAATTTCTTTGCGTAGTCGGCCGGAGTCACGGCAAATGCCGGGCAGAGCATGGCGCTGACAAGCGCACTGACAAGGGCGAGTCTTGTTTTCATGGCGGGCTATCTTTACGGGAGAGTGGAACGGAGACGGAGGGGAAGACAAAATTGCCCGTCATGCGGACATGACGGGCAGGGAGGGGCTAGCGGAGAAGGATTATCGTGGAGAGCAGCAACGAGGCCGGATCGACGGCGCCGATGTAGTCGGGGTAGGCGCCGTTGTTCGTCCAAGCGCCGTAAATCCACGAGGAGGTGCCTTTGGAGACGCCCATGAAGTTGGGCGAGTTCGGACTCATCGAGAGGAACGGAACCTTGCCGACGTTCTCGATGTTGCCCTCGATGGTGTACTTCGAGAAGTCCGCTCCAGCGGCGCCATGGGTGAGCGCGTTCGCACAGGCGTTGTTCCGGACATAGGAGGCCTTCGTGGCCCCGGGGGCCGTGTTCGAGCACTCGTAGAAGGCGCCGGAAGAGGACGATTCGAACAGGTTGTTGAACAGGTAGATGATCCAGTCGTTGCCGTTGTAGGCGTCGGAGATGAAACTCTGGTAACCGCAGACGGTGTTGTTGTGGATGAAGGCGCCCTTCTGGAAGGTCTTGCTCGGAATGTGGATGACCGATCCGCCGTCGTTGTTGTAGTTGACGAAGATGTTGTAGTTGATCTGGTGGACCGTGCTGCCGCTTCCCTGGCAGTAGTAGCCCCAGGCGCCGCGCAGCAGGGCGCCCTCCTGGTTTGAGGTCATGCTCGTCGTGCTGTTGACGACGATGTTGGAGGTGAAATAGAGGGGCGTGCCCCAGTTGTCGGACACCCTGCCCAGGATGCGGGAGCAGTTGGTGAACCGGTTCTGGATGATCTTGGTGCCGTCGATGACGAAGATGAGGCCGGCGTTCTCGTCCATCTCCGTCTCGAGGTCGGTGAACGTGCACCGGGAGACGGTCAGGTCGATGTTCGTGGAGGTCTTGACGGCGTCGCCCACGCGGATGATGCCGGCGTTACCGCAGGTCCTGTTGGAGTTCACGCGGGGGTTCGTGAAGCGGAAGTCGCAGTCGGTGATGGTGCACCCCTTCGCGTCGACGGAGATGAGGGGCTTCACGTTCTTGTTGATGGTCTCGCGGGTGAAGCGGAAGTCGATGCTGGAAAGGACGACGCCTTCCGCGGCGAGCGAGAAGAGCGCATTCGCGCAGGAATTCTCCGTGGCGTCGGACTGGAAGACGGGCTTCGTGTCGCCCCACTGGGTGACGAGGATGTTCGACCGGTAGAAGGAGAACGTCTCGGTCCACCCGGTGAAATCGCAGGTGCCCTTGACGAAGATCTTGTCGCCATCGTTGGCGACGAGCATGGCGTTGGAGAGCGAATTGAGAGGGGAGGCCTTGGAACCGTTGCCGTTGAGAAGCGCGTTGAGGTCCACATAGAGCTCGCCTTCGATGACGCCCGGAGGAGTGACCTCGACGAACTCGGCCTTCGTCACGGACTTCTCGTCGCCGGCGGAATCCGTCACCTTGAGAATCAGGGTGTACTTGCCGCGCTCGGAGAAGGTGTGCGTGGCGGTCGGCACCACCGTCGTCTCATCCACCGTGTTGTCGCCGTCGAAGTCCCATTCGTAGGTGCAGGCACCCGCATGGACGTTCGTGACAATGGCGGTGTACGTGATTTCGTCGCCCGTCTGGGCCTTCTCGGGGGACGCCAGGCAGTCCACGACCATCGGGGTCAGGACGTTGATGTAGCCCTCGTTTGTGACGATGTACTCGCGTGAAAGGCCGTCCACGACCTTCAGGACGACGGTGTTGAGGCTGCGCTCGGGATAGGTGTAGGTGATGGTCGCGGTGGTGTTGGACGCATCGTAGACGCCATCGCCGTTGAAATCCCAGAAGTAGGTGCAGTCGCCGATGGCGTCGAGGATGGAGGCGGAGAACTCCACCATGAGGGGAGCGATGCCGGTGGTCGCCGTGGTGGCGGCGAAACCGCCGGACATTTCCGTGGCGGAGGAGGCGCCGCCGACGGACGAGTAGACCAGAAGGGAGGGATTCTTCATCATCCCGCCCTCGAAATACTCGCGGTCGGCGTCGAAGTTCGCGAAGGACTGGATGCGGATTTCGTCCATCCAGCCGCAGAGCGAGCGAGTGGACTCACCGGGGCCGGCGTCGGCCTTCGCGCCTTCGCTGGGAACATTGCCGACACCAATCCCCAAGTCTGTATCGGTTACGAAGGAGTGTCCGCTAGGCCCGGTTCCGGTCTTGGCACCGTCGACGTAGAGCCAGAAGTTGTTACCGGAAGTGTCCTCGTCCGTCACGAAGCAGTAGGCATGCCAATCGAGAGACCCATAGTCCCCCACACCGGTTAGGGTGGAATTCCATCCGCCCGTGTGGGCATCGCCCAAAAGTTCGTACTTGGAGCTGCTCCAGGTTGACCTGGAACCGTAGTAGAATCCGGGATCCGCAAAGGAGACCTTGTTCGCAAAAAAGGCCGGATTTCCATGGTTGAGAATCTTGAAGCAACCCGAAATGGCGAACCTGCTGTTGAGCGTCATGGCCGGGAGGAAGACGCCACCGACGCCGTGGTTGTTGTAGTTGCTTTCTCGCGGCTGGCGCGCCAGGCCGAAGAGGCCGTCGACGCTCGTGGTCGCGGGCGTGTCGATGCCGGTGAGGTTGTGGCCGGAGGCGTCGTAGGCGTTGGCGGCCGTTCCGCTCACGCTCTCCTCGTTGAAGTGCCACACGCCGAGGAAGCGGCTCCAGACGTCGGTCGGGGTGTTGTCGGTGTTGGCCGGGCCGCCGAAGTAGAAGGTCAGGGCCGTGCCGGCGGCGATGGTCGGGACCTTCACCCACACCGTGGTCGTGCCGAGGGGGTTCCACAGGTCGATTTCATAGGGAAGCGCATTGCCGTCGGCATCGGTGACGAGCAGGTCCACGCCGTTGGGCTGCTGGAAATCGGCGTAGGTGAAATACTGGATGGACCCCGACAGCTGGACGGGGATGACCGCATTGCTCGCGGTCTTCTCGCCAACGGC
>JAZUKQ010000331.1:0-4390 GCA_045643325.1 Kiritimatiellia bacterium | reverse complement strand
AGCCGCGGCTCCGGCAGGAAGATGTCCAAGAGGTGCAGCTCGAAAAGGCCGCCCTCCCGGCCGTCCTCCCCCGCCCCCGGCGCGGCGAGCCGTCGCTCCCACTCCGCCGCCTCGGGCAACCCGGAGAGCGCGGCGTAGACGCGGAACGGGTTCTGCGCGAAAAACCCCGGCCACTCCGGCGACTCCGGCGTGCACCAGTACCCGTCGCAGAACGGATGGATCTCGTGGTCCGGCAGCGCGAAGTGCAGAAGGAACCGCGCGTAGTTCCGGTAGAACGGACGGCACAGAAAACTCCCCCCCGCCCCCGCGGCGCGCAGGCGCGGCGCGTCCCGGACCGCCCGCTCCACGGCGGAGAAGAACGGCAGGAACCACTTGGTGTAGCTGGTCGAGTAGAACGTCCCCTCGGCCCAGCCGCCGTCCGCCCCTCCGAAATGCGGGAACAGCCCGCCGTAGATCTCCAGCGCCCTGCCGAGCCAGCGCCGGAGCGTCTCCCGCGGGACGGGCGACTCGCCCTCCGGCAGCCCCCAGAGGACCAGCGCCGCCTCTCCCATGTAGGCCGGAATCCGCCCCGAGTGGGACTCGCCGGGGTTCTGAATGTAGCGGACGCGCGCGAGCCGGCTCTCGCACTGCGCGGCGTGCGCGGCGACGACCCGCGCCCCCAGCGCCCTCTCCTCCGGCGCGAGCGCGGGATACAGCAGGTCGAAGACGGCCGGAAAGACCCGCGCGAAGCTGAGCCCGACCTCGTCGCCGTACCGGTCGTCGAGCGAGCACGGCCCCCCGGGATCCCAGCCGCAGAGCGTCCGGAACAGCCGCACCGCGAGCGCGAGGGACTCCGCGCGCTCCGTCTCCGTCCCGAACAGCCGCGCGCCCAGCGCGCAGGCCACGAGGTCTCGGTCGCAGAAGCCGCGGAAGCGTCCGAAATACTCGCGGTACGGGAGCGCCGACGGATCCTCGTGGAAGCGGGGGGGCTCCGGAAGGCCGTCGGACCGCGCCCGCGCGACGTTCCGGCGGAGCGTGTCCAGCTCCGCGCGGCGGAGCGCGGAGCCTCCGCTCCGGAGACCTCGGGCGAACTCCTCCGTAAAAAGATGGCGCGGGCGCTCCGCGGGAAGCCCCGCAAGCACCTCGTCGACGGTCGGCGGGAGAAACCGGACGGCGTCCTCCGCCACGGTGAAGCGCTTCCAGCCGCGCTCCGGCCCCTTGGGGGAATAGACGTTCCACCGGTACTCGCCCGGCGGCAGGACGGCGCCGGGCACCGCGACGTTCCCGGCCGCCCGGCCCTCCCACGCCGGAATCCCGCCGGCAAGCCGCTCGACGGCCACGCGGTAGGTGTCCGCCCCCTCCGGGTCGCATTCCGGGCAGACCCAGACAAGCGGCGGCGGCGTCACGGAAACGGCCGCGCCGTCCTCCGGCTCCGGAAACGCCTGGTGGCCGGAAGTACGGACATCGGGCCAGGACGCGCTCATTTAAACCAGTGATACTCTCCCGTGGCGGGGTCGATGCGCCCGGCCTGCCGCGCGGGTATGCCGGCCATGATCGCGTAGTCGGGCGTGCTGCGCGTGACGACCGCGCCGGCGCAGACGAGGTTCGCCCGGCCGATTTTCACGCCGGCGGTGACGGTGACGTTGCTGGCGATCCAGGTCCCCTCGCCGATCACGATCCGGCCGGCCTCGGGCGACGTGCGCGCGGAGAAATATCCCGTGGCGGGGTCGAACTTATGGTTGCCGGCGGCGACGGTGCAGTGGGGGCCGATGAGCACATGGTCGCCCACGGTCACGTCGCCGTTGATGTAGGAATAGAGCCCGAAGAAGACGTCGCTCCCGATCTGCCCGTACGGAATCCGGATGACGGCTCCCGGGGCGACGCGGATGTTCCGCCCGCCCAGTCCGAGCACCTCGGCGCGGCGGAGGTCGTCCTCCTGGTTGTCCGCGCCGTTGGTGAGCCGGACGTTCTCCGCGAACGCCTCGTCCGTGACAGGGTATTTCTTGGACAAATCGTAGTACACGGCTTTTCCTTCTCACGGCTCGAGCACGAGGTCGCCGACGTGGTCGAGGTCCTTGGAGTGCGGGCCGCTGAACCAGCCGGTGAACCCGATCCGGCCCTCGCCGTCGTCCTCGTTGAGGATCATCGACATGCCGAGGTCGGCGCCGACGGCGGGCTTGAACGGCGCCAGCGACGTCCACGGGATGGCGATCTCGTAGCGGCGCGACCCGCCGCCGAGCTTCTCCTCGGCGATTTTCCACGGCGAGGCGCCCTCGAGCACGGAGCTGTGCGCCGTGAGGTGGCACCAGGCCTGCGGGCCCTTCGTGCCGACGCCGGCCGAGTAGTCGTACTTGCCGTTCTTCTCGTTCGACGTGCGGGCGGGGTCGAAGAGGAACTGCATGCCGTCCTGGTTCCAAAGCATTCCGTCGCAGAGCGGGACGCGGTAGACGTCGTCGGCCACTTCGACGAGGAGGTAGAGGTTCTCTTCGTCCCACGCGGCCTTCCAGGTGGCGGAGAGGTCGTCGCGGTTCTTCCAGCCGGCGGCGTTTCCGAAGCGGAACGATTCGGAGGCGTCGAGGCCGATGTCCTCGGCGGGGGCGGAGACCCAGAAGGGCTCGTCGCCCTTTCCGTCGATGGCGATGGGGCCGGTGGCGCGGACGGCGGAGGCGAAGCCGCCGGCGTAGCGCTCGGAGACGGTACGGAGGCCGAGGTCGTCGACGACGGTGGTGCGGACGCGGTAGATCGTCTGCGGGGCGAAGTCGGCGATGCGGGCGACGAGGTCGCGCTTTTCGCCGGGGGCGAGGGTGGCGTGGCCCTCGTTCTCGCCCTTGAGGTAGGCGTCGAGCGAGCCGGGCTGCTGGAGGTTGAAGGTGCCGCCCTTGATTTTCCAGGAGTCGACGAGCTCGATGGCCCAGCTGATCTCCTTGGGCTCGGCGCCGTTGTTGGTGAGGGCGACGCGCAGGCCGGGTTCGCCGGAGGCGTCGTGCCCGAGGGCGAAGGTCTCGACGGAGACGGGGCTCATGATGGGGAGGTCGAGGATGATTTCGCCGCAGGGTGCCGCGGCGCCGGAGACGCGGCGCTGGACCATGACGCGGCCGGTGCGGGCGTCGGTCTCCGCCGGTGCGGCGACGGAGCAGACGACGTCGGCGCCGTCCTGCTGGAACTCGGCGGTCCAGCGGGGCGGAAGCTCGGCGGAAAGCTCGGAGGCCTTGAGGCCGGGGCCGGCCACGCGGAAGGTGCGCGTCTTGCCCTTGAGGATGGCGAGGGGCTGCGCGGGGTCGACGGCGAGCGCGGCGGGGGCGTGCTGGCGGGAGAGCTTCGTCGCCTTGGCCTGCTTGAACGAGACCATGACGGGCTCGCCCGAGAGGCCGAGCGTGACGGTGCCGGCCTTGTCGGCGGCGAGTGGCTGGTGCGAGCCGTCAACGCGCGTGAGCACGAGGTCGGTCGCGCCGGGGAGCGCGATGCCGCGGTCGACGCGCTCGCCCTCCTTCCATGCGACGAAGAGGCAATCGCCGGTCTTGTCGTCGCGGAAGAGGAACTCCTGGACGCCGTCCTCGAACTGGACCTCGTCGAAGAACTTCTTCACGCAGATGCCGTTGATCATGTTGTAGTACATGATGGCGTCGAGGCGCGGGTTGAAGAGGTTGTACTGGCAGTCGAACGTGTTGTGCGCGTTGCCGCCGGAGCCGCGGGCCTTGCCGTCGGTGTCGGGGTACTGGATGGTGAACCAGGAGACGTTCGCGCCGCCCTCGGCGAAGAAGGCGGTGATCTTCTTCACGAGCTCCTTGGCGACGGCATAGCGGGTCTGCCCCTGCGAGTTGAGGCCGAGCTCGGTGCACCAGACGGGCTTCTCGCAGCCGTACTTCCTACCGAGGGCGCGGTAGTTGCGGACGCCCTGGCGCACGCCCTCGTAGGTTTCGTAGACGTGGTAGTCGTACACATCGCACCACTTTCCGAAGCCCTTCTCGAAGAAGCAGTCGAGCGCGGGGACGGACGTGCCGACGACGACGATGTCGGGCCGGGCGGCGTGGGCGGCCTTGTAGACCTGCTCGTAGGCCTCGACCTTTTCCTGCGCCTTTTCGGGGCGCTCGTTGGGCTCGTTGCCCTGGCAGATGAACCAGAAGTTGTCGTCCTTGGATTAAAAAGGGTCAGACCCTTTTTATACTTGAACACTCGTTTCGACTATGCTATCCTTTGCGGCGCCGTAAGGCACCATCCGGGTTCAAAACGCCCTAGAAAGGCAGTTAGCTATGAGAACGTTGCGAAAGGGGTTGCGAAAGGGGTCAGACCCTTTTTATGCTTGAACACTCGTTTCGGATATGCTATCCTTTGCGGCGCCGTAAGGCACCATCCGGGTTCAAAACACCCGAGAAAGACAGTCAGCTATGAGAACGTTGCGAATAAAGAATAA
>JAZUKQ010000330.1:0-3081 GCA_045643325.1 Kiritimatiellia bacterium | reverse complement strand
TCGTTTCCCGCATGGAACAGGTCGTTTTCACGTTTTTCCGGTGTGTGGAAAAAGTCCTGCGTCGTTCTAACCGTCACGAAAGGCTTGCCGCACAACAACAATCTTCATCTCGTCTCTCAAAAAGCGGGATAAGTGTGTATTGACACATATCATACGCCGATGTATTTTATACACTACTATGACACGTACACAGATTCTACTCCCGGACGCCCTGTACAAACAGGCGAAAGAGTTTTCCGAATACCAAGAAATCAGTCTCGCGGAACTCATCCGCCGAGGACTGGAGATGCTCATGCGGACAACCGCCCCTGCCGCCGACCACTCGATTCCCCGCAAGGTCTGGACACCTCCGTCCATTCGTCCTCTGGGTACCGTCGCCGACCCCTTTGAAGACGAAGGGTGGCGCGAGGCCCTGTATGTCCGCCAAGACCTGGAACCGAACCATGTGGCAGAGTCTCCCGCGACAAAGAAGGATCGCCGATGATCTCCTGCGATACCAATGTCCTATACGCCGCGCTTTACGACGACGGGAGCGAACGGCATGGAAAGGCGCTTTCGTTTCTGGAACCTTGGATGGAATCCCGCGAGTTCATCCTCTGCGAACAGGTTTTGATGGAACTCTACTGCCTGCTCCGGAATCCGGCACTCCACCGCCATCCCCTTCTTCCAGAAGAGGCGGGAGCTGTCATCCAGACCCTCCGCTCCAATCCGTTTTGGCGGATTGTGGACGTCCCCGAATCAGCGTTTGTCATGCAAACGGTCTGGAAACACGCCGGGACATCGCCCTTCGCCTATCGCCGGATTTTCGATCTGCGCCTCGCCGGGACACTTCTCCACTATGGGGTAGACACCTTTGCCACCCGCAATGTCAAAGATTTCGCCGATGCGGGATTCCAGACCCTGCTGAATCCCTTTCTGTAGCGACGGGAAACACGCCACGCCAGATTGAATCCGGCGCCGGGAAGGCGACGTCGCAGGCAAGTTCTTCCTGCTGGGTTATTTTCCCGGCTTCAACCGGAGAACCGTGCGTTTCGCGAGGTCGGCGGAGAGCGTGGCGAGACCTTTCGCGACGGACAGCGCGGCCTTCGCGTCTTCCGGCGCCTCCAGCGTCCAGCCGCCGCCGTCCACCGGGACCGAGACGGTCACGCGGACGGGCTCCGGCGGCGGAAGCGCGGAGGCGTCGGGCACCGGAAAGCGAACGCCGTCGAACGTGACTTTCCCCTTCACCCGGAAGGAGATTTCCAGCTCCTGCGGACCTTCCAGCCCGAGCATCTTTCCGAAGTTCGCGCGGAAGACGCCCGTCTTCGTGTCCATCGGGAAGACATCGGCGGTCTTGCCGCCGCCCTTGACCATGAGCTGCCACGCGCCTTCCGCCGTCGGCACGGAGACTTCGATGTCGGGCGTCCGCGCGGGGTCGAGGACCATCTTCCGGAAGAAGCCCGCCTTGTCCTTCGGGCCGCTCGCGAACTCGGACGTCACCGTGGCCGAGGTGTCGGTCCACTCGACCGCACCGAAGAAGTTCACCCACTTGCCGCGGCCGGCCTTGGCGATGATGTCGCCTGGCGGGGGCGGAGGCGGCTGGAAGGCCTCGACATCGGCGGGATTGAGGACGAGGGTGACGGAGCCGTCCGCATGGCGCGCGGCGGCGGCGTAGACGCCGTGGAGCGGGGCGTCGCCTTCCGCCGGGGCGAGCGCGACCGGGAGGCGGCGGCCGCCGTCCCGCGCCAGGCGCAGATAGTCCTGAAACGAGGCGTAGGCGGGACGCGGATTGCCCTTTTCGTCCAGGACTCCATAGGAACTGCCGCCAAGCCCGCTGTCGGACTGGAAGTTCACGAGTTTGGTGAGACCGGAGGCGAAGAGGCGCGCCGTGCCGCGGTCGTTGTTGCGGGCCTGGGCCTCGAGACCCGCGCCCTGCATGCCGGCCTCGCCGGAGCCCTGGATGACGTTGCCCTGCTCGTTGGCGAAGATCTCGATGGCTTCCCCGAGCGCGTAGAGGTGGCCCTGGGCGAGACCGTAGGGCATGTCCCACATGCCGTTGGGGGCGTAGCAGTGCACGCCGAAGAGGTCGGCTCGCCCGGGCGTGAGCGCCTGGGCGCGGGACATCGCGAGGATGAAGGGGTCGACCGAGCCGCGCGTGACGCCCGCCATGCCGGCGACGATGACACGGGCGTCGGGGTCGAGGCGCCGGACGATGGCGCCGCTGCGCTTGAAGTGCTCGGCGTACTCCCCGGCGGTGCCGTTCCAGAAGCCCCAGACCGTGGTCTCGTTGCCGATTTCCCAGTCCTTCACGCGGTCGGCGTACTTGCCGACGATGCGCTCGGTCAGCGGATCGAATTTTTCGGGATCCGGCGCGGCCATGTGCGGCTTCTTGCCGCCGCGCGCCCAGCGGTCCGGCGAAATCGCCGCCCACTCGGGCGTGCCCTCGAGGATGAACTGGCAGCCCGGGTGGAGCGCGAGGTAGCGCTCGACATGGTTGTCGTAGCGGGTCCACCGGTCCTCGGCGCCGGGCTCGCCGACCCACCAGGTGCGCGTGGTGCAGCGAAGGAGCGACCAGTCCTTGCAGATCTCCGGCGTGAGACCGTGCTTTTTGCCGTCGTAGGCGAGGGAGACGCTCGTGTGGAGACCGAGTTCGTACTGCGGCGCGGTCGCGGGGTCGTAGGGTTCCCACTGGACGGCGTCGAGGGTGAGCGTGGCGTCGCCGGGGCACGAGAGCGCGAGATCGCCGCTGCCGGCGGGAACGAAGACAAGGCGCGTCACTTCCAGAGGAGCGTCGGCGTAGCGGTTTCCGGCATCGCGCAGGACGAACTCCTCGTCCCAGAGGCAGGTGCCGTCCTGCGCGGCGACGCGCAGACGGGCGGGCGTGGACTTGGCCTTGGCGCAGCGGACGCGGAGGATGGACGGACGGTCCTTCGGCAGGCCGGCGGGGGCGGGCAGCGTGAGGGAGGCGTCGTGAAGGACGCCGTTCGAGAACTCGGGGCCGAGGTCCAGACGCGAACCGTTGAACGCGCCCCAGCGGGCGTAGGGACGGACTCCCTCGGGGTCGGCGCCGGGGGCGTCGGGGCCGCGCAGATCGACGGCGCC
>JAZUKQ010000329.1:0-16527 GCA_045643325.1 Kiritimatiellia bacterium | reverse complement strand
GTATCCGGAATGCCGCCCCGAATCCCGGCGCGGACAGGTGCGTCCGCCCGGAACGACTTGAAAACCGCAAGACATTTCCGGAGGGAAAGACCATTATGCAGAAGTTCGCATTTGTCGCGAAGGACGCCAAAGGCACAGAGCGCAAGGGCACGATGGAGGCCAACAGCCAGGCCCAGGCGCAGGAGATTTTGCGCGGCCAGGGCCTGTTTGTCACGAAAATCGGCCCGGCGAAGTCCGGCGGCGGTTCCGGAATGAGCAAAGACATCAACATCAAGCTTCCGAAGTTCCTTCAGCCGAAGGTGAAGACGAAGGACCTCACGATCCTCACCCGTCAGCTGGCGACGCTGGTGGACTCGGGTCTTCCGCTGGTCCGCGGTCTCCGCATTCTGCAGAAGCAGACGAAGAACCAGACCCTGAAGGACATCCTCGGCTCGATGACGGAGTCCGTCGAGGGCGGCAGCAACTTCTCCGAGGCGCTTTCCCAGCATCCGAAAGTGTTCGACCACCTGTACGTCAACATGGCGAAGGCCGGCGAGGCCGGCGGCGTGCTCGAGCAGGTCCTCAACCGTCTCGCGGAGTTCCTCGAGAAGGCCGAGCGGATCAAGAACAAGGTGAAGAGCGCCATGACGTACCCGATCGTCGTTCTGTGCGCCGCGCTCGGCATCACGGGCTTCCTCATGACGACGGTCATCCCGAAGTTCGAGCAGATTTTCGCGGACCTCATGGGCGGCAAGGGAATGCCTCCCCTGACGCAGTTCGTCATCAACGTCTCGAAGAACTTCACGACGCAGGCCCCGATTTTCCTCGGCGGCGTCTTCTGCATCTGGCTCGTCATCCACTTCTGGGGGAAGACGAAGGGCGGCCGCTACGCGCTGGACTGGATGAAGCTCCACATGCCGGTGTTCGGCGACCTTACCCGGAAGACCGCCATCGCCCGCTCGACCCGCACGCTCGGCACGCTGATGGCCTCCGGCGTCCCCGTCCTTCAGGCGCTCAACATCGTGCGCGACACCTCCGGCAACGCGGTCGTCGCGAAGGCCTATCAGGACATTCACGAGAACGTCAGGGAAGGCGAGAGCATGACCGCCCCGATGGAGGCGAGCGGCGTGTTCCCGGGCATGGTGGTGAGCATGGTCGACGTCGGCGAGGAGACCGGCGCGCTTCCGGACATGCTGACCCGTATCGCGGCGACCTACGACGAGGAGGTCGACAACGCGGTCGACGCCATGACCTCCATCATCGAGCCGATCATGATCATCGTGCTCGCCTTGATCGTCGGCACCATCGTCATCGCCATGTTCCAGCCGCTCACGTCCATCATCTCCTCGCTCTCGCAGCAGGGAGGCTAGCGGAGGTCCTGCCGCGCGGTGTCCGTCCGGTCCTTCGGACGGGCCGGGCACTCCGCGGCGGAGAGGCTCAGGAATCCTCAACAGCAGGAGGTCACAATGAAACGCAACGGGTTTACCTTGATCGAGATGCTCATCGTGGTGGTCATCATCGCGATTCTCGCGGGCATGGTCTTCAAACTGATGGGCGCCGGCGGCGCCAGTTCCGACATCGCCAAGACGCGCCGTCAGCTCGAGATGCTCGCCAACGCGCTGGAGGAGTTCCGCGCCGAATACGGCAAGTATCCGCCGGTCGCGCTCAACCGGAACGGGGTGCAGCCGATGCGCTACGAGTTCCCGAAGCCCCCCGAGCAGTGGAACCCCAACGCGGCGTCGCTCGCGGGCACGCTGAGCGGCTTGAGCCGCGACCAGTCCGAGGTGTTCACGTTCGGTCTGGTGTCCTATCTCATCCCCCGCGTCGAGGGGAACGCGGAGCATGCCCATGAGAAGTTGTTCGACGACGGAAACGGCCTGAAGGACGCCCACATCTGGTATTGCCAGAACTCCTCCGGGAGCTCGCACGCCTTCGATCCCGGCAAGATGAAGGACTCGAACCACGACGGCAAGGACGACGACACCGGCCGCAGCATGTCCACGAAGGTCAAGCGCAAGGATTCTTCGCGCGACCTCCGCGCCTGCAACAAGATCGCTCCGTATATCAACCCCATCAAGTACGAATGGTGGTCCGAGCACGCGTACGGGAACACCATGTACACCAACCGGTACTGGTCGGTCCAGGATCCGTGGTATCACGATCTCCACTACAAGTCCGATCCCCCGTACGACAGCTACCGGATCTGGTCGGACGGTCCCGACGGCAAGGACGGGACGGCCGACGACATCGTCGCCGGCGTGGAGAACTAGCCTTCCGCTGTCGTCCCGCAACACAGCAACCTCATCAACGGTCGTTTGAGATGTCTTTGAGAAAATCTGGTTTTACGCTGGTGGAGCTTCTGGTGGTCATGGCGATCATCGGTCTTCTCGCCGGGTTGATGTTCCCCGCGCTCGGAGCGGTCAAGAAAAAGGCGTGGACGACGAAGACCCGCGAGCTGGTCGTTCAGGTCCAGACCGCCTGGCAGATTCATTTCAACGACTTCCGCTCGTTCCCGGAGCGCTCGCTGATCGACGACTCCTCCGTGGACGGAAGCGGGGACATGCAGTTCCCGATGGGGCCCCAGCAGTGCTGCATGCTGAACTGGCGGTGCGCGAAGCCGAGCAAGTTCCCCGGAACCGCGGCGGACTGGTCCGACGCGCTCTCGAAGCAGTTCTCCTCCGCGATCAAGGAGGGCCGCCGTCCGAAGGGCCTGAAGATCACGAAGAGCGGAAAGTCGTTCGACGTCGCGACGCGCGACGCGTACATGGAGCGCGACGAGCTCCAGTGGTGCGTGGGCATCGTGAACTCGTGGGGCATCCGCGACCTCGCCCGGATGATGAAGACGGAAGGCTTCTCCGCGGCCCGTTCCGCGGCGAAAGGCTCCGAGAGCGGCCATCCCGACTACCGTGTCTGGGTCAAGCTCGACACCGGATACGACGGCGCGTTGACCGAGCCCACGGACGCTCCGATTCTCGGGGTTCCCGAAATCAAGAAGAGCGTCATCGCCTGGACGCTCGGAGAGACGAAGAAGGATAAAGCCATCGGTTCTTGGTAGGCGGCTCCGCCGTCACCGTTTTCCCGGAAAATTTTCAAGACAGATTCCTATGAAGCGCAACGGGTTTACTCTCATCGAACTGCTGATCGTCGTGGCCGTCATGGCCCTCCTGATCGGCCTCATCTCCGGCGCCGTGCGCCATTCCATCCGGAACGCCCGCAAAAACCGCGCGTCCGCGGAATGCGCGCTCCTCGAGAGCGCGATCATGACATATTGGCACGACTACGGGAAGTTCCCGATCGACAAGAAAAAGGACAACTGGGGCGATTCCCTGTACAAGCACACGTATAAGGAAGACAACCACCTTGTCTTCGACCGCCTCCATCCGCAGAACAACGCGAATCCTTTCCACAAGGAGTACCTCGACGAGAACCAGCTCCGCGCGTATGACTCGGGGTCGAAGCACATCGTTCCAATCAAGAGAGTCTCTGGGAACTCCGCGTACAGGGAGTCGCTCGTCGATCCCGAAGGAAAACCGTTCAAAGTCACCTTCGACCTGAAACTGAAGACCGTGTCGGTCGATCACTGAGTTTTGCGGTCTCCGCGATTCTGCATTCCAGTCAATACGCAACACAGCAACCTTGCTTTTCCGTATGAAGCGTCATGGTTTTACAATGATCGAGCTTATCGCGGTGATGGCCATCATCATCGCGCTGAGCCTGGTGGTCATCGGCGGATACACGGGCATGTCCCGCGCCATCGCGCAGGGGGCCGGTGTCCGCGGCGTCCGCGACGCGCTGATGCTCGCCCGTCAGCACGCCTGCATGAACGGCGTCCGCGTCTATGTCTACATCCTGGACGAGACGCAGTACGTCCTCTGCCGGAAAATCGGCACGGTCTCCTCCGCCAAGCTGGAGCATTACGCCGGATCCTCCAGCCAGACGGCGACGCAAGACACCTACATGTTCAACGACGCCTACACGGATCTCGGAAGCTTCCGGAGCAGCACGGACGAGAGCCTGGAGGACCTCCTGAAAAACGGGACTTCCACATCGAGTTTCAACGCCTCCCGCGAGCTCCTGCTGTTCGACCTGCACGAGGACGTGGTGGACAGCGACCTGGACTTCAAGTATCTCTACCTTTCCGGCGTCAAGAAAGACGATAATCTCGGGTGGAACCTGTTCTGCCGCGATGTCTCGGGCGGCAAGCCGGACGGCAAGTTCTTCAAGAAGGGCCACGACTACGGCATCGCGCTTTTCCCGATCCGCGCGCTTCCCAAGGGATACATTTTCACGACGGGCGTCGGCGAGAGCATTTATTTCGAGCCGACCGGAGCCTCGGGCGGATGCGATTCCCTCATCGTCGCCGAAGCCGTTCTCCGGAACGATCCGGCGCATCAGAAGAAGGTGACCATCAAGAACGGAAAGGTGACCTGCAAGTAAGAGGTCCGAGGGGCCGGCGGGGCTGGAAGGTCCCGCGGGTCCGAGGAGTTGCGACAGGCTTTGTCCGACGGAGAGTTTATGAGCATGCGAATGAAAATGAAGGCGGGTTTCTCGCTGATCGAGGTGAATCTTGCGATTCTGGTGGTCGCGGGAGGGCTGCTGCAGCTGTTTTCCCTGTTTCCCGCCGGGCTCCGGATGAGCACGTCCGCGATGAGCGACACGCGGCAGTCCCTGTTCGCGAACGATTTCTTCACGCTGTTCGAGGCCGGCGTCTCGGAGTGCGAGAAGGCCGAGTGGGAGGACATCGACAAGTTCTGGAAGGCCGCGAAGGACGAGTTGGACAACATTTCCGGGTTCTCCGCGGACAGCGGCAACTGGACCGGCGACAAGGACGTCCGCGATGACTGGGAATGCGACAACGGCGACTTCAAGAAGACGCTCAACAACTCCAGCATGCGGATGGCGTTCTATCACGGCACGGCGCAGAACTATTTCTCGACCTCGACCGACGCGGGCGGAAGCACGGTGAACGCGGAGTTCCTGCTCCGGATCTCGAGCGACTCGGGCATCAAGGACCAGAGCGGACAAAACCGTTTCGACAAGTATCAGGACCGGTATGACGAGTATTACTGGAAACGGGATCCCCTTGTTTGGCGCGTCTCCCTCGTCGTGAACGACTCCGCCGACGGTTCGTGGTACTACGACAACCCCGTCTATCACCGCGACTTCCGGTTCCACGCGACGCCGTTCGACAAATAGTCCGGGGCGGCGGCCGCCTTCGGAACGGGCGGCTTCCCCGGGGCGCGGTTCTTTGGCACTGTTCTCTTGATTTTATTGGAGAGTTTGATGAAACGTGAATTTTTGGGCAAACGGTCCGGCTTCTCGCTGATCGAAGTCCTGGTGGCGACCGCGCTGCTGGTCATCATCGTCGGAATGGTCGGTTTCGTGTTCCGCCAGAGCTCGATGTCCTGGAACAGCGGCATCCACAGCGCCGAGGGAAGCATGATGGTGCGCTCCGTCATCGGCGCCCTCGAGCGCGACCTCCGCTCCGCGGTCGACGCCCGGGAGTTCGGCCTCAATCAGACGTTCAGCGGAAGCGACCTCGAGTTCATCGCGCTGGTTCCCCCCGAGCAGAACAAGGGGGACAGCGAGAAAGAGGAGCGCGCGATCATGAAAGTCCGCTACTCCGGCGGAACGAGAGTGGAACGGAAAGCCTGGCGCCTGCACGCGAACGGCGACAAGTCGTGGACGACCTCCGGCTCCGCGGAGACGACGACCCTGCTCGAGCCCGTCGGGAGCGACGACCCCTCCTACGGAAAGAGCTCTCCGTCCGTTTCCGTCTCTTTCTCCTCGTCCGAAGGGAGTTCCTCCACCTTCCCCCGGTATGTGACCATCACGGCGGAGCTGACCAACAAGGAAAGCTTCTCGGGGCTCGAGGTCCGGAGCACCGGACCGGACCGGAAAGCCAATACCAAAGACGACATCGTGACGAAGTAGTCCGGCGCCGCGCCCCTTGTTTTTCCATTTCTTAGACACACTAACCTCTCGAATCCTATGTCCAAACGTGGCTTTTCTTTGATTGAGCTGCTGACGGTGGTCGCCATCATCGGCATTCTCGCGGGCATGATCGGGACCGCGTCGTTCGCCGCCCGTCGCCAGGCCTACAGCGCGCAGGCACAGGCGGAGATCCGCGAGCTCTCGAACGCCTGCAAGGCCTACTACATCGCGTTCGGCGAGTGGCCCGGCGAGGGACGGGACCTGGAAATCACCCAGGAGGGCTCGATCTACAAGAACCTTACGGGCGACAACGACGCCAAGATCTCGTTCTTCGAGTTCGACGTCGGGCGCTTCGAGGAGGGCGGCCCCTATCTCGACCCGTGGGGCAAACCCTACCTTGTCTCGTTCGACAGCGAGACGACCATCGAACGCAGCCAGACGTTCAATTCCTCGGTCACGCTCCCGATGAGCGCGAGGTATGATTTCATCAAGAACAGTTCTTCCGGTACGAAAAAGTAGGAGGGACCGAGTGCCACGCAACGGGCGCTCCCTCCGAGAATCGTCCAGAAATCCCGGAACATTCCCTTTGGAGTTTTATGAAAATGAATGAACATCCCCGCCGCGGTTCGGCGCTGGTCATCGTCCTCGGGCTGCTGTCCGTCCTGCTCTTGATGGGCGTCGCCTTCTCCGTGACGATGCGGACGGAGCGCAGCGGCGCGTCCAACGAGCGTCACGCGGTCATCGCCCGCCAGATTCTCGATACCGCGCTCGACCGGGCCGTTTCCGAGCTCGACGCCGCGCTGGGCGAGAATCCCGTCGTCGGCGACATGGTGGTCCTCTGCTCGGACGACGAGAACAGCGACGACGTGGTGAACATCCTCTCCCACGACCTCTCGCTCCATGTCGCCCCGGACCAGCTGGCCGCGGCGGCGCGCGGCGCGGAGCCGGTCTGGTCTCCGATCTACGGCGCGACCCGCGTCTCCCGCAGCGACCAGAACCCCACGGAGAACGATCCGCCGGTCGGCCGCTACGCCTACGTCGTCCTGAACAGCACCGGCTATCTCAACCCGAGCACGGTCGGCCTCTCCAACCGCTGGTCCGGCGTCTCCGCCGCGGAGATCCAGCCCGCGTGGGGCGATTCCAAGCATGAGTGGGGCGGCATCGCGCCGTTCACCTCCGAGTTCGTCTCGGACTCGGCGGACGGGAGCCTTTCCGCGGTCCGCTGGACCCGTCGGACGCCGAGCACCGCGTGGGAGAATTTCAAGAACGCCCGCGACAAGGACGGACACTATCCGAACATGGGCGACTTCCTCTGCCAGACCGGACGCAAGCGGGACGGCGGCGCCGTCATCAGCAACAAGTACTTCGGCGCCGAGAGCCCGGTCTTCACGACGAACTTCTTCTATCCGTACAGTTTCTCGATGCCGGATCTCCGCCCTTCGTCGGGAGAAGACTCGAACGGGAACTCCATCTGCCTTCCGAAAATCGCCCTGAACGACATCGATCCCGCGAAAATCTCCGCGAAGGACGCGCGCGAGATCCAGTCCGCGTTCGACGGCGCGTTCGAGAAGACGGTCGACGTCAAAGCGATCGCGGCGAAGTACTTCCCCGGCCAGGGAAATACCGGAATTTCCTGGGGCGCGCTCGCCACGCGCGTTCTTTTCGACGCGATCGACGACGACTATGTTCCGGGCTATACCGGAACCGGCTCGCCCCACCAGGACGATTTCGACAGCGCCGAGAGCGAGAAGGACGAGCATCTGTCCAAACTGGGGCTCAACAGCGTGAGATGGTCCGAGCTTCCCTGCACGGAGCCGGTTCCGATGCTCGACACGTTCATCGTCGTGGCGGGCCAGCTCGACAAGCCGTATGTCAAGAAGTCCCCGATCTACGGCAAAGACGGCGGGGAGGGCACGGAGGCCCTCTCGAACAAGTTTACGGTCGCGTTCAGTCTCTACAAACAGTCCACGGTGTTCCTCGGGGACTTGATCCCCAAGAATGTGGACGGTGTGGAGTTCGACTGGGAGTGGATGGCGGAGGGAATCGAAGTCTCCGGCCTTCCCAAGGGAGTCCGCGCGAGATACGAAGACGAGTACATCGTGACCGGAAAACATCTGGTGAAGCAGCGGGCCGGCGGTTCGGGACGGGGCACCTACCGCCGTTCGGACGACAGCGACGAGGGGCCGAAGCACCGGTTCAAGGACTTCATGACGTTCGAGTTCACGATGCCCGCGTCCGAGGAGCCGCCCGAGAACCTCACGGTCGAGATGGAGGTCCACGGGCATGTCAACTCCCCGAAAGGCGTTGTCCAATGGGCTCCGAGTCCCGCGTCTCCGTATCCGATGTTCCATGTCTCGATCGACGTCAATGTCCGGGAGGCGCTCGACGAGTTCGACTATTCCCTGTCGGATACCGAGAACGGGAAGGACGTGCTGGTTCTTCGGAGCGTCTTCGCGGTCGATCCGAGGTTCGCCTATTTCGCCGACGCGTGGGTCAGCGACAGCGACGACGGCAGCGCGGAGTATCCCGGCGGTGATTTTTCCGAGCTCGACGGATGGATTCCGGAGGATTGGAACGACGGTCTGAACCCCGTCATGCACGCCGCGCTGATGGAGCCCCGGAAGTACTATAAGAAATTGAACGGGGCGCTGTCCGGACAGTACATGATCTCCGACGAGATGTGGGCCCGGAAGGACGAGGCGACCAAGATGACCTCCCGGGACGCGTACAAGGCCGGCTTCAGCCACTACATCGAGGGGCCGTTCACCCGGGCGGGCGAGCTCGGATTCCTTCCGATCGGCACGCTCCGCACCATCGCGCTCTTGGACGGTTTCGGAAAGGACGGAGAGCGCGTGCCCCGCCAGAAGGTTCTGGACTACTTCGTGGGAAGCACGAACAATTTCCAGAAGCTGAACCTCAATCCGCCGAACACCGTCGCGTGGCCGGTCGAGGGAAGCCGGCTGAAGTTCGGTCCGGACGACGACCCCGACACCGACGGGCTCAACTACGGAATTCTTGCCGCCGCGCTCGCGGGATGCCCCTATCAGGAATGGGATACGAACAATACCGCGCGTCTGTCCTGGAAGGACGCCGAGCTGCTCGCCAAGGCGTTCGCGCGGAACATCAAGTCCCATGACGACGACGACTTCCCGAAGGGCGGGGACAACTACGACGGCGTCGTGAAGGATATCTCCGTCCTCGGACGGTGTGTCGAGGGAACGTACAGCGAAGCCTCGTGGGACAGTCTGTTCCTCGGCGGGACCTACGACACGGAGTCGCTCGAGACGAAGGCCCCCACGGACTTCGAGCGCGAGGGAATCATCCGGAACACCTCCGAGATGCTGACGACCCGTCAGCAGTTCTTCACGATTCTCGTCAAGGCGGACGCCTTCACGCCGAAGTTCGGCTATAGCGACGCCTCTCACGGCACCTCGCTCGCGAGCGTGTCCGCCGTCGCGGAAATCTGGCGCGATCCGGAGCCGATGCGCGATAAGGAAGGAAAAGCCGTCGTCGACAGCTCGGGCAACCCCATCCATCCGTGGGTACTCCTGTATCTGCATCAGTTCTAACGCCGTCGTCGAGTCGCCATGGCTTCATTTGTCGATGATTTGAGCCGTATCGTGGTCTCCTGCGCGAGCGGCTGTTCTCCCTATCTCGCGCGGGAAATCGAGGCGCTCGGCCTTCCGGTCCGCGGGCAGGGCGAGACCGCCGTGGAGACGGAGGGCTCGCTCGAAGACTGCATGCGTCTCAACCTCTGGGTCCGGACGGGACATAAGGTCTTCTGGCAGGTCGCCGGGTTCCGTTCGGACGATCCCGACGAGCTGTACTATGAATCCACCCAGATTCCGTGGGAGGACTATCTGGATCCGGACGGATTTTTCTCCATCGACGTATCCGTCGACACGCCGACGATCCGCAACGACTTCTTCGCGGCCATGAAGCTGAAAGACGCCGTGGCGGACAGGATGCGCGCGAAGTTCGGGCGTCGTCCCGACTCCGGGAAGGGCGACGAGGGGGCGGCGCTTTTCCTCCATTGGATCGGGAACAAGGCCGCGCTCTATCTGAACACGACCGGTCCGGCGCTTTCGAAGCGCGGCTACCGCGTCGCGAAAGTGCCGGCCCCGATGCGCGAGACGCTCGCCGCGGCTGTCGTGATGGCGACCGGATGGAAAGGCGACACGAATTTCCTCAATCCCATGTGCGGCGGCGGCACGCTCGCCATCGAGGCGGCCTGGATCGCGAAGAACCGCGCCCCCGGACTGACCCGGGACCGGTTCTCCTTCATGGATATTGTCGGGTACGATTCCTCGTTGTGGCGCGCGATGGTCCAGAAAGCCGCCGCCTCGATGCGGGATATCTCCGGCATCACGATTGTCGCGAGCGACATCGACGGCGGCGCCCTCGCCGCGGCGAAGGCCAACGCGAAAGCGGCGGGCGTCGCGGAGAACATCACGTTCGACATCTGCGACGTCTCGGCGAGTCCTGTGCCGGCGGCGCCCGCGCGGAGCCCGGCATCCGAAGACGGCGGCGCTTCCATGGAAGCGGACGTCCCGCCCGCTTCCCGCGGCGTGATTGTGATGAATCCTCCGTATGGAACCCGGTTGGGCGACGGCGTGAAGCTCCGCCCGACCTACGCGTCCGTCGGAGAGTATCTCGCGGCGAACGCGGAGTCGTATGACGGATTCGTGTTCACCGCGAGCCCGGAGCTCGCGGAGTGCATGGGCATCCGGGTGAAGCGCGAGTTCCCGTTCTACAACGCGCGGCTGGAGAGCCGTCTGCTCGAGTTCGGCGGCTATAAGAAGGTCCGCCGTGTCGGCGAGACCCGTTCCGACGGGGATTTCGTCGGGGTGTAGGTCCGGAGCGGGCGGCGCGCCGCCCGCCGCGAATTCCGGCCGGGGGAAGTCCCATGAGCGAGGAAGAGAGCAAAGGAAAACCGTCCGCGGTCCCGTCGGCTTCATCCAAGGAGTCTCCGGAGGCGGCGAAACCCGCCGCGTACACGAAGCAGGAGAAACTTGCCGCCCGGATGGCGGAGCTGGGAATCGGCGAGGGGGAAATCTCCGAGAAATTCGTGCAGGGCGGAGGTCCGGGCGGACAGAAAATCAACAAGACCGCCTCATGCGTCTGCCTTCACTACGAATTCGAGGGGGAGGGCATCGACATCAAATGCCAGCGGACGCGTTCGCTCTCCCTGAACCGCTATTATGCGAGGTGGGAGCTTTGCGAGCGGATCGCCGAGCGGAAAGAGGGCGAGCGGAGCCGCCGGCAGCAGGAGGCGGAGAAAATCCGCCGCCAGAAACGGCGGAGAAGCCGCCGCCAGAAGGCGAAGATGCTCGAGGACAAGCGCCGCCAGGGGGAGAAGAAGGCCGCGCGCCGCCCGGTGTCGGGCGACGAGTAGGAAGCGGCCCGGGGATTCCCGTACGCAGGGGAAACGGAAGCCGGGCGTTACACGCCGGACTTTTCCCTGGCGATGGCCTTCACGCCGGCGAGATCCATTTTCCCGTTGGCGAGAATCGGGACCGACTCGACCTCGTAAAGGCAGGCGGGAGCGGGTTTCCAGAGGTTCGGAAGGTCCGACCGCTCGATTGCCGCCGCGAGTTCCTCCGCCGTGCCGCACTCCTTGGTGAAGAGGACGACGAGCCGCTCTCCCTTGCGTTCGTCGGGAACGCCCGCGACCGCGAGCACGGGGCCGTGTTTCCCGAGCGCCGCGAGGATGGCCTCCTCGACGCCGCCGTGCGGGACCATCTCGCCGCCGATCTTGCTGAAGCGCGACTGACGGTCCGTGAGGAAGATGAAGCCGTCCCAGTCGATATACGCGATGTCTCCGGTGCTGTACCATCCGTCGCGGACGACCGCCGCGGTGAGGTCGGGCCTGCCGAGGTAGCCGAGCATACGGCTGGGCCCCTTCACTTGGAGGACGCCCCGCTCGCCGGGGCCGAGGACGGCGCCCGTTTCGGGATGGACGACCCGGACGATGATGCCGGGGAGAGGCTGCCCGATGCTTCCGTCGCGCCAGCCGGGATGAAGGGTGCCGCCGCCGATTCCGTGCTCATGGCCGACCGAGACGACGGGCGACATCTCGGTCGCTCCGTATCCCTCGAGCGGGCGGATGCCGAATTTCTCTTCGAAGGCGTTGGCGAGGCTCGGTTTGAGCTTCTCCGCCCCGCAGATGATCAGCCGGAGCGACGCGAAATCCTCGCGGACGGCCCGCCTCTGGTAGATGGAGAGGAACGACGGGGTCGTCATGAGGACGGTGCACTTGTTCTTCCGGACAATGTTCGCGACGGCCGCGGCGTCGAGCGGACTCGGATGGTAGACCGCGCTCTGGTGGTCGAGAAGCGGATACCACAGGGTGACTGTGACGCCGAAGGAATGGAAGAACGGGAGGATGCCGCAGTAGCGGTCGGAACTGTCGGCGACGAGGGCGATGCGGAGCGCCTCGACCTGCGACAGGATGTTGTGGTTCGACAGCATGACGCCCTTGGGCTCTCCGGTCGATCCGGAGGAGAAGAGCACCTGGAACACGCTGTCGGGGCCGACGCCGCGGACGTGCGCGATGTCGCGCGGCCTGCCGCGCCGCGCGAGGACATGGCTCCGGTGGCGCTCCTGCCGCGTCACGGAGGCGAGGACGTCCTCGATGTAGACGATGGATTCCTCCGGAATCGGAAGTTTTTTGAGGGCGGGGACCTTCTCCATGAACGTCCGGCTCGTGAGAATCGTCTTGAAGCCGCACTGGCGGAACGACGAGGCGAACGCGGCGCGGGAGGTCGTGAAGTTCAGGTTGACCGCGATCCAGCCCTGGAGCGCGCAGGTGACATTGCCGAGGACGCCGTAGCAGCTCGCGGGGAAAAGGAGTCCGACATATTCCCCGACCTTGACCCGGCCGCGGAGTTTCATTCCGATCGCGATGGCCTCGGAGAGGAGGCGCATGCGCGAGTAACGGAATCCGAGGGTGTCCTTGACAGCCATCGAGAAGGGCTGCATGCGGGCCGTCCGGACGAACGCGAGCCCGACGGACTCGTGCTCTTCCTTGCGGATCTCGCAGTATTCGACGGAGAGCTCGCCGACCTGCCGCTGCACGTCGTAGGCGGTGGAGTTCGGGGGCATCGGCGCTCCGAAGAGGATGTCGACGCGATGGCGGCGGTGCTCCTCGGTGCGCCATGCGGAGCGGAGTTTGCCGCGGAAGTAGGAGAGAATGGTCCGGTAGGAGCCTCCGATAAAGACGGGAATGATGGGGGTGGCGCGTCCCCGGACGATGTGCTCGAGTCCCTTGCGGAACGGCTGCATGGCCCCGGTCCGGGTGATGGCGCCCTCGGCGAAGATGCAGACAAGGCAGCCGTCGTCGAGCGCGGCGCGGCATTCCCGGAGAAACGACGCGATGAGGCGCGGGGCCCCTTTCTCCTCGACGATCACGACGCCGAAGACGCGGAAGAGGGGGCGCATCCAGCGCCGTTTCCGGAACATCTCTCCGGACATGACGAAGCGGATGCGCCGGTGGCTCGTCGCGGTGAGGAGCACGGCGTCCGCGTAGGAGGCGTGGTTGGATACGAGCAGCGCGGCGCCCTGCGTGGGGAGATTCGCAAGCCCGTGGATCCGGATACGGTAGAAGAGGCGGGCGATGGCGGCGGCGATGGTCCGGGCGGTGTTGGGGCCGAGCAGCAGGAGCACCACGACCGCGAGGACGACCGATCCCGTCACGAGGGGAACGCGGATCCACGCGAGCGAGGCGCAGAGTCCGCCCGCGAGGACACCCGTCACCTCGGTCCGGACGTTCGTCCGGCCGACCTCCGAACTCCATTCCATCGGCACATGACGGCGGATGAAAAGGGAGAGCGGAACGAGGAAAAGTCCCGCGCCGAGCCCGCAGAGCCCGTACATCGCCTCGCCCCAGGCGGAGCGGGCCGGGAAAAACGACGCGGCGGCCATGATGAGCGCGCCGAAGGGCATGAGACCGAACTCGATCTCGCGGCGGGACCTTGCCCAAGGAATCCAGACGCCCAGACCGGCTCCGACGGCCAGGGAGGCCAGCGGCCCGACGAGACCGTGGAACCCGTAGTCGGCCCACGAGTCGATCGCGAGCCGGACAAGCTGCGCGCTCCAAAGGACGGTCAGGAACGAGAATACCCCGATGGCCAGCACGGACAGCTGGATGTCGCGGTTGCGGCGGATCCACGCCGCGGTGCCCATCACGGGAGAGGAAGGGGCGTCGCTTTCACTCATCAATGGGAAAGGGTGGAAAGGATGGAGGATTCAATCGGGCGGCAGGACCCGTGCGGACGGTCGGGCGGGAAACGGTGAAAAACCTGGCGCGGGGGCGGAGGGGCGTCTCCGATTCCGGGAGAACGCCTTTTGATGCCGGCGCTCAGACGTTCTTTCCGACACGCCACCCGTTGTGGCGGACGGGACCGACCCAGCGGTTGAGGGGAAAGGAGTAGCGGATCGCCTCCGTCTCGTAGCGTTTCGCGGCCTCGACCGCCTCGGCGACGGAGCGGCCGTTCGCGAGTTCCGAGGCGATGGCGGCGGAGATGGTGCAGCCGGCTCCGTGGGTGTACGCCTCGGCGAAAAGCTCGCTCTCGAGCCAGACGCAGGAGGTCCCGTCGAAGAAGAGGTCGACGGCCTTCTCGGCGCCGGGGAGCTTGTTGCCGCCCTTGACGAGGACGCCGCGGGCGCCCGCCTTGCAGAGACGGCGGGCGGCCTCCTCCATGCCGGACCGTCCGTCGATCTCGCCGACGCCGGAAAGGATGCCGGCCTCGTAGAGATTGGGCGTGATGACGGTGGAGAGAGGCATCAGTTCGTCGCGGAGGGCGTCGGCGACCTCGGGGTGAAGCGGGGCGGAGGCGCCTTTGCAGGCCATGACGGGATCGACGACGATGTTGCGGACCTCATGCTCGCGGAACCTCTTGACGACAAGCCGCACGAGTTCCTGCGAGGCGAGCATTCCGGTTTTCGCGGCGTCGACGCCGATGCCGTCGAGGATGGTCGCGAGTTGGGCGTCGACGAGGTCGAGCGACAGGGGAGTGACGTCGTGGCGCCATTCGGCCGCGGGATTCTCGGCGACGATGCACGTGATGGCGGTCATGCCGTAGACGCCGTGCTCCTGAAAAGTCTTAAGATCGGCGGCGAGTCCGGCCCCGCCGCTGGTGTCCGAGCCGGCGACCGTCATCGCCCGTTTCGGGGGATCAATCTTATAGTTCGTATTCATTCCGCCATTTTACCATATTCCGGGCTGGCGTATCAATTCCGTAAGCGCGCGCGGAATCGGCAAGGTAAGGTGCGCTTTCGAACGCGGCGACCGGCACCGGGGGGGGGCTCCGCCGCCCGCAAAACACCCCCAGTCGGCTTCGCCGACAGCCCCCTCGAGGGGGCCGGGCTTCGCCCGAAAGCGGACGCCGTACCTTTGCCGCGCCCGGTGTACTCCCCCAGCCGCAAGCGGCAGCCCCCTCGCGGAGGGGGCCGGAGCAAGCTCCGAGCCATCGCCCCCGCGCCTCTTTGGGGCTCGCGGCCGCAGCCCGCCGCAGGCGCCTCCCTCCGAGGGAGGTGGCGCGAAGCACCGGTGGGTGTTGCCTCCGCCCCCGCAAAACACCCCCAGTCGGCTCCGCCGACAGCCCCCTCGAGGGGGCCGGGCTTCGCCCGAAAGCGGACGTGCGGCACCCTCGCGGTCCCTTTGCCGCGCAGTCCAAGACACTCGCGGGGGCGTTGTCATACCGACTTCGCGTTGGTCGGGCGGAGCCCGCCCCCCGCCGCGCGGGGGGTGGCGGCAACGCCGCCGGGGGGTGTACACCGTGCGGCGGCCAAGCCGTCTCATGCACTTGCGCACACCTTGTAACGGTGCAGCCTATTTCCTTCGCCCGATCGCCCCCGCCGTACCTTTGCCGCGCCCGCAAAACACCCCCAGTCGGCTCCGCCGACAGCCCCCTCGAAGGGGGCCGGAGCAAGCTCCGACGCCATCGCCACCGCGCCCTTTGGGACTCGCGGCCGTAGCCCGCCGCAGGCGCCTCCCTCCGAGGGAGGTGGCGCGAAGCGCCGGTGGGTGTCGCCTCCGCCCCCGCAAAACACCCCCCAGTCGGCTCCGCCGACAGCCCCCTCGAGGGGGCCGGGCTTCGCCCGCAAGCGGACGCCGAGCCTTTGCGGCGCACGGTGTACTCCCCCAGCCGCAAGCGGCAGCCCCCTCGCGGAGGGGGCCGGAGCAAGCTCCGATTCAGCCCGCCGCAGGCGCCTCTTTGGGGCTCGCGACCGCAGCCCGCCGCAGGCGCCTCCCTCGAGGGAGGTGGCGCGAAGCGCCGGTGGGTGTCGCCTCCGCCCCCGCAAAACACCCCCAGTCGGCTCCGCCGGCAGCCCCCTCGAGGGGGCCGGGCTTCGCCCGAAAGCGGACGTGCGGCACCCTCGCGGTCCCTTTGCCGCGCAGCCCAAGACACCCGCGGGGGCGTTGTCATACCGACTTCGCGTTGGTCGGGCGGAGCCCGCCCGCCGCCGCGGGGGGGGTGGCGGCAACGCCGCCGGGGGGGTGTACACCGTGCGGCGGCCAAGCCGTCTCATGCACTTGCGCACACCTTGTAACGGTGCAGCCTATTTCCTTCGCCCGATCGCCCCCGCCGTACCTTTGCCGCGCCCGCAAAA
>JAZUKQ010000328.1:0-25249 GCA_045643325.1 Kiritimatiellia bacterium | reverse complement strand
GGGCGGAGCCCGGCCCCCTTCGAGGGGGCTGTCGGCAAAGCCGACTGGGGGTGTTTCCCGGGGGCGTAGGCAACACCCACCGGCGCTTCGCGCCACCTCCCTCGAAGGGAGGCGCCTGCGGCGGGCTGCGGGCCGCCCGACCGGAGACGGTGGACGACCCCGAAGGGGCAGCGCGAGCGCCCTCTGGGGCTCCAGCCGGTCCACCTGAATGTCTCCGGGCTGAACCTCGCGGGCCGGCGTCCGTTCTCCTGATTCGCAGAGAACGCTGTCCTTGACCCCGTTATTCGCGCCGGACCTCCTGCGGTTGCGCCTTCCCCATACTTTGGCCGGACGCTCCTTGCCGCGCAGGATGTATTCATGCGTTGCTGTTCCGCTCATCGTACTCATGGCTCCATGATGCACGGTGTCCGGTATTTGACGAAAGGGCCTTGCCTGTTTTTCGCCTCCGGTCCCGCATGGTGTCCTTTATTCTGACGCATTGCGGCGCGCCAACAGATTGCCGCCCCCCTCTTGAACTCCGGAGAGGGATAGGGTACAGTATCGGGCGGCCATGGAACGAGGGGGGGAACGGCCCGGAACACGAAGATGAAGAACGAAACGGAAGAGGGAGCGCGTCTGTCGCTCGATTTCGGGAAGCTCGCGAAGGTCGGAGCGTGCGGCGGATGCGTGCCGGTCGCCGTTCAGGACGCGGACTCGCGCGAGGTCCTGCTGGTGGCGTATACCAACGAGACGGCGATGCGCGCCTCGTTCGAGAAACGGCGGCTTGTCCTTTGGAGCACGTCCAGAAACGAGCTTTGGGAAAAAGGCGCGACCTCCGGCGCGCGGTACGACCTGGTCGAGGCGCGCGTCAACTGCGAGCAGAACTCGCTCGTATATCTCGTCCGTCCGGTCCCCGTCTCCGGCGGGAGTCCGCTCGGAATGTGCCATACGAAGAACTCCGACGGCGTTCCGCGCCGCGGATGCTACTACCGCCGGATCGATATGAAGACCCTCGCGCTGGAGCCGTTGGAGCCGTAGGCGGCCCCGGTCCGACGTGCCGGATTCCCGACCCGAAAATCCCATGACGAAGTACCGCTGCCCCTATTGCCATAAAGACCTTACGCCGCCCGAGACATGGACGTCGTCGGCCTGTCCTTTCTGCGGCAAGGTGCTCGGGCTGCCCGACGGCATCGGCCGGAAAAAGGAGGAGGCGGCGGCGCGCAAGGCGGCGAAGGAGCGAATCTGGCGGCGCGCGGACGCGGAGCGCCGGCGTCTCGGCCTCGATTCCGGGCCGGCGAAGGGCGGCGTGTTCGGACGGCGCGGACAGGTCGTCATCTCGATGGCGGTGGTGACGCTCGTCGGCGGACTGCTTGTCGGGCGGAGCAATTTCTTCAAGAACCGTTTGGAGAACGGGAACCCGGCCGACCGGATTCTCCGCTCGTCGGAGGAGCTCGAGGTCCTCGCCACGGCGCTCGGCCTCTACAAGGCGCACACCGGCCACTATCCGACGGCCGGGGAGGGGGCCCTCGCGGCGCTTGTCGCGGATCCCGGGTGCGAGGGATGGAACGGACCGTACATCAACGCGCTGCAGCACGATCCCTGGGGGCGCGGATACCGGTACGACCCCTCGACGGAGCCGCCGGCGGTCTCCTCGAACGGTCCGGACAAACGGCCCGGAACGGAGGACGACCTGACGGCGGATCCGGTCTATTTCACGCCGGACCCGAGACTCTTGGAGGAATGGCGCGGGGCGCCTGTCCGGACGCCGACCGTGAGGATTTGGAGCGCGGGAGAGCTGACCGGACCATGATGACGGCGAAGACATTTCAGAAAGAGATCCTCGAGAGTGGCGGATACCGGACACGGCGGCGCGGACATCGGCTTCCCGTGTGGCTCGCGACGCTGCTCGGCCACTGCGGCATGGGGCGGATTTTCCTCGCGGGCCATCTGGACGCCAGGTTCCAGAAGGATTTCGAGACGACGCATTGGGGCGACTTCGGCATCGCGGTGCTCCGGATGATGGAGAGACTCGGCGCGGAGGCGGAGTTTTCCGGTTTCGAGCGCGTCCGGAACCTCGGCATGCCCGTCGTCTGGGTCTCGAACCACATGAGCCCGCTCGAGACCTACATTCTCCCGTCGGCCCTGCTCGCGTTTTCCCGGCTCTCCGTCGTGATGAAGCGGAGCCTCACGAAGTACCCCGTGTTCGGGCGCATCGTGCGGGCGATCCATCCCATCTGTCTGGACCGGAAGAGCGCGGTGGAGGACCTGCGCACGATGATGACGCAGGGGTGCGAGGCGCTCAAGGCCGGGCGTTCCGTCCTGGTCTTCCCGGAGGGATCGCGCTTCCGGGAGTTCGATCCGGAGCGCTTCAACTCGATCGGGGTCAAGCTCGCGCAGCGCGCGGGCGTCCCGATGGTGCCCGTCGCGGTATATACCGACGCCATGCAGATCGGCGGACTCTGCAAAGACCTCTTCTCCATCCACGCCGAGCGGAAAATCCGTATCGTGTGCGGAGAGCCGGTCTTCCCCGACATCCCGCCCCGCGAGGCGCTCGGACGCGCGAGGGATTTCATCGCCGCGTCCCTTGCGGACTGCGGGAACAAACAAATAGGCCACCCTTGATATGCAGACATTCATTCCCCGTCCCGAATACCCCCGGCCCCAGTTCGCCCGGAAGAACTGGCTCTGCCTGAACGGCGAGTGGCAGTTCGAGTTCGATTTCGGCGACACCGGGCTCGAGCGCGGTCTCCGCGAGAAGGAGAGGCTCGCGCAGGTCATCACCGTGCCGTTCTGCCCGGAGTCGGAGCTTTCCGGCATAGGGTATACCGATTTCATCCCGGCCGTCTGGTACCGGCGGGAGGTGGAGATTCCCGCGGAGTGGACGGCGTTCCCGCGGCTCCGCCTCCATTTCCAGGCGTCGGACTACGACACGACGGTCTGGGTGAACGGCCGGATGGTCGCGCGGCACCGGGGCGGCTTCACGCCGTTCCATGCCGAGATCGGCTCTCTGGTCAAGGCGGGGGAGAAGGCGGTCGTCGTCGTCCGCGTCCGGGACAACACACGCGCCCCGCAGCCGGGCGGAAAGCAGCAGTGCGACCAGTACGCGAACGCGGGATGCCGCTATACCCGCACGACGGGCATCTGGCAGACGGTGTGGCTGGAGCCGCTTCCCGCGACGGCGTTCGAACGGCCCCGCGTCACTCCGGAACTCCCGAGACGCCGCTTCCGCGTCGAGGCGCCGCTCTCCGGGCGGCCCGACGGCCTCCGTGTCGAGGCGGTCCTCTCCGACAAGGACGGAGAGGTCGCCCGCGCCGTTTCCGCTGCCGACACCGAGTTCACGCCGACGCTCGACCTGGAGATTCCCGAGGACCGGCTTCACCTGTGGGAGCCCGGCGCCGCGTACCTCTACGACATCGCGCTCCGCCTGGTCGACGCGGACGGAAACGTCGTCGACGAGGCCGCGCTCTATGCCGGAATGCGCTCGGTCTCCCGCCGCGGGCACGCGATCCTCGTCAACGGGAAGCCCGTGTTCCAGCGTCAGGTGCTGGACCAGGGATATTACCGCCACGGCATTATGACCGCGCCGACGGACCTCGCGCTCGAGTGCGACATTCTTCTCTCGATGCGGGCGGGGTTCAACGCCGCGCGGCTTCACCAGAAGGTGTTCGAGGAGCGTTTCCTCTATCACGCGGACAAAATGGGCTACCTGGTGTGGGGGGAGTTCGGCGATTGGGGCGTCCGGGAGAATCTCGGGTCTGTCCGCGCCGAGCGTCATCAGCCATACGCCGCGCTGATGGCGCAGTGGGCCGACGTGCTCGCCCGCGACTACAACCATCCGTGCATCGTCGGGTGGTGTCCCCTCAACGAGACCTGGGAAGTGCTCAAGGACTCGGTCTCGGCGCTCGACGACATGACGCGGGGGCTCTACATGATGACCAAGGACGCCGACCGGACGCGGCCTGTCCTCGACGCCTCGGGCTATTCGCACCGGGTGCCCGGCGCGGACGTCTACGACAGCCATGACTACGACCAGAATCCCGAGACATTCGCGGAGCGCCACGCGCGCACGGCCGACGGCAAGCCGTACGAGAACCGGTTCTGGAACGAGTGGAAGGAGGCGATGAGCGTCCCGTACGAGGGACAGCCGTATTTCGTCAGCGAGTTCGGCGGCATCAAGTGGGCCCCGAGTTCGAACGCGGACGGAAAGTCCGTCTCGTGGGGCTACGGCGACGCGCCGAAGACCCTCGAGGAGTTCTACGCGCGTTTCCGCGGCCTCTGCCACGCGCTCCTCTCGAATCCCGGCGTGTTCGGATACTGCTACACGCAGCTCACGGACGTGTTCCAGGAGCAGAACGGTATCTATACGTTCGACCGCGAGACGAAATTCGACATGAAGATCATCGCCGAAATCCAGAAGGAGCGGGCGGCGGTCGAGGAATGAGGCGGCGCCGCCGAGCGGTCGCGCGGCGCGTCGCCGTTCCGGAGCATAGAGACTGAACATGGCTGAGACGTTGACGGTGGTGCTCGCGAACGGGGCCTTCCCCGAGAGCGAGGAGCTGCTCGGAATGCTGCGGAGCGCGCGGCGGCTCGTCTGCTGCGACGGGGCGGTGAATCCGCTTCTCGCGTGGCGCGGACGCGCGCCGGACGTCGTCGTCGGCGATCTCGACAGCATGGACCCGAGGGCGCGCGCCGAGTTCCCCGGCGCCGAGTTCCGTCGTGTCCGCGAGCAGGATACGAACGATCTCGCGAAGGCGCTCCGGTACTGTCTCCGGAAAGGGTGGCGCGATGTCGCGATCCTCGGGGCGGCGGGGAGACGCGAGGACCATTTTCTCGGAAATCTCGGTCACCTCGCGGACTTTTCGGAGAAACTTCCGAGACTCCGGATGGAGACGGACGAGGGAACGTTCTCCGTCGTGCGCGGGGAAGGCGTCGTGCCGACGGCGCCCGGGCGGAGCGTGTCGTTCATCGCGTTCGACCCGGAGGTCCGCGTGACGGCGGACGGGGTCGTCTATCCGGTCGAGGACCTGCGGCTCGGAAGTCTGTGGACCGCGACGCTCAATGTCTGCACGGGGGCGGAGGTGCGGGTGCGGACGAGGAGGGCGGGGGCGGAGAGCCCGCCGCTCGTTCTGGTCTATCTGGCGAGGCGGGGGCGCGGACCGGAGGACGCGCGGTGAGTGTCCGGACGGAGACCGTCGAACTCGGAGCGGGGGCGGACGCCAAGGCGCGCGCGGACCGGCTCTTGGGGGCGCTGAAGGACGTGATGGACTCCGTCGCGCTGACGGGGTCTCCGGCGCGGCTCCGCGTGAAGAAAACGGGGAACACGCCGGGACTGTGGATCCGGATCGGGGAGGGGCGCGTGGGCGTCGGGGAGGAGACGCGGCGCGGGGAATTCTCGGTTCCGCCGTTTTCCGATGTGTGGAAAAACCTGCTTTGGCGTCTGGGGAAGAAGAACGCGGCCTGGACCCCGGCGGAATGGCGGAAAGCGCCGGAAATCCGCTGGACATGGCGGAAGACTCCCCGGGTGCGTGGCATCGGACGGGTGGAGTCGCGGATCGGGAGGTCGGGGGCGGTCGTCCGGGTGTCGCTGAACGCGTCGGGAAACGCGTTTCTGGTGGAGATCGCCGGCGGCGGACCTTTCTCCGCGTCGCGCCGCATTTAACGCTTCCCGTCTTGATTCAGTTTTGTTACAATCGTTGACACGTGAATTGGCGTTTAACTCGTTGGAAAGGCATCTTCCGATGAAACAGTTGGTTGAAGGATTCCGTTTTGCCGTTGTCGCCTCGGTTGTGACAACGGGTGTTTTCGCGGCTGAAATTCCCGGTTCGGAAAATCTTCCGGACGATCTGAAGCCGCTCGCCTTCGAGGTCTACGGCGTCCGCGGCGCCTACGCGGTCGCCCCCGACACCGTCATCGCTGTGGTCGGCCCCGCCACCGGCCCCGCCGTCGGGTGGTCGAAGGCCTGGCGGATTCTCAGCGAGGACGATCCCGAGTACGCCTACGGGAAGTTCGTGCAGCCGTCCGGGCTGTGGGTCCGCGAGGAGAAGGAGGAGTTCCCTCTTCCCGAAGGCTTCGCCGCGCCGGAGATCGCGAAGGTGCCCCTCGTGCGCCGCGAGGTCCAGCTCAGGCTTCCCGCGCCGCTTAAGGCCGGATGCACCTACGGCGTCGTCGCGCAGGGCGACAACACCACCATCAACACCTCCGCGAAGTCCGGGACGTGGTTCAAGGGCGATGTCGTCGCGGGCCGCTCCGTGACGTTCGAGGCCGACGCGAAGGCCGCCGACATCGTCGGCTTCCGGCGCGCCTCATATCTTGGCGACGGAAAGCTCCTCTGCGAGTTCGGCGCCGGTTTTTCCGAGGCGGGCGGCAACGACCTCTCGCTCTACCGGGTGACCGTGAACGGCGCTCCGCGCCCCGTCTGCGCGATGGGGCGCCGCTCCCGCATGGACGCCTATTCGTGCTACGGCTGGCCGTGGAAGACGCTCCGTCTCCATGACATCGTGCTCGACCTCGGCGCGGGCCTGAAGGAGGGCGACAAGGTCGCGGTGGCCGTCGATCCGAAGGTGACGGCCGGCGTGAACACCCGCTCCTTCTCGGTGGGCGGCGTGCGTTCCCGCGCGGTCCAGGTGAACCAGGTCGGCTACCTCCCCGACGGCCCGAAAATCGCCTATCTCGGTTTCTGGCTCGGCTCGTATCCGGACGCGAACGCGGTCAACGGCGCGGCCGACGCGACGGAACACAACGAGGAATATAAGAAGCTTCCGGCGTGGGCGCTCCGCTTCGACGCGCCGCCCGCGTTCCATGTGGTCGACACGGCGACCGGCGCTGCGGTGTGGTCCGGCACGGCACGGTTCCGCGCGGCCGGCGACGCCCCGCAGAAGAACGACATGGGCATCCGGATGAATCTCTCGTCCATCAATGTCTACGAGCTCGACTTCTCCGAGTTCAAGACGCCTGGCAAATACCGACTTGCCGTGGACGGCGTCGGCCGGAGCCACGACTTCACGGTCGCCTCCGACGTCTATGTCGACGCCTTCAAGAAGATGGCCACGGGTGTTTTCACGCAGCGCTGCGGCTTCGCGCTCGATCCGGAGCACGCGGACGGCTGGCGCCGCATGGCCTGCCACGCGACGGGCATCCTCGCGACGACCTACGACCGCCTGGGGAGCCATCCCACGCGCGGGTTCGCGCAGTTCGACGACTTCGTGGTCAAGGACGCCGACGGCAATCCGCGCGTCCTTCAGGCGGTCGGCGGGCACCACGACGCCGGCGACTACAATCCGCGCTCGCACATCGACGTCGCGCAGCGCCTCTTCTGGGCGTACGAGCTCGCGCCGGAGAAGTTCTACGACGGCCAGCTCAACATCCCCGAGGCCGGCAACGGCGTTCCGGACATCATCGACGAGGCCCTGTGGGCGGTCCGCCTGTGGGAGGGCCTTCAGGACGAGGACGGCGGCGTGTTCGACGGCACCGAGTCGCGCGGCGACCCGAGCCTCACCCAGACCGTCGAGCTCGACACGCAGGGCGACTACGCGTTCGCGAAAGACGCCCGCGGCTCCTTCTGGGCGGCCGGCGCGTTCGCCGCCTCGTCGCGCCTCCTCGCGAAGTTCGGCCAGGCGGAGAAGGCCGCCGAGTACCTCGGCCGCGCCCGCCGCGCGTACGACTGGGGCAAGACGCACAAGCCCGAGACCACCGTCGAGAAGGACCTCAACGCCTTCTACGTCGATCCGCTCCTCTATGCCGCCGCGGAGATGTTCCACACGACGGGCGAGGACGCCTACCACAAGGACTTCCTCGACAACTGCCTGTGGCGCGACCAGTTCTGGACCGAGATGGAGAACAACGGCAAGTGGGACCGCCGGCTCGCCGCGCAGTCCTACCTCCTCATCCCGCGCGAGAAGGCCGACGAGAAGACCTGGGACGCCGTGCTCGCCGCGATGCGCCGCGAGGCCGACTACATGGCGAAGTTCTGCGAGCAGCGCGACTACCCGTTCATCACCCAGCCATGGGTGCCCATCAACTGGGGATTCGGCGCGTACCAGCGCTTCATCCCCTCGACGGTCACCATGTGGTACCTCACGCACGAGCAGAAGTACTTCGACCGCATCGTCCGCAACTGCGACAACACCCTCGGCGCGAACCCGATGAACCTCTCGTGGATCGTCGGCATCGGCACCGAGACGGTCCGCGCGCCGCTCCACAACAGCCACTGGCGCCCCGCGGGCTTCGCCGTGACCGGCACGCAGAGCGAGGGCCCCGTCACCAAGCCCGGCGCCACCAGCTTCTCCTACTTGCCGTCGGTCTATCCGACTCACCGCGACGACTTCGCGTCGATGAACTCGTTCGCCGACGTCCATTTCGCGGTCGAGATGGACGAGGGCGTCGTCAACGGCCAGGCCGAGACGATGGCCGTGTTCGGACTCCTGTGCCCGGACAAGGAATAGGTCAGGCCCCGCGGCGCCCGCCGCGAGGAATTGTTTATCAGTAGTCTGTCAGTCATCGGTTTCGTTCACTGAACCAACAACAAGGAGCAACCATGAAAAACATGTCGCACCAAACGCTGTCCACTGCTGCGCTGCTCTCCGTAGCGGCACTCACCGCCCAGGCGGGCCCCGCCTACCGCGCCGGATTGTCCGGCGGCTTCAACACAAACGGAGGAACGTGGAATTTCCAGACGGACTCCGCCGACAACTCCGTCAACGAGCTTGGCGTGTTCGCCGGGCCGATGTCCGCCAAGAATCAGGGGAACCACTACCTCTGGGGAAAAACCGACTTCTGGTTCTGGGACGGCGGCGTCTACACCTGCTGGGGCGGCTACCGCCTCTGGCGTTTCGAAGGGCAGATGTACTTCGACGGGAGCACCTACTATTTCGGCGAGGACATCAACCGGGGCATGGCGTTCTTCCTCGACGGCGACATGGTGTGGATGGACAATACGGACAACACGTTCACGACCCGCGCCGTCACCCCGTCCGCCGGATGGCACGACATCGGAATCCGCCTGGTCTCCTCCGATGCGGCGCCTCCGGGCGCCCATGTGGACGGCGCGGAGGGATTTCTGCTCGGGTTCGGCTATGTGAAGTCCGCGACGAAGCCGACCAGCATGTCCGCCCTCTACTATCCCGAGGATTCCGGCAACGGCGCGTTTCTCCGGAATGTCGCCCCCGGCGACTTCATCACCGTCACATCGATCTCCTCGGACGAGAACGGCTACGTTTTCGGAGTCCAGGCGGGCTCCGCGATGCCCGGGAACGCGACGGTCACGGCGTACCTCGGAGACGCCTCGGCGGTCGCCGAGAAAGGGCAGGAGGCGACGTGGGCCGCCTCGGGTTCCTCGGTCACGCTTTCTCCTGGGCAGTCGGCGACCGTTTCCGCTCCTTGGTCGGCCAGCGCGCTCCCGTATTTCGCCGTCAAGGCCGAAGGCACCGTCAAGTCGATGGATACGGGAAATCAGGCCAACGGAACCGTGATGGACTTCTGGCAGTGGACCGACGCGACGAAACTCGCGATGAACCCGAGTGTCTCCGCCTCGCTCGGGACGAAGACCGGTACCGGCGCCGCGATCGGTCTCACGCTCGGATTCTCTTCCGTGATCGAAGGAGCCACCGAACCGCTGATCGATGTGACCGTGTACTATGGCGCCGCGGACGCGGGATCCGATACGAACGCCTGGGATTCCTCCCGCTCGTACGGCGGAATGACGGCCGGCGCGCAGAGTGTCGTCCTCGACGGCCTTGAGGCCGGCGGGGCCTACTACGCCCGGGTCATGGTTCAGACGCCGGATTCCGATCCGGTCTGGTCCGAACCGCTCTACATCAACCTCGCCGGCGTGTCGCTGACGGATGTCCCGGAATCGGTCTACGAGAACTACGGCGTTTCTCAGTCGTTCACCGTGCGGCGTCCCGCGAACGCGTCCGCCAACGCGATCACCGTCGGGCTCGCCTATTCCGGCGACACGGATCTCGTCTCCGCGCTTCCCGCCAGCGTCACCCTCGCCGCGGGCGTCGACTCGGCGACGGTGACCTTCGCGCCGGTCGATAACGCGACGGCGGACGGCGACGGCTCGTTCACGGTCAGCCTGGTCGAAAGCTCCGACTACGCGCTCGGCTCTCCGGACAGCGCGACGGTGACGGTCCTGGACGACGAGACCCGCGGAGCCGACATGACCTGGACCGGCGCGGCCGGCGACGGTCAGTGGACGACGCCGGGGAACTGGTCGCTGAACCGTGTGCCCACGGTGATGGACCGCGTGACGATTCCGTACACCGCCGTGTCGATCAGTGTCGCGTCGGAGAGCTTCGCCCGCGAGATCTACTATCCGCACGGCGACGAGCTCACGTTCACCGGCAACGGCCCCCTGAACATCGGCGGCTTCGACCGCGGCACTGCCGGCTGGCCGTGGGGCGACCTGACCCTCTCGGTTCCCGTCGGCGTTTTCGGCGGCACCAACGTCTGGAACGGCGCCGGCGACACGATTGTGGTCAATAATCAGATCGCGCGGCTCACCGACGGCGTCGTCATCCGGAAGTCCGGTTCCGGCGAGCTCACGATGAAGTGCGCCAATCTGAACTACAACGGCGCGTGGCACATCCTGGAGGGAACTGTCAACGCGTCGGTCAAAAAGAGTTTCGCGGGCTCCAGCGTGGTGATCGGCGGCGGACCGGCCGCCGCGAAACTCTCCTATGACGCCTCGGACGAAATCAACACGTTGAACAGCGTGGAGGTGCTCGAGAACGGTACGTTCTACGCGGGGCATGTCGCGAAAGTCGCGAGCCTCACGGTCCGCGAGGGCGGCAGGGTGCAGACGAGCTACGTGTCGCTCGGGAACATGTTCCTCTACGGCGGCACCATCGAGCGCGCGGCCAGCTGGGCCGGCGAGACCCGTTTCAACGAGAGTCTGAACGATGTCGCCATGAAGAGTTTCGCCAACGCTAGGACCGCCCGTTTCAACGTCCGCTTTACGTTGAACAACTGGCGAAACTTCAGCATGTCCGCGGAAGACGGAGAGGCTCCTGTCGACCTTGTGATCGGGAATCTCTACGAGACCAGCCTGAAGGCCGCCGACTACCTCAAAGATGTCACCCGTTCCGGCGCCGGCGTCATCAAGGCCACCGAGGAGTTCGACCTGAACCGCGAGCTTGTGCTTCAGGACGGAACCTGGCTCGCCGACAGCGCCTCGGGCGCCAGCGGACGCCTCACCTCGCTGACGGGCGCAAACTCGGTTCTCGGGGGAGTCGGCAGCGTCGTCGGAAAATACATCTCCGGACAGACCGCCGTGCAGGTGTCCAAAGGAACGATTGCTCCGGGCTCGATCGACGAGACCACCGGCGCGCCCGTGTACGGGACGCTGACAATCGGCAGCGCCTCCTGCGCGAACGGCGTGGTCTTCGCGAACAACACCACGCTGCGGGTCTCCATCGGTCTCAACCGCGAGTACACCTGCCTCGACGTGTACGGGCCCGTCACGGTCGGCTCCGGCACCACGCTCGAGGTGACCGCGGCGGACGCGGAGAAAGCCAAGTCCGGCGAGTACGTCGTCGCCCACGCGGCGGACGGTTTCTCGGCGCGTTTCGCGAACATCGTCCTTCCCGAGTCGCCCCGCACCTGGCAGGTCCGCTACGAGGACAACTGCATCATCGTGAGGGTTCCGCCCCCCGAGTCGATTCTCATACTCATGTAGTCCGAATCCGGACGACGGTCTGAATCCGATGTCCCGCTTCGGAATCCGGTCTGCGGGCGATGTTGCGCCCGCAGACCGGAACGGCTCCTTCCAAGACTCAGGGAGGAGCCTTTTCATACCCCCAGTTCATTGTCTGCAGGAAACTCTGTCGTTGTACGCCCCGGCCGGCGCGGGCCGCGGGGCCGTTCCTAGGAGTCCAACATGAAAACGACTTCCCTTTTCGGAAGATATCTTGCCGCGTCCGTCCTCTTCGCGGTGTTTGCCGCGGTCGGCGTGTCCGCGGACGTCATTCCGGGCTCGCCGGACCTTCCGGACGACCTGAAGCCGCTCGCGTACGAGGTGTACGGGGTCCGCGGCGCCTACGCCATCGCGCCCGACCGGGTCATCGCGGTGGTCGGCCCCGGAACCGGCGCGGCGCTCGGGCTCTCGCACGCGTGGCGCGTCCTCAGCGAGGACGACCCCGACTACGCCTACGACCTGTTCGTGCAGCCGTCCGGGCTGTGGATCCGCGCGGAGCAGACGGAGTTCCCGCTTCCCGCCGGGTTCACCGCGCCGCCCGTCGCGTACGTGCAGCTCGTGCGCCGGGAGATCCAGCTGACGCTTCCCAAGCCGCTCAAGCCCGGCTGCACCTACGGGCTCGTCGCGCTGGGCGACGGCGGCACCGTCAACGTCTCCGCGAAGTCCGGGACGTGGTTCAAGGGCGATGTCGTCGCGGACCGCTCCGTCTCCTTCAACGCCGACCGGAAGGCCGCCGACATCGTCGGTCTCCGGCGCGCGTCGTATCTCGGCGACGGCAAGCTCCTCTGCGAGTTCGGCGCCGGATTCTCCGAGTCGGGCGGCAACGACCTCTCGCTCTACCAGGTGACCGTGAACGGCACCGCGCGGCCCGTCTGCGCGATGGGACGCCGCTCCCGGCTCGACGCCTATACCTGCAACGCTTGGCCGTGGAGCACGCTCCGTCTCCACGACATCGTGCTCGACATCGGCGCGGGGCTGAGCGAGGGCGACGAGGTCTCGGTGACGGTCGACCCCAGGGTGACGGCCGGCGTGAACACCCGCTCCTTCACGATGGGCGAGGTGCGCTCGCGCGCGGTCCAGGTGAACCAGGTCGGCTACCTGCCCGACGGCCCGAAGGTCGCGTATCTCGGCTGCTGGCTCGGGTCGTATCCGGACGCCAACGCGGTCAACGGCGCGGCCGACGCGACGGCGCACAGCGCGGAGTACAACCGGCTTCCGGCGTGGGCGCTCCGCTTCGACGCGCCGCCCGCGTTCCATGTGGCCGACGCGACGACCGGCGCGACGGTGTGGTCCGGCACGGCCCGCTTCCGCGCGGCCGGCGACGCCCCGTACGCGAACAGCATGGGCATCCGGATGAACCTCTCGTCCCTCAACGTCTACGAGCTCGACTTCTCGGCGTTCCAGACCCCGGGCAAGTACCGGCTCGTCGTGGACGGCGTCGGCAGGAGCCATGACTTCACCATCGCGGCGAACGTGTACTCCAAGGCGTTCAAGAAGATGTCCACGGGCGTCTTCGCGCAGCGATGCGGCTTCGCGCTCGACCCCGAGCACGCGGACGGCTGGCGCCGCATGGCCTGCCACGCGACGGGCATCAAAGCCTCGACCATCGCGCGCCGGAGCGTCAGCGAGTTCGCGGATTTCGACGCTGGCCTAGAGACGGACGGCTCCGGAAACCCGAAGATCCTGCAGGCGGCCGGCGGCCACCATGACGCGGGCGACTACAACCCGCGCTCCCACATCGACGTCGCGCAGCGCCTCTTCTGGGCGTACGAGCTCGCGCCGGAGAAGTTCTACGACGGGCAGCTCAACATCCCCGAGGCCGGCAACGGCGTCCCCGACATCATCGACGAGGGTCTCTGGGCGGTCCGTCTGTGGGAAGGGCTCCAGGACGAGGACGGCGGTGTCTACGACGGCACGGAGTCGCGCGGCGACCCGAGCCTCTGCCAGACGGTCGAGCTCGACACGCAGGGCGACTACGCGTTCGCGAAGGACAGCCGCGGCTCTTTCTGGGCGGCCGGCGCGTTCGCGACGTCGTCGCGCCTGCTCGCGAAGTTCGGCAAGACGGAGAAGGCCGCCGAGTACCTCGCCCGCGCCCGCCGCGCGTACGACTGGGGCAAGGCGCACAGGCCCGAGGGGCTCGGCGAGCAGGACTTCAACACCTACTACACCGATCCGTTCCTCTACGCGGCCGCGGAGATGTTCCACACGACGGAGGAGGCCGCCTACCATCAGGACTTCCTCGACAACTGCCTGTGGCGCGACCAGTTCTGGACCGAGATGGAGAACAACGGCAAGTGGGACCGCAAGCTCGCCGCGCAGTCCTACCTCCTCATCCCCCGCGCGAAGGCCGACGCGGCGACGTGGGACGCCGTGCTCGCCGCGATGCGCCGTGAGGCCGACTACCTCGCGCAGTACTGCGAACAGCGCGACTACCCGTTCGTCACCCAGCCCTGGGTGCAGATTTTCTGGGGATTCGGCGCGTACCAGCGTTTCATCCCCTCGACGGTCACCATGTGGTATCTCACGCACGAGCGGAAGTACTTCGACCGCATCGTCCGCAACTGCGACAACACGCTCGGCGCGAACCCGATGAACCTCTCGTGGATCGTCGGCATCGGCACCGAGACGGTCCGCGCGCCGCTCCACAACAGCCACTGGCGCCCCGACGGCTTCGCCGTGACGGGCACACAGTGCGAGGGCCCCGTCTATCATCCGGGAACCACCAGTTTCTCCTACGCGGAGTCGGCCTATCCGGCCTGTCGCGACGACTTCGCCTCGATGAACTCGTTCGCCGACGCGCACTTCGCCGTCGAGATGGACGAGGGCGTCGTCAACGGCCAGGCCGAGACCATGGCCGTGTTCGGTCTCCTGTGCCCGGACTGGAACGGGGAGCCGGAGGAGGACGAAGACGACGATGATGAGGAGGTGGAGGAGCCCGGCGGGGAGTCCGGAGACGGGGAGGATCCCGCTCCGGCGGACCTTGATGTCGCGATGGGGCCCGCCTACCGCGCGGGACTCTCCGGCGGGTTCAACCTGAACGGCGGAACGTGGCATTTCGAGGAGAATTCCACCGACAACGAGGTCTACGAAATCGGCGTGTTCACAGGGCCCGCCGCCGCCAAGAACCAGGGCCGCTCGTACCGCTGGGGCGAGGCCAACTTCTGGTTCATGGACGGAAGCGTCCGCACCTGCTGGGGCGGCTACCGCCTCTGGCGCTACGACGGGCAGATGTATTTCGACGGAAGCACCTATTACTTCGGCGAGGACCTGAACCGGGGCGCCGCGTTCTACCTCGACGGGAGCATGGTGTGGAAGGACAATGAGGACAACACGTTCACCACCCGCTCGGTCGCCCCGTCCGCGGGATGGCACGACATCCAGATCCGCCTGGTCTCCTCCGACGCCGCGCCCCCGGGCGCCCATGTGAACGGTGCCGAGGGCTTCCTCCTTGGCTTCGGCTATGTGAAGTCCGCCACGGCTCCGGACGCGATGTCCGCGCTCTATTATCCCGGGGATTCCGGCGACGGCTCGCTGCTCCGCACCGTGTCCCGCGACGACTTCATCGCCGTCACGTCCGTCTCGGCGGCCGAAGGAGGCTATGAAATCGGCGTCCGGGCGAATGCCGGAATGCCGGAGACGGCGAGCGTGAGGGCTTATCTCGGCGTTGCCTCGGCTGTCGCGGAAAATGGACAGGAGTCGACCTGGACCGCGCAAAGCGACGCGGTTTCGCTCTCGCCCGGCCGCTCGACGACGGTCTTTGTCCCGTGGTCCGGTACGGAGAGCCCGTATTTCGCGGTCAAGGCCGAGGGGACCGTCCGCTCGGCGGATACCGGGAATCTGGCCGAAGGAACGTCGATGGGGTTCTGGCAGTGGGCCGGACCGGCGGCGGTTTCGGCGCCTTCGGACAATCCCGACCCCCCGGACGATCCCGAACCCCCGGAGGACCCGACGGGACCGAGCGTCACGCTGGATTCCGCCCCGGCCTCGCTCTATGAGAACTACCCCGAGCCCGTCTCGTTCACCGTGAGGCGTTCTGCGGAGGAAAGCTCCGACCCCGTTACAGTGCGGCTCGCCTATTCCGGAGCCACGAACCTTGTGTCGGCGCTTCCCGAGACCATTGACCTTGCCGCCGGCGTCGAGTCCGCGGCGGTCAGTTTCGTCGCGATTGACAACAACGCGGCGGACGGAAACGGGGCGTTCACGGTCCGTTTGGCCGAAAGCGCCGACTACTCCCTCGGTTCCCCCGACAGCGTGACGGTGGCGGTCGTGGACGACGAGACCTGGGGCGCCGTGGATACATGGACCGGCGGCGCCAACGACGGACTCTGGGAGACGCCTGCCAACTGGTCGCTCGGCCGCGCGCCCACGGTGCTGGACACCGCCGTGTTCCAGTACGCGGGCTTCAGCTCCGCGCGCGCCGTGACCATCTCCTCCTCCGCGATGGCCGCGAAAATCCGCCTGGCCTCCGGCGACGACCTGCTGCTCTCCGGCACCGGGTCGCTGACGGTCGGAGGCATCGACCGCAACGGCATCGGCTGGCCCTTCAAGGCCCTGGACATCTCGGTACCCCTGACCGTGTTCGCCGGCGAAGGCGGAACGAATGTCTGGGACGTCGGGAACACGCCGCTCAACATCAACGCCGCGCTGTCGATGGTCGGCCCCTCGTGCGTCATCAAGAAGACCGGCGTCGGAACGCTCACGCTCAACGTCTCCACCTCCGACTACACCGACGGCTGGCATATCGCCTCCGGCGTCGTCGAGATCAAGGTCGCGAACGGCCTTGGCGGGACGATTTCGATCGGCGGCGAAGACACCACCGCGCGCGTGAACCACAACATGAACTACGGCATCAAGTCCGGTTCGAAGGTCATCGTGCTGGACAAGGGCACGCTCTACAGCAACGCCCTGAACGCATACTCCGACCTGGAGGTGTACGAAGGCGGTGTCGCGAGCACGAGCTACAGCGAGGTCAAGCGGTACCTGCTCCATGGCGGCACGGTCAACCGGACCGGCAGCTGGGCCGGCGAGGCGCGTCCGAGCAACCAGAACTATGTGAAGAGCTTCGCGAGCGACGTCCCGGCGTACTTCTCGCAGAACTTCGCCCTCGACAACTGGTGGAACACCGAAATCGCGGTGGAAGACGGCGCGGCTCCGGTCGACCTCGTGTTCGGCAGCTTCTACCAGACCTCCGAAAACGCCAAGTCCTACATCTCCATGCTGAAAAAGACGGGCGCCGGCACGCTGATGGTGACCACCAACGGCAACGACATCATCAACCGCGACGTCGAGGTCACGGCCGGCACCTGGCTCGCCGACGCCCCCGGCTCCGGCACCGGACACCGCAAGACCTACGTCCGCGCGGGCGCCACGCTCGGCGGCGTCGGCCGCGTGCTCGGCTCGCAGCTTCCGAACGCCGTCTGCGTCGAGGTGGAGGGCAATCCCGGCGCCAAGGGCGTCGTCGCGCCGGGTTCCCTCGATCCCGTGACCGGCGCCTCCGTGTACGGGACGCTGACGGTCGGGTCCGAGAACTGCGCGAACGGCGTGAACTTCGGCAGCAACACCAAGTTGAAAGTCTCCATCGGCCCAGACCACGCGTACACCCGTCTCGACGTGTACGGTCCCGTCACGGTGGGCTCCGGCACCACGCTTGAGGTGACCACTTCGGACGCGGAGAAAGCCAAGTCCGGCGAGTACGTCGTCGCGCATGCCACAGGCGGCTTCTCGGCTCAGTTCGCGAATATCGTCCTCCCCGAGTCGCTTCGCTCCTGGTATGCCCACTATGAGAACAACAGCATCGTCGTGAAGGTTCCGCCCGACGAGATGATTCTCATGCTTCAGTAGGGCGTCCCCGGTTGGGGAAGCCATCTCCAGACCCTTCCAAGACTCCTTTCGTCATTGCGGGATGAGTCTTGTTTTGCCCGGTTCGCGCATGTCGGTCCAATGCGGGTCGTTGTCGCCGCCCATTCCGAAGCGAATTGACAAGCGCTCCCCACATTGTTAGCATTTCCTGCGCGTTTCAAAAAGTGACCAATACGGAGTCGACCAATGATCAGCAAGCGAATCACGGCCGCGGCAGCGGCGGTAGCAGCAATGGGTTTTGGCATGGAAGCAACAGCCGGCGACACGGCGACATACGGATATGGCGCCGAATTCGCCATCCGAGCGCTGGACCTCAAGGTCGAGCCCAAGGTGCTCGACCAGTGGTGGGGGCAGCTCAACGCCGGCGGCTGGTTCGACAACCAGCCCGACGGCACCTTCCGCTTCGAGATCAAGCAGTGGGGCAGCACCATCGTCGAAGGCCAGGCGGCCTTCGCGCTGGAGGACGGCAAGGTCCGGACCGACTGGTCGTTCGAGGTGAAGAAGGACTTTACCGGGCACGGGATCATCCTCAATTTCCAGCTTCCCATCGAGAACTACGCCGGCGGCGCGTTCACGGGCGACGGAAAGGAAACGGCGCTTCCGGCGGAGCAGCCGGAGAGCTTCGGCCTCGCCGGGGGACGCTTCAAGGAGATGTCGTTCCGCAACGGGGCCGGCAGGACCTGGACGATCACCTCGTCCGCGGAGCGCCTCGTGTCGGTGCAGGACAACCGCACGTGGAAGATGCCGTACTACGGCGTCCGCATCGTCGTCGGCGACGACAACCTCGTGGCCGGACAGAAGTATTCCGCCGATTTCACCTTCTCCACCGGCGACGGCATCGAATCGCTGAAGTCCGCGATCTACCGGGTCGAACGGGGCGAGAAATGGATCCCCGTGGACGACACGACGGCCATCGCGCCGGGGTCGGCGATCGACTTCTCGAACCAGCCGTGGATCGACGCGCCCGCCGGCAAATACGGCCGCGTGAAGGCCGTCGGCGACCACTTCGAGTTCGAGGGCAGGCCCGGCGAGCCGCAGCGCTTCTACGGCGTCAACCTCTGCTTCGACGCCAACTACATGACGGCGGAGGAGGCCGAGGAGTGCGTCTCGCGCCTCGTGCGCATCGGCTACAACTCGGTGCGCATCCACCACTACGAGCAGGCGCTCTGCAAGGGCTCCGAGGACAAGTCCACCATCAACCCGGAGCAGATGGCGAAGCTCGACAACCTGCTCAACGCCTGCATCCGCCACGGCGTGTACCTCACCACGGACATCTTCGTCTCCCGCGCCCCCGCCTGGAAGCTGCTCGGCGAGGACAGGCCCGGTTCGCCGAACATCAGCGAATACAAGGACATGTGCCTCTTCAACGACAAGGCGTACGCGAACCTCTGCGACTTCGCCCGCCAGCTGCTCGGCCACGTGAACCCCGAGACGGGGCGCCGCTGGGCCGAGGAGCCCGCGCTCGGCTGGGTCGCCTTCATCAACGAGGGCAACCCCGGCAACTACGGGTTCGGCATCTACCGCCGCCCCGAGGCGATGGCGAAGTGGAAGGCGTGGCTCGCCGAGAAGAAGAAGGCCGACCCGCGCTTCGCCGACGTCACCGAGGACTTCGACAACAACTGCTGGCTTGAGAACAATCGCCAGACCATCGCCTTCACGCTCTTCCTCGCGGACCTCGGCGCGGACTTCGACCGTCGCTTCGGCGCGTTCCTGCGCGACGAGCTCGGCTGCAAGGCCCTCTTCACCAACATGAGCTGCTGGTTCAACCCGCTCGTCTACCAGATCAACCGCAAGGCGTACGACTACATCGACGACCACTTCTACGTGGACCACCCGGAGTTCATCGTGAACGACTGGTCGCTGCCCAGCAAAAACGGCAACGAGAACCCCGTCCGCACCCCGACCGGCGGCTTCCAGCACGTCTCCGCGCACCGCCTGCTGGACAAGCCCTTCACCATCTCGGAGTACAACTTCTGCGCGCCGTCGGCCTGGCGCGGCGTGGGCGGCATCATGCTCGGCGCGGAGGCCGCGCTGCAGGACTACGACGGCGTGTGGCGCTTCGACTGGGGCACCGGCGTGGAGTTCGACTGGCGCCCGCTCGGGTACTTCGACGTGTGCCGCGACCCGCTCACCCGCGCCACCGAGCGCGCCGCGCTGTGCCTCTACATGCGCCGCGACATGAAGCCCCTCGAGAAGACCTTCACGCTGCTGGCCGAGCCCGCGAAGATCCGCGGCGACCTGGCGCAGGGCCCGCGCTTCGACCTGAAGGACGCCCTCTGGTTCGGCTGGTACTCGCGCATCGGGTCGATCGCGGCCGACGAGTCCCCCGCTTCGGAGGAATGGACGGGACGCTTCCCGGAAATCGTCGGCGCCGCCGACGCCCGCTTCCGCGGCCTCGTGGCGAAGAACGGTCTCGCGCCCGGCGGCGGACAGATGATCCTGGACCGCGAAAAGGGCGTGTTCGGCGTGGTGACGCCCCGCACCTGCGGCTTCTCGACCGAAGGCGGGAAGGCGGAGGCGGGCCCGCTCTCCGCCGAGGTCTCGCTGGCGGCCGCCGCGGTGTGGGCGAGCTCGCTCGACGACCAGCCCATCGCGACGTCCGGCCATCTGCTGGTTTCGCACGTCACGGACGTCCAGGACCACGGCATCACCTTCGCGGACGACACCCGCAAGGTCCTCCTCAAGTGGGGATGGATGCCGCATGTCATGGAACGCGGCAAGGCCGAGATCTCGCTCAAGCTCGAGGGCGACTCCAAGCCCGTCGTCCACGCGCTCAAGCCCGACGGCTCCCGCTGGGGACAGATTCCCAGCCGGTTCGAGAACGGCGTCCTGACCTTCACCGCCGACATCGCGCACAAGTACGGCTCGGCGACCTTCCTCTACGAAGTCGTCCGATAGACAGCCCGAATCCTTTTGGGAAAGATGCGACTGGACTGGACCGAACCCTGGACAAAGCACCTTATCCGCAGACGAATGGCGGAAATGAAGAGTGAAGTCCGCTCCATTCTTCCCGTGACGCTCTGGGGGACGGGCGGAATGCTGGCTGCTTGCATCGCCCTTTACATTGCATGGCCTGAATTGGCGGAAGAGGTCCCGTTGCCGAATGTCCTTGGAAAGGCATTGGCGTTTGTGGCCTTCTTTTTGTGCATGCCGTTTCTCGTGTGCATTTGTCCCCAAAGCATCCATCTGGTTGAAAAGGGGATCATGTTTCAATTGGGTTCCAGAGGTTCGTTTTTCCCGTACGACCAGGTTGTCTCCATTTCGTTTTCCCATGACCTTGGCTACCGCCAAATCATTGTCAAAGTCGGAAACAAAAAAGGCAAAATCGTTGAACGCGACGCCTACGTTTCGTCCAAGGTATCGGACCAAGACATCGTGGCGCTTCTGGCCCATGCCGGCCATTCGCATCTGGTGAAATGGGCCGCTTGAGAGTGTCGGAGGAATGCCTGGGGACAGACTTCCCCTTTTAGGATCCAGTTCCGCAAGTCGCTTGTCGCTCGTCGCTAGTCGGAACCCCTAGAAGAAAACAGGAGTCTGTCCCCTTGTATTCCCTTCCAGACGTCTCCGTTGACCCATTATAAATACTATGCTACGGTGCCATTCCCTCGCGCAAATACCGTATTTCCAGTGGAATCATGAGCACCTCCGATTTCCTCTCCGTCCATGGTCTCAACCAGAACAACCTGAAAAACCTTTCGTTTCGGATTCCGAAAAACAAGATCGTCGTGTTCACCGGCGTGTCGGGCTCCGGCAAGTCGAGCATCGTGTTCGACACCCTGGCCGCGGAAAGCCAGCGGCAGTTCGCCGAGACCTATCCGTCCCACATCCGACGGAATCTCCCCGCGTTTGAAAAGCCGGACGTCCAGCAGATCGACCACCTGGTTCCGTCCGTCGTCATCGACCAGTCGCGCCTCTGGTTCAACGCCCGCTCAACGGTCGGAACCGCCACCGACATCCTGGGCGCGCTCCGCGCCCTGTTCTCCCGCTTCGGGCTGCCGCACGTCGGCGGTCCATCGCATTTTTCCTTCAACGACCCCGCCGGCATGTGCATGGCCTGCGCCGGCCTGGGCCGCGTCGCGGAACCGAATCTGGACGTCGTTCTCGACCCCGCGAAGAGCCTCCACGGCGGCATGATCCTCCTGCCTTCGTTCGAGCCCGGGAAATGGTACCGGAAGCAGTACGTCCAATCGGGTCTCTTCGACCCCGACAAGCCGCTGTCCGGCTACTCCGAACGGGAGCGGAACATTCTGCTCTACGGCGCGGAGACCCGGGACGGGAAACGCCTCTGCGACAAGGTCGAGGGGCTCTACAACCAGCTCCGTCGCCTGCTCATCGACCGGGATTCCCCGTCCATGCAGGAGCGCAAGAACCTGCCTCCCGACCTCGTGCGCTACGACCCGTGCCCCGCCTGCCATGGCGGGCGTCTCAACTGGGACGCGCTGAACTGCCATCTTCTCGGCTACAACCTCGCGGACCTCTGCCGGATGGAAATCGCGGCGCTGCGCCGCGTTCTGCAGGACTTCGACGAGCCTTCGGCCCGGCCGCTCCTGGAGCGCATCCTGGGGGCGCTGGACCGCATCATCGACATCGGCATGCCGTACCTGTCCCTGGACCGCGAGGTCTCGACCCTCTCCGGCGGCGAGGCCCAGCGGCTCAAACTGGTGCGATTTCTCGGAAGCTCGATCACCGGACTGATGTACGTCTTCGACGAGCCGAGCACGGGACTCCACCCGCGGGACGTCTGCCGCATGACCCGGCTGCTGCAGAACCTGCGCGACCACGGCAACACGGTGCTGGTCGTCGAACACGACAAGGACGTCATCCAGATGGCCGACGAAGTGGTCGACGTCGGCCCACGCGCGGGAATCCATGGCGGGCGAATCGTCTTCCAAGGTCCCTACCCCGCCCTGCTCCGGTCCGGCACCGTCACCGGAAACGCCCTCCTGAAGCATGTGGGGCTCAAGGACTCCCCGCGAAAGCCAACGGGCTTCCTTCCCGTCCGCGACGCCTGCATCCACAATCTCAAGCACGCTTCCGCCGATTTCCCGACCGGGGTCCTGACGGTCGTCACCGGCGTCGCGGGCTCGGGAAAGAGCTCGCTCGTGCGGGAGGTCTTCGCCAAGAAGTATGCCGACCGGACCGTGGTCATCGACCAAGCGCCCATCACGGCGACCGTCCGTTCGTCCCCCGCCACGTTCCTGGGCATCTGGAATGAAATCCGGAATCTGCTGGCACGGGAAAACGGCGTCGATCCGGCGATGTTCTCCTACAATTCCGATGGCGCCTGCCCGGTTTGCAAGGGGCATGGCGTGATCCACACGGAACTCGCCTTCATGGACCCCGTGACAACGGTGTGCGAAACCTGCGGCGGGAAGCGCTACAACGACCAGGCGCTCTCCTACCGGTACCGCGGTCGCAACGTCCTGGAACTGCTCTCCATGACCGCCGAAGAGGCGCTGTCGTATTTCGCCGGGACCGCGAAGATCACGCGCCCCCTGGAGACGATGGCCCGCGTCGGGCTCGGCTATCTCACCCTCGGACAGCCGCTGTCCACGCTCTCCGGCGGCGAAAGGTAGCGTCTCAAGCTCGCGAGAAACCTGAAAGCCCGTGGAAGCTGCTTCGTCTTCGACGAACCCACCACGGGGCTCCACCCCGCGGACGTGGAGAAGATCGTCGCGCTCTTCGACGACCTCGTCGATTCCGGCAACACGGTCGTTGTCATCGAACACAACCTCGACGTGATGAAGCGTGCGGACTATCTCATCGACATCGGCCCCGACGGCGGGTCGGACGGCGGCGAAGTGGTATTCGCCGGAACGCCGGCGGAGATGGTGAGGACGGCCAACACCATCACGGCGCAGTTCCTGCGAAAATCCTTGGGCGACGTCTCTGCCGTGGACGGACTCACGCAACCGGACCTTCAGACTTCCAGACCTACGGACCTTCAGCCTTTCAGACCTTCGGACCTTCGACATCCGATCAGTCCGTCCCCTGCGCCGGCGTTTCCCATGGGCTTGAAAGCCATCGGACGGGTCAGCCTGAAAGGCGGCGAAACGAGAATTCTGGTCGCGCCCGAGTACCGCAAGGCGCTTGCGGGGCTGGAAGGATTCGGTGCGGCCCAGGTCGTCTGGTGGTTCTCTGGATGCGACAACGAGCGGGACCGGTCATGTCTTGTGCAGGAGAAGCCCTACACGAAGGGGCCGGCGGAACTGGGGACGTTCGCGACACGCGCCCCGCAGCGGCCGAACCCCGTCGCCGTCAGCGCCGTGGACATCACGCGCGTGGACGCGGAACGGGGCATCATCGAGCTCACCTACCTGGACGCCTTCGAGGGGACGCCCGTGCTGGACATCAAACCCTACACGCCGAGCCTCGACCGGATTGAAAAGCCGGTCATCCCGGAATGGTGCCGGCACTGGCCCAAGTCCACGGAAGCCAATGACGGATTCGACTGGGAAGCGGAGTTCAATTTCTAGCGTCCCTGAAAACGGTCACGGCCTGTATCCGCGGGCGTGTTACGACATCCGCATGGCGGCACGGAAGCGGTCTTTCGGACACCCGTCCCCGCGGCGGAGTCCTGTGGACGGGCGGGAGCGCGGGGAGAGACGGCGCTACGCCCGCTGCCAGACACGGACATAGTCCACGTCGAATTCGGCGGGGAGGTCGGCGGGGTCTGGATCTCCGGTCCATGCGCGCATGACCTCGCAGTCGAAATTGAGGTACATCGCGCGCTTGTGGTATGTGTTTGGGAGTTCCCGGAGAAGGTTGCCGTCGACGAACCATTGGAGCGTCTCCTCGGTCCATAGAAACGAGTAGACGTGGAAGTCTTTCCAGAACTCGAAGGGAAGCCAGGCTGTTTCGCCGCTGCTTTCCACGCCGCCGCTGGCCTTGGCCTCGACATAGGGGGTGAGGACTTTGTGGACGGTCATGAAGTAGGCGTGTTTTCCGTTTTTGTCCGCGTCGTACTTCGGATTTTTCCCGAAGAATTCGAACATGTCGATTTCCTCGGAGAAGTCGCCTGGTTTCCCTTTCGCGGGGCGGTCGAGCGGGTCGTGCAGCCAAAAGGCGTTGCAGACGCAGGCGTTCATGCCGCGGGCGCGGGTTTCGAAGTAGCCATAGCGGATCCGGGACATGCTGTGGACGAAGGCGGTGCAGAAGGCGGTCGTGCCCGAGAGCCGGTAGCGGAGGGGAATCTCGTCGGGGGAGGGAATCCGTGCGGTGAGACGGAGCAGACCGTCCCGGACGGAGACGTTTTTCTCGTCGAAGTAAAAGATTCCGTCGCGTTCGGTGAAGGTCGGGCAGAGCGGGGCCCATTTCGTGGAATCGAGCGTCTTTCCCTTGAAATCGTCGGAGAATCGCTCGTTGAGGACGTAGTCGCTGGAGAGGGAAATGGCGGGGGAAATCTTTTTCATATCGGGCAGACAGGATTTCGGGTGGGGTTTGCGCGGTCACATCGAGCCGGAGAGGCCGAGGAGGAATCGGAGCCGTCCGTCGAGGCGGGCGAGGGAGGAGGGACAGGCCGCGAGGAGTTCCGCGGCGAGGGCGCGGGAGCGGTAGTACCGGACGCGGACCAGTTCCTCGTCGTCGCGGGTCTTGAGGCGGTGGTAGATCCAGCGGACGGGCCGGCCCGGCGCCGGGTGGCGGTAGGCGAAGGGGAGGAGGCGGCGGACGGTGGAGGCGGCCTCGGCGGTGCGGACGGAGGGCAGGGGGAGCAGC
>JAZUKQ010000327.1:0-7301 GCA_045643325.1 Kiritimatiellia bacterium | reverse complement strand
GGGGGGCCGTCGGGGGGAGGCTGTCGTCTTGCGAGGGCGAACCCGGGGAGTCCGCGGACGCCGCGACGGCGTACGTCTTGGATTTCCCGGGGATGAGGACGGCGAGTTCGGGCGGGGGCTCGAAAGTCTGACGGGCGAACTCCTTGAGCTGGGACCGGGCAAGGTCCGCGCCGCCGAACGTGCGCGCCATGGAGAGCGCGATGGCAAGGACCGGAATGAACGAGAGGAGCGTGACGAAGGTGAGCGAGGAGGCGTGGAGGACGCACTGGTCCTTGACGAATCCGCGGGAGACCATGACGAGGACGCGCAGCACGCGGTACCGGTTGCGGCGGGGGCGCGGGAGCGTCGCGAGGTCGGCGTCCCACAGACCCCGGGCGAAGAACTCTTTGAGGGCGGAGATAGACATCGGAAACAGGTGCTTTCGTCTAGAACCGGGTGCGTTTGTCGGGCGTCCGGCGCCGTTTCGAGAACTCCTCGACCAGTTCGATCTTCTCGCGGATCCCGGGCTTTTCCCGGAGAAGCTCTTCGACGCGGAGACGGACCTCCTGATCTTTTCCCGCGGCCTTGAGTTCCGCGATTTCCGGGAGCCGCGAGACCTCCTCGCGCGCGTCGGAAATCTCTTTCAAAAGTTCGGGAAGGTCCGCGTCGGAGAGGATGGTCGCGGCTCGTGCGCCCGGAGCCGCGTCCCCCGGGAGCGTCGTGGATGGCGGATTTTTGAAATCCGGGACGTTGGGGAGAAGCGGTTCCCCGGAAAGGGCGGCCCCGGCATCGCCTTTCACGGAACGGGACGGCAGAAACTGGACGACCGCGGCCGCGAGGACGGCCGCGCAGAGCAGGACGACGGGGGAGGGCTTTTTCACTGCAGGGACTCCGGAGTGAACATCGAGAGGTCGGAAAGGATCAGATCCGCCCCGGAGACGTCTTGGAACGGTGCCTCGGGCCGGACGAGCGCGACGGCGCGCATGCCGGCGGCCTTGGCGGCATGGATTCCCGCGGAGGAATCCTCGAAGACGACGCATTCCGCGGGAGGGACTCCGAGCGCCTCCGCGGCCGCGAGGAAGCCGTCCGGCGCGGGTTTGCCGCGGGCGTAGTCCTCGCAACCGAGGTAGAACGCGAGGTTCTCCGTGAGGCCGATGATTCGCATCGTCTCCCCGACCTCGACATGCTGGGATCCGGAGACGACGACGCACGGAGTGTGCGCGGAGAGGGATTTCACGAGGGCGATGGAGCCCTGGATCCGGATGTCGCCGGCATCGCGCCGGGCGAGATAGAACGGGCGGAGCCCGTCGGACATCTGCCTGATGGAAATGCTGGCGAGGGACGGAAATCGCGAGACGAAGTCCTGATAGATGGAGGTCCAGGCGCGTCCGCACACAATGGCGATCGAATCCTCGTGGGAGAGGAAGAGGCCTTTCGAGGCCATGTAGTCCTCGCAGGCGTACACCCACAGGATTTCGGTGTCCGTGAGGGTGCCGTCCATGTCGAAAAGATAGGCGGAGATTTTGGCGGGCATGATCGGAAAGGGGCTGAAAGGTCGGAGAGGCGGGGGAGGGCCGGGAGGTCGCGGGCTAGTCCTCCGGATGGTGACAGGGTTTCGGGGGAAGGGAGGCCCGGGCCCATTCCGCCTGATGGGCGATGCCCATGAGAATGTTGACATCGTCGACCGTCTTCGCGCCGCGCGAGAAGACGCGCTGGACGCCCGCCATCATATGCTCGTCGGTCTGGTCGTTCATAAAACCGATTTTAAGGAGGAAGTCGTGCCACATGGTGTCCATGCGGAGACGGAGCGCGGCGGTGGCGGGCGGGGATTTCTCTTTGACCGGCTCGTACTCGCCCTGAGTCTGGAAGAACTCGTAGGCGAGGACGACGACGGCCTGGGAGAGGTTCAGCGACTTGTATTCGGTCGCGGTCGGGATTTGGACGAGGTGCGTGCAGCGGGCGATCTCGTCGTTGAAGAGCCCCTGGTCCTCGCGTCCGAAGACGAGCGCGACCTTGCCGCGGTCGGAGATCGCGGCGATTTCGGGGGCCCACTCCTTGGGGGAGCGCGCGTGCTGCCGGTAGAGCCCGCGGCGGCAGGTGGTGCCGACAACGGCCGCGCAGTCGGCGACCGCCTCCTCGAACGAGGTGAACGTCTTGCGGTCGTGGAGGATGTCGGCCGCGTGGACGGACATCGTCTCGGCCTCGTGCCAGTTGATGTGCGGGTCGGGGTTGACGAGAGAGAGCTCGTTGATGCCGAAATTCGCCATGGCGCGGCAGACGCTGCCGATATTGCCGCCGTAGAGCGGGCCGACGAGGACGATGCGGAAATTCGATTGCATGGGACGGAAAGAGGTGCGGAGAAAGATCGCGCGGAGATCCGAAACCGGAAAAGCCGTCTGCCTGGATTCTCGGCGGCTACGGGGCCGGCGGGGGCGGAGGAAGGGCTTTGGCCGGAGTCTCGCCGCCGGCGGGCTTCCCGGCGGGAGCGGGCGGAGGACCGGCGGGACGGGAAGCTTGCTCCTCGCCGGGTTTGTGAGGCTCTTCGGGCTTGCCGGGGGCGGAGGACGGCTCGGCCGAGGCCACGGAGTTGCCGAGGGGCGGGGTGAGGAGGACCTCCTCTCCGGGCTCGAGTCCGGAGAGAATGCGGACCATCCGGTTGTTGTCGAGGCCGATCTCGACCTTGCGCTCGGTGTCGCCTTTGTCGCCGCGGACCCAGACGGTCGTGTCGCCGCCGACGCGGACAACGGCCTGGACGGGGACGTAGATCGCGTCGTCGTACTGGTCGATGATGATTTCGGCGTGGCAGTTCATGCCGGATTTAAGGACATCGCCCCCCCCCTCGATGGAAATGGTCGTCTTGTAGACCTTGAGGTCGGGGTTCGCCCACATGCGCTGGCCGTCGGGGAGCGGGGAGATTTTGTCGATTTTTCCGTTGAACGACCGGTTGGGGAGGGCGTCGACGCGGACGACGACGGGGAGTCCCGGATAGATTTTCTTGAGATTGTTCTCGTGGATGTTGACCTCGGCGAGATAGGTGTCGGCCGTCGGGAGGACGATGAGGTTCTGGCGCTCGCGGACCTCCTGCCCTTCGGCGAGCGGTTCCTGGTTGTGCCAGCGGGGCTGCGTGGAGGTCGCGTAGATGACGAGACCGTCCATCGGGGCCACGATTTTCGCCTTGGCGATCTGGTCGACATATTTGTCGAGTTTGTCCTTCTGGCGGGTATGCTCGAGCTCCTTGGCGCTGAGTTTCGCCTCGGCCTGGACGGTGTTGGCGTTGGCTGTGCGGCGGGTTCGGTCGAGCGCCATCTCGGCCTGGGAGAGGTCGCTCTCGAGCTTGGCGATTTCCCGCTTGTACGTGTAGTTCCGGAGAAGGTCGAGTTTCCCCTGGGCGGTCTTGAGACTCAGCTCCTTGCTTTTGCACGAGAGCTCGTCGCTGCGGAGCTCGGTCTCGGAGAGGTATTTTTCCGCGAAGAGCTTCTTCGACCATTCGTAGGTGTCGCGGGCGCGCTCGACCTCCTCTTCGGCGAGGGTGACGCTGCCGATCTGCTCGTTGAGCGTGTTGGGGTATTCGCCCTCCCGGTACTTTTCGAGGTCCTCCTTGGCGAACTGGAGGGTGAGCTCGGCGAGTTCCACGTCGGCCTTGCCCTGGTTGCGGACGACCTCGAGGTTCTCGCGCGCCTCGACGAAGGCGGCCTCCGCGTTCTGGACCGTGATCTCCTGGTCGACGCGGCTCTCGACGAGCGACGAGGTGTCGAGCTCGACGAGGAGGTCGCCTTTTTTGACGCGGGAGCCTTCCGGGACAAGGTAGATGATGGTGGCGCGGCCCTCGACCTCGCTTTTGATATTGATCTGCTCGCTCGGTTTAATCTCTCCCGCCTCGCGGAGACTGATGACGAGAGGCCCTTTTCGGACGATGGCGTAGAGGTTCTTCGTGTCGGTCTTCGCGCCGTTGCGGGAGGCGGCGAACACGATGCCGAGAATCACGAGGACGATGGCGGCGATGAGGAGGGGACGTTTTTTCATAGGCGGGCTATTATACTAGGTTCTTCCCTTGAATACCAACCGCAAAACGCGCGCGCGGACGTCCGCGGATTTCGCCCCGCGATTTGTCAAATGGAGTCCGACGCAATGCCGCGTCTTGCCGCGCAGAACGGGCGTTTGCGGGAACCGGACGATTATGATAGGCTAGGCGTGTCACGGTCTCTGTCGCGCCAATCCACTGTTTGAAATGAAGTTTTCCCGGTTCATTCTTTGCCTCGCCGCGTGTGCCGCGCCGCTTTCCGCTCTGGCGGACGTCCCGGTGCCCGGCTGGTCCATTTCCGTCCCTGATCCCGATACGCAACACTACTCCGAGAACCGCGCGGCTCCCGCCGATTGGAGGCCGGGATGGACGGACCGCGGCGGTTGGCCCACGGGCTCGAAGGACACGTTCGGCGCATGGTCTTTCGCTCCGAAGTACGAGAACAACTCCCTTCTCCTGGGCGGGCTTTTCCGACAGGTGATTCCCGGCAGCGTCAAGGTGACGTCCGCCGACGGCGGGACGGTCTTCGTCGAGGGGACGGACTACAGGGTGAACTACGAGTGGGGATGCCTCGCGGGCGTCGACGGCCGCCTGGGGACTCCGGGTTCCGCGAAACTCCATGTCGAGGCGGACATCGCCCTTCAGCGGCTCGACCTTGTGCAGAAGGACGCCGCCGGAACGCTTTCGGTGAAGAAGGGCGAGGCGCGTCTGGTCTGCCCGGAGCTTCCCGCGCCGGACGAAGGCTGCCTCGCGGTCGCGGGCGTCTATACGGGAATTCTCCGCGACGGACGGCGTGAGATCCTGCCGGAGGACGTCCGGCTGATTGCCGAGGGGGCGGAGGGCGGGGCCCCGCGCTTCATCCGGAATCCGGGGGCGGTCGCGAAGACCCTCGGGAAACTCCGCGCCGGGGAGGAGGTCTCGGTCGCGTTCGTCGGCGACAGCATCACCCTCGGGGCCGAGGCCGGCCTTTGGTGGTCGGACGACTCGAAAACGTGGCGCGGACGCGTGGTGCGGGGGCTGATGGCGCGGTTCCCGAAGGCGAAAGTCACGGAGATCCGGGCGTTTCAGGGCGGCCGCGGCATCGCGTACGGCCTCGACACGTTCCGCAAGGCCGCGGTTCCGGCGAGGCCCGACCTCGTTTTCGTCGCGCTCGGCGTGAACGACGCGCACGAGGACGTCCCGGGGAAGGGCGGGCGCACGCCGTTGGCCGAGTTCGCCGAGGGCGTCGGGACGCTTCTCCGGGAATGCCGCGAGGGCGGCATGGAGGCGGTGGTGCTCACCTCGATGCAGGTGAACCCGTTCGCCGCCAACGGCGACGCGGAACGCTGGCCCCGGTATATGGACGTCCTCAAGTCCGCCGCGGAGTCCGAGGGCGCGGGGCTCGCCGACACCTATGCGATGTGGATGAGTCTGGAGCGCGAGGGAATCGCCCCGTACTCGCAGCTCCACAATTGGATCAACCACCCCGGCGAATGGGGGCACGGCCGCTTCGCGGAGGTCGTCATGGAATTTTTCCCGGAACAGGCGGAGTCGCCGGAGACGGAGAAAGAGAATCGATGAACATTCTGGTCTGCATCAAGCAGGTGCCCGGCACCTCTCAGGTCGAGATCGACGAGAGGACCGGCGTCCTCAAGCGCGACGGCGTCGCGACGAAAATGAATCCGTTCGACCTCTACGCGCTGGAGACGGCCCTGGTTTTGAAAGAGCGGTACGGCGCGCCCGTCTCCGTCCTCACGATGGGGCCGCCGCAGGCCGAAAGCGTCGTGCGCGAGGCCTACATGATGGGAGTCGACGACGGCTATGTCCTCTCGGACCGGCGGTTCGGCGGGGCGGACGTTCTCATGACCTCGTACACGCTCTCGCAGGGCGTGCGGATCGCGGGGGACGTCGATCTCGTCCTTTGCGGCAAGCAGACGACGGACGGCGACACCGCGCAGGTCGGCCCCGAGCTCGCCGAGTGGCTCGGCATCCCGCATGTCGTCAATGTCCGCTCCGTCGAGGACGCGGCGGAGGACGGGATCACGGTCCAAGTTGATTTGCCGGACCATGTGCTCACCGAGCGCGTCCCGTTCCCGTGCCTCATGACGGTCGAGAAGGGCATCTTCGAGCCGCGCCTCCCGTCGTTCCGCCGGAAGCTCGCCACGGCGGACCGCGGCATCCATTGGCTCTCGCTCGACGATCTGCCGGACAAGGATCCGAAGCACTACGGACTCAACGGATCCCCGACGCAGGTGAAGCGGATCTTCCTTCCCGACCACCGCGTGGTGCACACGTTCCTCGAGGGAACGGACACGGAGAAGGCGCGCGCTCTCGGCGCGTTTCTCGAGGGGAAGAAATTCCTTCAGCGGATGAGGTAGCCCATGTCGTATATCAAAATCCATCAGGACAGGGCGGCGGACAAGGCCGCGCTGCTGAAACTCTGTCCGTTCGGGGCGCTCGAGCTCAAGGACGGCGAGCTCGCGGTCAACGCCGGCTGCCGGATGTGCCGCGCCTGCGTGCGCAACGGGGGCGGCGTGTTCGAGTTCGTCGAGGAGAAGTCGGGGGAGGGCGTCGACAAGTCGCTCTGGAAGGGCGTCGCCGTTCTCGCCGACATCGACGACGACGGGCGTCTGCACCCCGTCACGCTGGAGCTGCTCGGGAAGGCCCGCGAGCTCGCGGACAAGGTCGGTTTCCCGGTCTACGCGCTCGTCCTCGGGAGCGGGGTCGGCGCGGTCGCCGAGAAGCTTCTGCGGTACGGGACGGACAAGGTGTTCGTCTACGACGCGCCGGAGCTCGCGCGCTTCCGCATCGAGCCGTACGCCCGCGCGATGGAGGACTTCATCCGCCGCGAGAGGCCGTCGGTGGTGCTGGTGGGCGGCACGGTGAACGGCCGGTCGCTCGCCCCGCGCTGCGCCGCGCGCTTCCGCACGGGGCTCACGGCAGACTGCACCTCGCTCGACATCTCGGAGACGACCGACCTCGACCAGATCCGCCCGGCGTACGGCGGCAACATCATGGCGCACATCAACACGCCGGGGCACCGGCCGCAGTTCGCCACCGTGCGCTACAAGATCTTCTCCATCCCGGAGGAGACGTCGCCCCGGGGAGTGATCGTCGCGCGGTCCCTGCCCGCCGCGGAGCTCGCCTCGGCGGTCGAGGTGCTCGCGTGCCGTCGGAAGGAGACGGAAAAAGGCATCGAGGAGGCGGACGTCCTCGTCGGCGCGGGACGCGGCGTCAAGAAAGCCGCGGACCCCGGCATGCTCCGCGAGCTCGCGGAGCTTCTGGGCGGGCGTCTCGCCTCCACCCGCGCGGTGGTCGAGGC
>JAZUKQ010000326.1:0-2842 GCA_045643325.1 Kiritimatiellia bacterium | reverse complement strand
AGGGGCGCGACCTCCGCCCAGTGGGACTGGTTCTTGACGGGACCGCCGTCAATGTTGAATCGGCAGGCCATCGACCCCGTGCCGCCGCCGCCGCCGCCGCCGCCGCCACGACCGCCGCAACCAATCATCGCGCCGCTGCCGCCGGCCCCTCCAGCCCCGCCGATTCCACCCCGCACGAAGTAAACCTCCTGCGTCGACGCTTCCGGCCTCTTGTCGTCGTACCACTCCATCCCCCAGTATTCGAACGACACCGTGTTCGTGACCGCAGGGACGTCGCCCGCCGCCAGCGTCCCGCCGCCCCCGCCGCCCTTACCGGCGGTCAGGACAACGTTCGTCTGCGGCAGCGCCAGATACACCGAACCCATCTGCCCGGCCGCAGACGCGACGGACGGCGTTTCCGCAGACCGAACGACCGTGATGGCGTTCGCGAAGCCACCCCCCTCGCACTTCGGCCAGTGTTTGCTCCACTGTTCCGTCGACCCAAGCTCCCCGCCGCAAGCACCGCGCGTGCCGGACGTTCCGCACGTGCCGATCGCCGCGCCGCCGCCTCCGCCACCGCCGCCTCCGCCACCGCCGGACGTCGGCAGTCCGTCGATTTGCTGGTAGGGATCCCTGGTCATACACGTGCCTTTCCACGTCGGTTTGGTAATGACATCGCTCGCATAGCTCCTCATGGCGTCAACCGGCGAGTTGATGTCCGCCTCTTTCTTTCCGCACCAGGACGCACAGGCCCAATGCCCGTCGTCCTTGCCCGATCCCCCGGCTCCCGGCCGTCCGCCGCATCCGCCCGTCGCGCAAAGCCGTCCGCCGCCGAAGACCACCAGCGTGGAACCGGACGGCACCTCGATGCCCGCGCCGCCGCCACCAGCGCCAGCGCCGCCTGTACCGCCGGGCGAACGCTCGAATTTCGCGAAGGATACACTCACGCCGTCCTCGGAATAAAGCGTGTCACTCGATCCGGGATTCGCCTGCGCCCCGCCGGCTGCGGCGTTGCTTCCGTCGCCGCCGGTGCAGGTCAGGGTGAAGCCGGACGGAATGCAGACGTATGTCGTCGCGCCGTCCGCCACCCGGATGGCGCTCTCCGACACGCCACCGGTGATTGAGACGTCGGACGCGAGATAGTACACGGTGTTGCCCTCGAGAATCCGCGTGTCGGACGTCAGCCGCCGCACCGAACAGTCCGCACAGCCCGGCGTCAGGCGGGAATGGAGCGACGGCAGTTCGTCCGCTGCGGACGAAAGCGCGACGACAAGCAGCGCCGACAGACAGAATCTGGCAATTGCAATCATTGTCCCCTTTCTGCCGCCTGGGCCGACAGCATGAGCATTTCGTGCGGCGAAAGGTCTTCGGATACGGCTTCCGTCCACAGGTTTCTGCCGAACACGACGTCTATCCCCGTCTTGAAGTAGCGCTCGTAGCGTTCCTTCATCTTGCGGTGTCCGCCCTGTCCCATCGCCATCAGGACGAGCGCCGCGTTGAGTCCGGTGCCGGGAAGCTCGGGCGGGACGGGTACCGTCGTCTTCCCCTCGGGCGCAAGATCGCCGAAACTCCAGGCCGCGGCATAGGCCAGCATCCCCTCCGGCGTGCCCGCCGCTCCATTGCCGGCCTCCAGCGCCAGCGTCGTATTGCGCTCGTCCGGCGAGACGATCCACCGCCACACCGCCTGCACCGCCGTGTCCGACCTGGCCTTGCCCGCCGCCTTCAGGAGCAGGGCCGCCTCCGGCGTCGCCGGATACTTCTCGGGAAAAGCGGCCTTGATGTCGCTGAGGATGGTCTTGCGCATGGCCTCAAGCACCTGCGGCAGGCGCAAGACCTCCCGGCGGACCGGATGGCTGAAGCGGTCGACCGTGTAGGTCAGCGGGCCCGCCTCGGCCGCCGAACGCGCCTTGTCAAAGAGCGCGGCCGAGCCGATGCCGTGCAGAAGGCGCGTCTGCTCCTCGCCGCGCGCAACGCTCTTCGCGAAGGCCTCCCTGATGCCGGCGGGAATGAAAGAGTCCAGCTTCGCGCATCCGTCCTTCATCCGCGCGGACGCCGCCGCGAGCGCACTGCGGTCCTGCGGCGGGGGTTTCGGGAACTCCAGCGCCTTGCGGAGGTCCATTTCGGGTGCCTTGCAGAAGGCGTCAATCCCCTCGGGCGTCAGGTTCCCCGGCTTGGGGATGTCAAGTCCGGGAATCTTCTTCAGCTCCGCGAGCAGGGGCTCCAGGGCATCCGTCGGCTGCGCCGGCCGGGCATCCCCGCGCTCCACCGCCTGCAGCTCCGCGAAGAAGTCCAGCAGACAGCAGTAGCCCCACCAGACCGCCGCGCGCCGGTGCGTCATCCGCGCGATGAACTCGCACCCCTCGCGGTAGAGTCCGTTTCCGTCCATCGCATCGAGTAGCTCCAGGGAATCGGGATGGGCGTCGAAGAGCGGACGCAGGTCGGCCCTGATCTTGTAGTTCTCCTTCGCCGCGATGTTCGCCCACTGCGGTTCGCGCAGCAGAATCGCGTGCCTGTTCATCCATTTCAGGTTGTCTGACATAACTCCTCCTCCTTCGCCTGCCGGTTTTTCCTCATGCCTCGTGTCTCAGTCCGACGTTTTGCCCTTCAGGGGGACCCGGAACGTTGAGATCGACCGGCTGGACATTGTTCACGACCGCATTGTTCTCCATCCGGGCGCCGTTTGCGACGTCTTCCCCAGCGGCGACGGCCACGTCTACCGCCACGTCCTCTTCGTCGCCTCCGTTAACCTGGACGACCTGGCCTCCCGCCTGGGCGGCCGCCCCCTCGAACAGCGTACTCATTCCGGCAAGGACATTGCTCGAACCGACGAAAGTGAAAGAGACGGCCGTGGCCGAGATCGTCA
>JAZUKQ010000325.1:0-2084 GCA_045643325.1 Kiritimatiellia bacterium | reverse complement strand
GCCGAACTCGGCGAGAAGCGGAAGACTCCCGAACTGGACGCGAAAGACATCGAATGGCTCTCCCTTGCGAAGATCGCCGCGATGAAGAAGCGGATCGCCGAACAGTACTTCTGCAGTTTCTGGGACTGAGGCGCGCCCGATGGGGATCCGTACCTCCAAGCTGAATCCGGGATCGCTGCTGGAGCTGTCCGGCGACGATTTCCTGCTCGCCGTGCACGGCGACGCAAGGTCCCGCCGGGCGAAGGCGGAGAAACAGCTCGGCGCGGAGGCGCTTCGGACGAGCTACCGGTGGGCGGTGGGGACGCGGCTTCTCCTCCGGGACGGACCGGAGGCGGGCGACGATTCCGGCGCGGCCGAAGGGGAGGCGGTGTTCTTCGAAAACACCCGGTACGAGATATCCGTGGAGTTCGAGGACGGCGTCACGGACATCCGGATGACGAGCCCCGCCATCGGGACGGCGGACGAGGACGAAGCCGAGCGCGACTCGGCCGCGGTCTCCGGGACCCTGGACGGGCGGCGGCGGCTCGACGCGAGCGTCAACTACGGGAACGACGTCGGCCACGCCGACTTCGCCGTGGAGTACGTCCGGCACGGCGAGACGCGGAAGATCGCGCTATCCTACGAGGTCCTGTCGGTCAAGCTGGACTACCGGACGGATCTGCGGAACATCCTGCGCGACATCGAGCGCCGCTACCGGATGCTGTCGTTCGACTACCTGCGGAAGACGTACCACGGATTCGGGACGGACAGCGAGGGCGAATGCGAGCACCTGGTCTGGTGGAACGTGTTCGAGACCGTCCAGCGGAACTTCATCCGGGCGGCGTCGATGATTGTCGACCGTCCGCACAACCGGCTCCGGCGCGAGCGCATGTGGCTCCGGCGCGACCAGCTCAAGCGCCTCCCTCCGGTGCTGGAGCGCGAGTTTCTGGAGCATGGCGGAGAGCCCGCCCGCCGGTATCCGGCGGACGACCTGGCGCTGCGGGACGACACCGAGGAGAACCGGTTCCTCAAGTTCGCGGTGACGTCGGTCCGGGAGACGTTCCTCGCGCTGAAAGGGAAGATCGAGAGGCATTTCGAGGCGCCGGGGAGAACGCTGCCGGAAGGGAAGCGGAAGGAGCTCGCCGAGGAAGCGGAGACGCTGGACCGGCTCGCCGCGTCGCCGTTCTTCCGCAGGATCGGCCGGTTCCGCGGACTGCGCGGCGAGAACCTGGTGCTCAAGCAGGGCGCGGGCTACAGCGAGGTCTACCGGGACTGGATCCTGCTCAACCAGGCGTACAGCCTGCACGACACGGTGCTCCGCATGGAGCTCAAGGACATCGCGACGCTCTACGAGATCTGGTGCTTCATCGAGGTGACGGACATCGTCGCGGACCTTCTCGCGAAGCGCCGGGGCATCGGGCGGGAGGAGCTCTTCTCGGCGCTGTCCGGCCCCTCGCGCGAGATGGGGCTCGTCCAGCAGCTCGCGCGGGGCGAGGACTCGAAGATCATCCTGAAGCAAGGGGACGTCGAGCTCGCGGAGGTGATCTACAACGGGCAGCTGTCCGGGGCGGACACGACGCGGATGGCGGGAATGGAGGGGGTGCGGAGCTACACGGTCCCGCAGCGCCCGGACATCGTGCTCCGGCTCACGAAGACGAACGTGCTCGGGCTGAAGCTGACGTACCTTTTCGACGCGAAATACCGGATCCACGCAGGCGGGACCGGGGAAAGCGGATTCGACGAGCCGCCGGACGACGCCATCAACCAGATGCACCGCTACCGGGACGCGATCTACTACAGCGCAGGGGGAAAGGGGAACGGCGCGGCTTCGGAGCTGAAGAAGGAGTCGGTCGGGGGCTATATCCTGTTCCCGGGGCATGGCGACCGTGCGGAGGTGGAAGCGCGTGCGTTCTACACGACGATCGCGAAGGTCAACATCGGCGCGTTCCCCCTGCGCCCCCGCAGGGAGGCGGAAGACGGGGAGGGCTCGTCCCGCGAACTTCTGGTGGAATTCATCGGGGGGCTTCTGGACGGCGACGGCGCCGCCGACATCGGAAAGGCGCTCGGCGCCGCGATCCCCCAGCATGGACTGCGGTACCTGAAGG
>JAZUKQ010000324.1:0-3554 GCA_045643325.1 Kiritimatiellia bacterium | reverse complement strand
GGTGATGGCGGTCACGTTGATGTACTTGGCCCGGGGACCGTTCCCCTTGCGGGAGAGGACGCTTTGCGCGTCGATTTTCCCGTAGAGTCTCCCGTAGCAGGAGAGCTCTTCGGGAAGGATGCCGACAGAGGCGGCGATCTCGGAGACGGGGCGGAGGGACTCTTCGGCGGCTTCGGCGATCTGCCAGTCTTTCAGTTGGGTGGGGTCGAGTTTCATGACGGGGTGAGGGAAGGGTGGAGATTCAGGACGGGCGCGGAGTGGCGCAAGACGCGCATAGTCTATCACATTTACGCGGAATCCGGCGGTTTTTCCGCGCTCAGACTCCGGGTTTCGCGTCGGGGAAGTTTCCGTAGTAGATCCGGCGCATGTGGTCGAAGTCCGTGAAGCGGTAGAGAAGGTCGTTGCCCTCCGTGTCGAGGATTTTGACCGTGTCGTTGACAATCCGCGTGAGCCGGCACGCGTCCTCGACGTCCTTGCCGTGGTAGATGAGGATGACGGTCGGCGCGTAGGCCCAGAGTTCCGTCCCGGGGAGAATGCGGCGGCCGATGACGGCCCCGGTCCGCTCCGCGGCCTCCTCGAGCCCCTCCACGGAGGCGACGGTGCCCGCGCGGCCGGTCCACATCAGGTAGGCGCAGGCGCAGCTCCGGTACTCGCCCGTCTGGGACGGTGGGAGGTCCTTCGGGTCGTTTTTTCCGTTGAGGACGCAGTCGACCATCCATTTGATGCTGTCGAATCCGGTCTGCATCTGGAGGGCGATCGCCATCATGTCGCCGGGGAGGCGGTAGCCCATCTCGATGGCGTAGAAGCGCTGGTCCTCCTCGTTGAAGAACATCTGGATCCAGCAGATGCCCTCCTTGCAGCCCATCCGGCGGATGGCCTCGCGGTAGGAGGCGTCGTTGTCGCGGAGGAAGATGTGGACCTTGTCGTCGAGCGTCGTGTTGAGCGCGTAGCAGCAGCCCGGATAGCCGGGCTCCATGTAGGCCGTGTAGATGGAGAGGAGGGAGGACTGACCGTCGGCGAGGACGTAATAGGCGACGTATTCCTGCCCCTTGAGACGCTGTTCGACGATGACGTCGGGCGTGTCCGAGAACGAGCGGGCGAGGCGGCAGGCCTCTTTCAGCTCCTCGACATTGTCCGGATAGGAGAGTCCTTTGTTGCCGGCCTGGTCGACGGGTTTCACGACGACGGGGAATTTGACTTTCGCCAGCTCCTCGTCGGTCGGCTCCACGGAGAGGTAATAGTCCTCGGGAACGGTCATTCCGACCGAGCGGCACATGTTTTTGAAGTCGCGCTTCGAGCGGTTGAAACGCCATGACTCCCGGGAGCAGAAAAAGGGAAGGCCGAGGCGCTCCGCGAGGTCGATGCAGCGGTCCTGGTTGAACTCGCTGATTCCGCAGATGACCGCGTTCACGCCCTCCTCGCGGCATTTCTTCTCCAGGGCGTCCACATCGGCGGTGCTGATGTCCCAGAACTCGTCGGAGACCCACTTCGAGGGAGAGCGTTCCTTGGGGAGATTGTCCGTGACGATGGTATGGACTCCGAGGCTCCGGGCGTACCGGAGCATATCGTCGCTATAGATATTGGAGCCCATCATCAGGAGTTTCTTTTGCATGGCGGAAAAAGGAAAAGACAAAATCGCTGACCGCGCGCGGGTCACGCGGAAAGTCTATCAAAAAACGGGGATTCCAGAAACCGCCGCCCGGACGGTCCCGCGGCGCGGGGGCGCGGGCGGGAGGCTCCTCCGCTATGGTTTCCAGGCGCAGCGGTCGAAGGCCCAGTCGCCGAGGACGGCGTCCGGGGGAATCGCGACGGACGCGAGGCGGGTGCAGTTGGCGAAGGCCTGTTTTCCGACCTTGACGAGCCCTTCGCCCGCCGCGACGCGCTCGAGCTTGTGGCAGTCGTGGAAGGCGCGGGGAGGGATTTCCAGGAGCGAGGAGGGGAGCCGGACCTCCTGGAGCCCGTCGCAGCATCCGAACGCGGCCTCGCCCATTTTCCGGAGCGTCTCCGGAAAAACGATCTTCTGGAGTTTCAGCTTCCCTTTGAAGGCCGCGGTGTGGATCGTCTCGACCCCGTCGGCGAGCCCGATGATCTTCCTCCTGTCGCCGACCGCGAAATAGACGGTCTTTCCGTCCTTGGACATCAACAGGTTGTCGCGCATCTCGAACGAGGCGTTCTTCTCCGGAACCTCGATGGACTCGAGCAGCGTGCATTCGCAGAGGTTGGTGTCGTCGAACTCGGCGAGACTGGCCGGAAGAATGAGCTTCTTGACGCCCGGGCAGTGCTCGAACGCGCCGCGACGGATCCGGCGGACGCCCTCCGGAATCCGGCATTTCCCTTTCCAGCCCTCCGGAACGCGGATGAGTTCCGCGCCGTCGGCCGTGCAGAGAAGGCCGTCGACGGAGCGGTACTTCGGATTGCCGGGCTCGAGATCGAACGCGGCGAGTTTCGGGCAGCCGTCGAACGTGTAGGAGCCGAGATCGGTCACGGAGGCGGGAATGCGGATTTTCGAGAGTTCGGAGCAGCCCGCGAAGGCGCGGCTTCCCAACGAGGCGAGTCCTTCGGGGAGGACGGCCTCGCGGAGCCCCGTGCAGCGGAAGAAGAGGCCGCTGGAGAGGTTCGCCAAGGTTTTCGGGATGGCGATGCGCGCGAGACCCGTGCATTCGAGGAAGGCCCTGTCGCCGATGGAGACGAGCCCCTCGGGAAGGGCGAGGTCGTGGATCCGGGGACAGCCCGCGAAGGCGTCGTCGCCGATGGATTCCAGTCCGGTGTTGAACGTGACGGACCAGAGGGCGTTGCACCGGTGGAAGGCGAGGCCGCCGATCCGCCGCATGGTGGAGGGGAATTTGACGACGCGGAGTTTGGCGCAGACGGCGAAGGCGCTGTCCTCGATCTCCTCGACACCCTCCTCGAAGACGACGCTCGTGAGCTCGGAGCACCAGTAGAACGAGGCGTTGCAGACGACGCGGATACAGCCCGGGATGACGACGCTCGAGATGGAGGAGGTCGAGAACGCGCCTTTGCCGAGACCGGTCACGGGATGGCCGTCGAGTTCGGTGGGAAGGGCGACTTTCCCGTGGAGCAGGGGACTTCCCCCGACAATGGTGGCGCGGCCCGTCTTGGGGTCGATCGTATATTCATAGACACCGGTCGAATCGATATACTGCATAGCCATGGCGGCCTCCTTCTCCAACGTACGCGGGGTTTCATGCCCCGTAAATCGGCAATATTCTATCCCGTTCTCAAAGGTTTGAAAAGAGAATCGGTCCGCAGGGCATTCCGTTTTTTTGCAAAAACGGCGCGGAAGTCCGAAAACGGGGCTTGCGCGGTTGTTCAAGTGGAAGGTGGCCTTCTTTGTTCGGATCCCGCCGTGCCACCCACGGCCCCCTCCGCGAGGGGCCTGCCGCGCTAGCGGCTGGGGGAGTACACCGGGCGCGGCAACACCCTCCGGCGCTTCGCGCCACCTCCCTCGAGGGAGGGGCCTGCGGCGGGCGGCGGCGTGTTCGAGGGAGGGGCCTGCGGCGGGCGGGGGGGGCCTCGGGGCGGGGCGGGGGGCC
>JAZUKQ010000323.1:0-3096 GCA_045643325.1 Kiritimatiellia bacterium | reverse complement strand
CGCCGATCTCGACCCCGACGGGATCCGCCGAGGTGTAGACCCGAAGACAGCCTCCCGAGAAAATCCGCTGCAGACGCTCCGCGAGCGCGGCGTCCCGGGCGGCTACGACGACGGCCGTGGGAATTCCCCGCGCGACTTCCTCCGCGTGCGACGGACCCGAGAGCGCGGCGGCCTCCGGGATTCCCAGCGCCTCCGCAGCGACCTCGCTCATCCGCCGGAAGGTCTTCGGACACAGTCCCTTTGCGACGCTTACGACGTCCGCCCCAGCGGGAATCGCCCCTCGGAACTGTCCGCAGACAGCCCCGAGGTGCTTCGACGGCGCGGCGAGAACGACCACCTCCGCCCCCGCGGCCGCCTCGACAGGATCCGAAGTCCAGACAATGTCCTCCGGCAACGAGATACCGGGCAGGAAATTCGAATTGATGTGTTTCGCGCGGATGTCCGCGAGGGTCGTGGCGTCATGCCCCCAGACGGTCACGGAATTCCCGAGAGACCGCAGATGCAGGGCCAGCGCCGTTCCCCATCCGCCGTCGCCGACGACACATACTCTTCTCGACATCCTGCTCACGGAATCGCTCATATCATACTTTCTTCAAACCCGGGGCCGTCCTCGGCCCGAAACACCCCTAGAGTATCATACCCGCGCCGAAATGTCCTCTCCCGCTCCGGAAATTCCGAAGAGTCGCCGTGCGGCCTCCGCTCGCTCGTCGGCCGCCGTTCGAGGCAGCCCGGTGCGGGGGCGATGGCTCGGAGCTGCTCCGGCCCCCTGGACGCGTCCGCTTTCGGGCGAAGCCCGGCCCCCTCCGCGAGGGGGCTGCCGCGTAGCGGCTGGGGGAGTACACCGTGCGCGGCAAAGGTACGGCGGGGCGCTGGCTGCGGAGCTTGCTCCGGCCCCCTCGAGGGGGCTGTCGCCGCAGGCGAATGGGGGGGTTTTGCGGAGGGCGGGGGACAACACCCTCCGGCGCTGCGCGCCACCTCCCTCGGAGGGAGGCGCCTGCGGCGGACGGCGGCACATCAGGGAGGCGCCTGCGGCGGGCGGCGGCACTTCAGGGAGGCGCCTGCGGCGGACGGCGGCACTCCAGGGAGGCGCCTGCGGCGGACGGCGGGTGCCACCCCCCGCGCGGCGGGGGGCGGGCTTGCCCGATCTGCCGACGGATCCGGGCGGGGAGTCGCATTGAGGGTCCGGGAGAAACATGGGGAACGCCCCGCTTCTTTTTTCAGATAGTCAGCCGAACGGTTTTTGTGGTAAACTGTCTTTTCAAGCACAAACAAAAAACGCCATGGACACCATCAAACGCTCTAACTGGACCAACCAATTCGCTTTCATCCTCGCCGCTGCGGCCTCGGCCATCGGTCTCGGCAACCTCTGGCGCTTCCCGTACCTCGCCGCGCAGTACGGCGGCGGCACGTTCATCCTCATCTACCTCATCCTCGTCGTCACGCTCGGCTTCACGCTGATGACGACCGAAATCGCGATCGGCCGCAAGACCCAGCAGAGCCAGCTCACCGCCTATTCGAAGCTCCACTCCGGGTTCGGCGTCCTCGGCTTCCTCTCGACGGTCATCCCGGTGCTCATCGTGCCGTACTACTGCGTCATCGGCGGCTGGGTCCTCAAGTACTTCTGGACCTATCTGCAGATCATCTGCGGCAACCAGGCGGCCGCTGCGGCGCACGCCGTCTCCGGTTCCTTCTTCGGCGGCTTCATCTCCGCCCCGTTCGCCCCGTTCGGCTTCGGACTTCTCTTCATCCTCGCCTGCGCGCTCGTCATCGTGCTCGGCGTCAAGGGCGGCATCGAGCGCTCCAACACCATCATGATGCCGCTGCTCTTCTTCTTCGCCATCGGCATCGCCATCTACGTCTGCTGCCAGCCCGGCTCCGGCGCCGGCCTCAAGTACTACCTCGTCCCGAACATGGACTCCTTGAGCGCCGTCGGCGAGGACGGCGTGGCGCGTTTCTCCATCGCGCAGCTCGGCAAGACCGTCCTCGGCGCCATGGGCCAGATGTTCTACTCCCTGTCCCTCGCCATGGGCATCATGATCACCTACGGCTCCTACATGCGCAAGGAGGACTCCATCGAGAAGTCCGTCCGCCGCATCGAGGTCTTCGACACGCTCATCGCCGTCATCGCCGGCCTCATGATCATCCCGGTCGTCTACGCGTTCGCCGTCAAGACGGGCGTCACGCCCGAGTTGCTCGCGAGTTGCGGCGGCGACGTCGCGGCCGCGCAGAAGGCCGCCGTGAAGTCCGCCATGGGCGCGGGCCCGGGCCTGATGTTCATCACCCTCCCGAAGGTGTTCGCCGACTTCGGCGCCGCCGGCCCGTGGGTGGGCGCGGCCTTCTTCGTGCTCGTCATCTTCGCGGCCCTCACCTCGGCCATCTCCCTCATGGAGGCGTGCGTCGCCTCCGTCTGCGACCTCCTCCACATCGAGCGCAAGCCCGCCACGTTCTTCACGTTCTTCCTCATTGCCTTCCTCGCCGTCTTCTCCGCCGTCGGCTACGGCGCCTGGGGCGACGTGACGCTCACCAGCGCCTTCCAGAACATGGGCTTCACCGGCGCGTGGACCGAGGGAGCATTCTTCAAGATGCAGTTCCTCGACTTCTTCGACTTCATCACGAACTCCTTCCTGATGCCGATCGTCGCGGCCCTCACCTGCATCTTCATCGGCTGGGTCGTCAAGCCCAAGGCCATCGAGGACGAGGTGACGCAGGGCGGCGCCGCGTTCGCCGCCGCCGGCTTCTACCGCGTCATGGTCAAGTACATCGCCCCGGCGCTCATCATCGCCATCCTCGTCTCCGAGGTCTGCCGCGCCTTCGGCATCGGCGGCTGGAAGATCTAACCGCATCCGGGATTCCATGACGGACAGCGCGAAGTTCATGCTTCGGGCCGTGGCGCTCGCCGGAAACGGCGAGGGGCACACCCGCCCCAACCCCCCCGTGGGCGCCGTTCTCGTCCGCGACGGGCGGATTGTCGGCGAAGGATGGCACCATCGCTGCGGCGAGGCCCACGCGGAGGCCAACGCCACTATCTCCGCCTCCCGCAGCGAATGCCTGGGCGCAACGCTGTATCTGGCCTGCCGGGACCCCAAGACCGGCGAG
>JAZUKQ010000322.1:0-3285 GCA_045643325.1 Kiritimatiellia bacterium | reverse complement strand
TCGCCGCCGACCTCGCCGAGGGCCTCGCCCAGGCGAAATCCCTCGCCCGCACGGCCGAGCTCAATCTGGCCGTCAGCGCCTTCAACGCGTCGGAGCTCGCCGCGATGGGCTTCCCGGAGCCCAAGGTCCTGCCCCTGCTCCTCGACCTCGACCACGTCAACCGCGACTTCTCCCCCGAGTACGCCGCGCGCTATTCCGACGGCTGCGTCAATATCCTCTTCGTCGGCCGCGTCGTCCCCAACAAGCGCCACGACGACCTGCTCCGCGTCTTCCACGATTTCCAGCACACCGTCGAGCCCCGCTCCCGGCTCATTCTCGCGGGCTCCCACGACGGCGCCGAGGCCTACCGTACGATCCTGATGGGCCAGGCCCACGCGCTCGAACTGAAGAATGTCGTCTTCACCGGCACGCTCTCCCAGGCCCAGCTCAACGCCTGCTACCGCTCCGCGTCCGTCTTCCTCTGCATGAGCGAGCACGAGGGCTTCTGCGCCCCCCTGCTCGAGGCCATGCATTTTCATCTCCCCGTGGTCGCCGTCGCGTCCGCCGCCGTTCCCGAGACGCTCGGGGGCGCGGGCGTCCTCTTCCGCGACCGCGACCCCGCGCTCATCGCCGAGACGATCGGCCGCCTCGTCCGCGACCCCGCGCTCCGCGCCGCCGTCGTGGCCGGCCAGGACAGGCGTCTCGCCGCCTACCGCTCCCGTTCTTTCGAGGACGAGCTCCGCGCCGCCCTCGCCCCCGTTTTGTAAAACTTCCCGTCCATGCTCGCTTTCATCGCTTTCGAAGCCTTCTTCCAGTCGGATTTCCTCGGCAAGGGTGTCACCCTTCTCATTCTCGTCGCGGGAATCTTCGCGCTCGCCATTTTCTTCCACAAGGTCAGCGCGCTCCGGGCTTTCCGGTCCTATCGCGACGCCTTCCTCCGGTTCTACAAAGGGCAGCCCCACCCGCTTTCCCCGCTTTTCGGGGAGAAGGCCCTCGCCATCATCGCCCCGACCGCCCGGATCTACAAGGCCGGCGCGGACAAGCTCCTCGACATCCTTCACAACCGCGGCGTCTCCGACGACATGATCCGCGCGTGGCAGCCCAATAAAAAACTCCCCATTCTCCAGGACACGGAACTCGAGGAGATCCGCACCGTCTGCGAACAGGTCCTCGCCGAACAGACGATTCTGGTCGAGAAGTACATGAGCCTCCTCGCGACCATTGTCTCCTCCGCCCCGTCCCTCGGCCTCTTCGGCACCGTCTGGGGCGTCATGGACGCCTTTATGGCCATGTCGACCGGAGGCTCTTCGATGATCTCGCAGGTCGCGCCGGGCATCTCCTCCGCCCTGCTCACCACCGTCGCCGGACTTGTCGTCGCGATTCCCTCCTCCGTCGGCTACAACTTCCTCGCCGACGCCATCCGCGCCCACGTCGTCGAAATGGAGAATTTCCTCGACGAGTTCTGCCTCTCCGTCTCCCGCATCCACGCCATCCAGGCCTACGAGGCCCCCGCCGGCGCCGCCCGGGAGCCCGCCTGTCCGTCCGTTCCCTTCACCCGCCCGGACGCCTAGCGCCGGGTCCCCCGAGGACGCCCCCTCCTCGCCGTCCGCCCCTCTTCCATGCCCCGCCGTCCCCGTTCCAGTTCCTCCGGACTCCGCCCCAAGTCCGAGATGAACCTCACGTCGATGATGGACCTCACGTTCATCCTCCTCATCACGTTCATCATCACGTTCCCGCTCATCGAGCAGGGGCTTCCCGTCAACCTTCCCAAAGGCTCCGCCGAGGAAATCTCCACCAAGGACCACTCCGTGTCCATCACGGTCAAGGCCAACGGAGACATCCATTTCGACGACGACAAGGAACCCGTCGCCATGGAGTCGCTGGAGGCCCGGCTGACCGCCGCCATGAACAACGACCCCGAGACGTTCGTCTTCGTCCGCGGCGACGACGCGGTGAACTACGGCAAGGTCGTGTCCGTCCTCCGCCTTGTCCATAAGCTCGGCATCTCCAAAATGACCCTCGTCACCCAGGAGGAATAGCATGGCCGTCTCCTTTCCGAAAGCCCTGCTCCTCTCTGCGTCCGGACATGTGGTCGCCCTCCTCCTCTGCGCCCTGGTCTGCTCGGTGACGGTTCCGTCCTGCCGGTCCAAAGCCAAAACCGTCGAAATCCCTCTCGGATTCATGGTCGAACCTCCGCCCGCCGAACCGGAACCTCCCCCCGAGACGAAACCGCCGGAGCCGAAACCCGTTCAAAAGAAGCCGGACACGGAAAAAGCGAAACCAAAGAAACCGGATCCTCCCAAAACAAACGTCGTCCATAAGGTCCAGGTCAGCAACAAACTCATCAAGCCCAAGACCACCCCGACGACGCAGCCGCCGCGGAAAACGGTCGCGAAACCTCTGGGGCCCAAACTGACGCCGCAACAGATCGCCGCGATCATGAACCAGGGCGGCGTTCCCGGCGGCTCGCCCGCCGGCACGCCCGGCGCCAGCCCGGACGAGGACTCTCTCGCCATGGCGCGGATCAAGAACACGCTCGACAACGCGTGGAGCCGCCCGACCGCCGAGGCCCGCGGAAGCCGTCCCGCCGTCCTCCAGCTGGTCTTCAAGCCCGATGGATCGTTCGACGCCTTCATCGCCTCTTCGTCCGGCTCCTCCGTGCTCGACCGTTCCGTCCTCGACGCCGCGAAAGGCGTCCGGCGCATCACCGGCCTCCCCGCCGGATTCGTCCGCCGCTACCCTAGTCTCAACATCGAGTTCAACCTCGAGCTCTAGCCGCGCCGGGGCCCATCGGCATCCATTCCCGCGGGCGTCTCCGGGTCCGCACACCATCCATGATCCAATTTCCCGCCCCCGGCACATCGCTCCGCCTCTTCGCCGGCGACACGCTCGATGTCGAGCTCGAGCTCTCCGAACAGGAACTCCGGCGTTTCACGGCCGAGGCGCCGGTCCGCGCCCGTCACTCCGCGCTCCGCGCCTATGTCCGCACGACCGTCGGACGGGCCTCGGTCCTGCGCCGGGAGATTCTCGCCGCGACGGATTCCGGCACGCCGTCCCTCGCCGGGGCCTGGCACGACGTTCCGATGAATGCCGCCGGCCCCGGAAAATTCCGCGCGTCTCTTCCGCTCGCGGAAGTCGGCGTCTTCTCCGCCAAGGCGTTTCTCCTTCCGCCCGGCTCCGCCTCGCCCGTCTGGCCCGAGGGCGGCGACCTGACCATCAAGACCTCCCCCGCCCGCGCGGTCGCGTCGAACTCCGTCTATACCGCCTTTCCCCGCCAGTTCGGTCCCGACGCCGCGCTCGACGCCG
>JAZUKQ010000321.1:0-3174 GCA_045643325.1 Kiritimatiellia bacterium | reverse complement strand
CGAGGCGGAGGCGGGGCCCTGCCTGGCGCCGGTGGCGGTTCCGCTGGGCTCGGCGACGGCTTCCGACGACTGCGGCGTGGCGCTGGTGACGAACGACGCGCCCGCCGTTTTCGAGGTCGGCATGACGACGGTGACGTGGAGCGCGGCCGATGCCGGGGGCAACGTGGCGACGTCCACCCAGACCGTGACGGTGGTTCCCAGCCGCACGGGCGACTGCGACGGGGATGGTCTGACGGACTACGAGGAGGTCATGGTGCTTGAGACGGATTGGGACGACGTGGACACCGACGGGGACGGAATGCCCGACGGGGAGGAGGTCTCTCTGGGGACGGATCCGTTGGCGGCGGCGGACGAGGGATGCCGTCCGCGGTTCTGGTAGGAGGCGGCGATGTCGAAGGGTATTTCCAAGGCGGCGGGAATTGCGATGGCGGTTTGCATGGCGGGAGGGCTCGCGGCGTGGTGGATGGTCCGTGGAGGCGGAGAAGCACGGTCCGGCGTCGGCGGGCCGACGGTCCTGGCGACGGCCGCGCCGAGGGGATCGGCCGCCGCCGTTGCGGACGCTCCCGCGCCCGTCGACGGCGAACCGACGCCGGAGGAGCTGGACAAGCTGACGACGGCGACGGGCGAAGTGGTGCGGGCGGACGGGAGCCGGGTGGCCATCCGGTCGGTGGATGGCGAATTCGGGCGTCTGGCGGCGGAGTTGAACGAGCCGGTCCGGGTGCGGGTGTGGTTGCGCGGCGCGGACACGTCCCGCCCCGTGTGGGTGGAAGCCGACAACGGCGGATGCCTCGAAGGCCGCGCGGGGTCGCTGCTGGCCGATTGCGATGCGGACGGAGGGATCGAGTTTTCCTACGCGCTGGGCGGCAACACGGGCAAATACACGTTGATGCTGAGCCAGGGCGCGCGCCAGGAATTGCTGGAGTTCTGGGTGGGCAAGGAAACGCCCATGGGGCAGCCCGGACCGGTCCGCGTGTTCAAGCCAACCCCCGCATGAGAAAGGAAAAGCCATGAAGAAATGTTGGCCAGGCCTTTTGCTGACGGGGCTTTTGTGCGGGACGTGCGCGTGGGGCGAGCCGGAGCCCGGCGGCTACAGCCCTGGTTGCGGGAACCATCCGACGCCGCTCTGCGAGCCATGCCGGACGGGGTTCAATCCGGACGCGAAGCGGGTGGGGCCGGATTCGGTCCTGCCCTATCGCGCGGACAAGAGCCGCCATGTGACGGATTTGGCGACAGGCGGGCCGGCCTCCATCGAATTTACGCGCTTCTACAGCAGCCGCACCACGGATTTCACGACGAACTACGTGGAGTTCGGCTGGCGGCAGACCTGGCAGCACAACTGGGCGTATGAGATGCGCGACCTGTCCAGCCATACGGAGGGCGTGCGCGACATCAAGCTGCGCTATCCGACGGGCGAGGATTACACCTTCCGGGCGGCGGACAGCAACGGGGCCGTGCGCGTGGCGTATGCGTTCGCGGGGGACCGCCTCTATCCGTGGAGCGGCGCGACGGTCGGCTTCACCCTGGTGGCGGCGACCGGCGAGGAGCTGGACTTCCAGCGCAGCACCTATCCGCGCTACCGGCTGGTCCGCAAGCGCGACGGCCAGGGGCATGAATGGACGATGGACTACGACGCCTACGGCCGTATTTCGCGCATCGCCGATCCGTTCGGGCGGTGGCTGGAAATCCGGCGCGGGCTGGTTGCCGGGGCGCTGTGCATCACGAACGTCGCCACCAGCGACGGCCGGTCCGTGGACTACGCCTACGGCACCTGGAATTCGGCGCCGGACGGCCTCGGCGGCACCGTCGGCAACGTCCTGGCGGGCGCAACCTATCCCGGCGGCGAGCAGGCGGCCTACACCTACGTCGGCGCCGAAAGCCCGTCCGGCGGGCGGCCGCTTCTGGCCACGGCCGTCGACCCCGTCAAGGGCGGACCCGGGGCGCGCATGAAGCTGGCCTACAACTACGACTTCAAGCTGGATTTCGGCAGCGGCCCCTACCTGGTGACGGGCGTGGTGCTGGAGCAGCAGAGCTTCCCGGACGGCGGCGGGACGCCGGAAATGCTGGTCTCGCTCCCGCAAGGCGCCGGCGACGTCCCGCAGGTGCTGGTCGGCGAGGGCGTCGAAGAGGGCTTCGTCTACTCGGACGGGCTCATCCGCTCATGGAGCGATGGCGAAGGCCGCAAGGAGACCTACGTGCGCGACCAGGACGGCATGGGCTACGTCACGGGGCGCTACGATGCGCAAGGCAATCTGTGGACCTACGGGCGCGACTACGCCGGGCGCATGCTGTCCGCCGGCGATCCGCTCGGCAACACGCGCCGCTGGACCTACGATGCCAACGGGTTCCCGCTCTCCGCGACCGATCCGCTGGGGCATTCCGTCGCCTGGACCCGCAACGCCGGGCATCTGCCCGTGCGCATGGACTACCCGGACGGCAGCTCCGAGGAATGGACATACAACGGATGGAACCTCCCCGCCACCCACCGGCTCCGCAACGGCGGAAGCGTGGCATTCGGCTACTACGGCACCAACGAGCCCGGCGGCACGGCCGGCGACCTCAAATCCGTCACCGACCCGCTCGGCAACGTCACGACCTGCACCTGGGACGCGGCGGGCCATCCCCTGTCCGTCACCGACGCCAACTCCAACACCACCCATTTCGCTTTCAACTGGCGCGGGTTGCTTCTGGCCGTGACCAACGCCGACGGCACGGCCCGCTCCTTCCAATACGACGACTTCGGCAACTGCACCAACGCCGTCGACGAGCTCGGCAACGCCACCTCCCTGGAATACGACGAATACAACCGCGTCGTGGAAATCATCGACCCCCTGGCCCGCCGGACGAGCCTCCGCTACGGCCGCCTGGCCGGCTGCGGCGGCTGCGGCGTCTACGAGCCCCTGGTTTCCGCCGTCACCAACGCCGCCGGGCAGGTCGTCCACTACGCCTACGACAACACCGGCCGGCGCATCCGCGAAACCCTGGCCGTCGGCACCCCCGACGAATCCACCACCCTCTGGACCTACGACCCCCTCGGCCGCCTCGCCACCCAGCTCGACGCCGTCGGCAACCCCCATCGCTGGACCTACGACCCCGCCGGCCGCCTCGTCGCCGAATCCAACGCCTGGGGCGCCGTCGAAACCTACGCCTACGACGCCGCCGGCCGCCTCACCAACC
>JAZUKQ010000320.1:0-5769 GCA_045643325.1 Kiritimatiellia bacterium | reverse complement strand
CCGGGAGAAGGACACCCGGAATTTCGGCTTCCGGGCACGCCGCGGCTTCGTCCAGCGCGGGACGTATCCGGAGCGGGAGTAGTCGCGCGAGGCGGCGGACTGTCCGTATCCGTGACCGTAGTAGGGAAGCGAGTCGAAGGGCGGGAGGAGCATCGGAGGCTGGCGGTGGAGGCTGGAGATGGATGTCGGAGGCGGGCGATGGGTGCTGGAGCTTTGAGGTGGAACCCGGAGGCCGGAGGTGGATGCCCGAGGAATCGGCAGAGAACGGGAACGATAATATCAAAACGGTTCATATTTGTAAATAGTGAAAATTTCAAAAGAATTTGTGATAAAATCGTGATGAAACTTGAAGGTGAAAAACGGGGAACAAATAGAAGTTCCGCGTGATGAAGTTTCGTTTCGGAATGTTGATGACGAGAGGGGTGGACGGTGCGTCGGTCCGGGTGTCAAGTTCGTTGAAAATGAGGAAGACTCTCGCGACGGGAGGGCGCTGGTTCGTCGGAGAGGGAATCCGGATTTTCAGAAGATGGACGTTTGGGACAGGCCGCTTTCCACGGAAATCGCTTCGGGAAGAGAAAATGGTACGGTGTCTCGCATTTGAGGAATGGGGCGTTTTTGTTTTCAACCTACTTCGCCGCTCGTTGTCCTTTGTTCTGGCGCAACGCGGCAAACCGCGAAGGCGAAATCCCGCTTGTTCTGGCGCAACGCGGCAAACCGCGAAGGAGAAATCCCGCTTCCACCTGCGAAAATGATGTGGTATCCTTTCCGCCAAACGGAGACTCTTATGAAAAAAGTGCTGGTGACCGGTGCGACGGGACTGCTGGGACGCGAGGTGATGAAGGCGTTGGAAACGTTTCACACTGTCCCGTCTCCGGATAATCCGGAATTCGATGTGGTCGGAACGTGTTTCCGGCGCGACGCGCCGAAATGCGTCCGCCTTGACTTGACGGATACCTCCGCCATCGCGCCGTTCCTCGACCGGCTCGCCCCGGATGTCGTTATTCATACCGCCGCCGAACGCCGTCCCGACCTCTGCGACGGCAGTCCGGACATGGTCTGGGCGCTCAATGTCTCCGCGACGCGCGAAATCGCCCGCTGGGCGCATGCGCGCGGCGCGTTCCTCATCTATCTCTCCACCGACTATGTCTTCGACGGCACGTCCGCCCCGTATGCCGTCGGCGACACGCCGAATCCCGTGAACAGCTACGGGCGCAGCAAGCTCGCCGGCGAGCGCGCCGTCCTCGAAGAGGCCCCCGGGAACGCCGCCGCCCTTCGCGTCCCCATCCTCTACGGACCGAGCTCCCGCCTCGACGAGTCCGCCGCGATCAAGACCGCGACACTCCTCCTCTCTGGCGCGGAAACCGTCGGGGTGGACCATTGGGCGACCCGCTATCCGACGTATACGCCCGAGGTCGCGGAAATCCTCCGCCAGATGACCGTGTACCGGCTGACGAAAGACGCCGCCTTCTCCGGCGTCTACCAATGGAGCGGCCGCGAGCCGATGACGAAGTACGAGATGGCCCTCGCGATGCGGAAAACGCTCGTCGGGATGGGCCGCGCGTGCGCCGTCCCGGAACCGCGCGGAAAACCCTCCGACGGCGTCGCGCGTCCGCGGGACTGCCATCTCGACACCTCCGCGCTGGAGGCGCTCGGCATCTCGATTTCCTCCCCCGTCCCCTTTGCCGAGGGGGCGGCTTCCGTCCTTAAACAATGCTTCGAAGGAGCGTGACATGACGATTCGTATCGGCATGATCGGCTGCGGCGTCATCGGACAGTCGCATCTGGAAACGTACAAGAAAATTCCCGGCTGCGAGGTGACCGCCCTCTGCGACATCGTCCCGGAGCGCGTCCAGGACTACGGCGAGCGCTTCGGCGTCGCCGGCCGATATACGAGCATCGGGGAGATGCTGAAAAAATGCGACTGCGACGCGGTCGACGTCTGCCTTCACAACAACATGCACGCGCCGGTCTCCATCGCGGTGATGGAGTCGGGCCGCGACTGCTACTGCGAGAAACCGATGTCCGGATCGTATTTCGACTCCAAGCGGATGTACGACCGCGCGAAGGAACTCGGCCGAAAACTGCATATCCAGCTCGCGATGATCTACGGCGACGAGGCGCGCGCCGCGAAAAGCCTTATCGACGGCGGACATCTCGGGGAGATCTACCACATGCGCTCCTATGGTTTCCGCCGCCGCGGCCGTCCTTTTGTCGACGGCTACGCGCGCAAAGAGTTCGTCCATTCCGAGTTCTCTGCGGGCGGCGCGCTCTTCGACATGGGCGTCTACCACATCTCGCAGCTGCTCTGGCTCGCGGGCATGCCCGATCTCGAGCGCGTCTCCGGCAACACCTACGCGAAACTCCCGATGGACGAGGAGCGGCGCGCCGAGTCCCGCTATAATGTCGAGGAGCTCGGCTGCGGATACGCGAAGTTCAAAGGCGGCCTCTCGATGGACATCCTCGAATCCTGGGCCGTCTACGCGAAACCATTTCCCGGCTCGGCGATCTTCGGCTCCAAGGGCGGCCTCTCGCTCTCGCCGCTCACGTTCCACAGCGCGGTCGAGGACATCCAGACCGACACGACCTTCGACCTCGGGCAGAAGAGCTATCTCGACCACCAGGTCCATCCCGAGAAGATGCTCTACGACAACTCGCAGGCGCACTGGATCGCCGCGCTCTCGGGAAAGTGCGACCTTCTCCCGACGGCCGACATCGCGCTTCTCACGCAGCTCGTCCAAGAGGGCATCTATATGTCGCAGCGTCTCGGCCGCGAGGTCGCGGCCGACGAGATCCGCTCGCTTTCCGTCTCCACCGCGCTTGAAATCCCCAATCTGTAATCCGCCATGTCCTATCCCCTCTCTCTCGCGTCCTATTCGTTCCATGGGCTCCTCGCCGAAGGCCGTCTCGACGTTTTCGGCTACATCCGTCTCGCCTTCGACCGCTACCATGTGTCCAACGCGGATATCTGGTCCGGCTTCCTCCCCTCGCTCGACGCGGACTTTCTCAAAAAGGTCCGGAAGACGCTCGACGAGCGCGGAATGGCGCTCGCGAACCTCTGCGTCGACGGTCCCCATCTCTGGCGCGACTCCGCCGAGGAGCGCGCGGAGCACAAGACGAAGATGAAGGAGTACATCCGCGCCGCGGAGATTCTCGGCGCGCGGACCGTCCGGATCGACTTCGGCGGCGACGACAAGGTCGAAATGCCGGAGGAGGCGTTCGACTACCTCGTCTCGACCTATCAGGAATACTGCGATCTGGCGGACGGCTTCGGCGCGAAGATCGGCCCCGAGAACCACTGGGGCTGGGACCGCGTTCCGAAAAACCTCAAGCGCGTGAAGGAGGCGGTCGCCCGCAAGAACTACGGGCACCTCTACCACTTCGGCAATTTCGCCCCGGACCCGGACATCGACGCGAACGCGCTCGCGATCTCGTACGCGATGCACACGCACATTCCGGCGAACTCGCTCGACTTCGCGGCGGGCGTCATGAAGCAGTTGAACGATTCCGGCTATGCCGGGACGTATTCCATCGAGCACCATTCCGGCGAGCACGAGGAGGCCCGCGTCGAGTGGCAGCTCGCGAGCGTGCGCAAATTCGTCGCCGAGCTCGAGGCGTAGCGGACGCTATCTCTCCGGCGCGTCGGCGGTCCGCATGTGGACCGTGATGGACGCGGAGTCTCCCGCAGCGGTCGTGCAGGAGATGGACGAGTCGCCCGCGGGAAGGTCGCGGAGAACGAACGGGGCGGCGCCGGTCGTCGTCCCGAGAAGCGCCGAGCCGCGGAACCACCAGAGAGTCCCGTCCGGCGCGTTCCCCTCGACCTTCACGACAATCCCCTGATTGGGGACCCCCGGGGCCGTCCGGAACGTCGCGCCGTCGGCCGGCGAGACAATCCGGATCGAGGAAGGCGCGCCGCGCGCGGCGAGGAACCGCTCGACATCGGGAGGCCAGCGGGTCTCGACCGTCCCGTCCGCCGCGCGCCGATGGACGGGGCAGGGGGTTCCGCGCGAGACGCCGCGGACGACGGTTCCGGATTCGGTCTCGGGACAGTCGGGGGAGGCGGGACACCCGGAAAGAGAACAGAGAGAGCGCGTCTCAAGGGAGTCCGGCTTGGCGAACCACGGGGCGTTTCCGGGATCGGGCTCCAGTGTCCTCGCGATGCGCCAGGCGAGCGGCGCGGCCGCGGAGATTCCGGTGAGCGAGGTGTCGCCGAAATGACCTTCGATGTGCCCGCACCAGACCGCGACGACATAGCGCGGGTTCCAAGCGACGGTCCAGGCGTCGCGGTGCGCCGCGGAGGTGCCGGTCTTCCACGCGAAGCGGGGGAGGACGGCGTCGGCCCGGTGACCGAGGACGGAGAGCGCCCGTTCCGGTCCGGAGAGGGCGGCGGAAACGAGGTAGCGCGCGGCGTCGGAGAAGAGCGCGGAGACTCCGCGGTCCTCGTCTTCCGCCTCCGCCCCCGCGTTCTTCGCCTCCGCCCCCGCGGGCATTCCGGCGGGAGGCCCCGGGACGCACCGCGCGGCGCGCGCCTCGCCCGAAGGGAACACGGCGGCGGCGGAGGCGAGCTCGAGAAGGGTGATCGGGGCGTTTCCGGTGACAATGCCGAGACCGTAGGTGTCGTCGGGGGCGTCGATGTGCCGGAATCCGGCGGTCCGGAGGACGGAGAGGAACTCGGTCAGGCCGATGTCGGAAAGAAGTCCGAAGAAGGGGAGATTGAGGGAAAGGATGAGGGCGTCTTCGGCCGGGACGGGGCCTCGAAACGAGGGGACGAAGTTTCCCGGAGAGAAGCCGTGGTAGTGGCGGGGGATGTCGTAGAGGCGGCGCCGGGGCCAGACAATCCCTTGGTCTACCCCCATGGCGTAGAGGAATGGCTTGAACGTCGAGCCGGCGGGCCGGGGTGCGAGGACGGTGTTGACCTGGCCCGCGTCTCGGGAGAAATAGTCTCCGGAGCAGACGAAGGCGAGGACGGAGGCGTCGTCCGCGTCGAGGACCACGGCGGCGGCGGAGTGGCCGGCGGTCGCGGCGGCGCCGCGGACGAGGTCCGTGACGACGGCCTGCAGGTGCGGGTCGAGCGAGGTGGTGACATCGCCGGTGGCGGGAAGCCGCGTGGCGGCCCAGTCGCAGAAGTAGGGCTCGCGGAAGGGGCGCGGGGCTCGGCGGACGACGAGTTGCGCGTCCTCGGCGTCGCGCCGCTGGCTCGCGGTGATGCGGCCTTCCTCCTCCATGCGGCGGAGGACATAGGAGCGGCGTGTCTTGGCGGCGACGAGATGCCGGTCGGGACGGAACCGGGAGGGGGATTGGACCATGCCGGCGAGGAGGGCGGCCTCGCCGAGGGAGAGGTCCTTGGCGTTTTTTCCGAAATAGCCCTGCGCGGCGGCCTCGATGCCCATCAGGTTGGAGCCGAAGGGGGAGCGGTTGAGGTATTGGGTGAGAATCTCCGTCTTAGACATCGCCCGCTCGAGGCGGAGCGCCTGGAACGCCTCGACATATTTCCAGCCGAGCGTGCGGGGGTGGGGCGTGATGAGGCGGACGGTCTGGGAGGAGATGGTGGAGGCGCCGGAGACGCGGCGGCGGAAGACGACATTCTGGAAGACCGCGCGGGAGAGCGCGAGAAAGTCGATGCCGCGATGGCTGAAGAAGCGCTTGTCCTCGGAGGCGACGATGGCCTGGACAATCCAGTCGTCGGCGGAGGCGGTGTAGGTGGGGCGGCAGTCGGTGTCCCCGGGGCCGAGCGTGACGCGCAGGATGTCGCCGGAGGCGTCGCGGAGGATG
>JAZUKQ010000319.1:0-13529 GCA_045643325.1 Kiritimatiellia bacterium | reverse complement strand
GTTGAGCGCGGAGCCGAAGGCGAGCGCGGCCTCATGGGAGTCCTTGCGATGGTTCCAAAGCTCCAGAAGTGCCTCGGGCGTCGGCGGCGGGTTGAACGAGACGACAATCTTGTGGCGCCATGGGTTTTCGGCGGGGCGCTCCCGGGCCCCGAGCTCGCGCTCCTCGGCATCCTTGATGGCGCGGCGCAGCGCCCTCTCGGTGCGGATGTCTCCGAAAAAGTTCCCGAAGATGGGCTTGAGGAGCGCCCAAAAGACCATAAACGGAAGAAGCGGAAGGCCGATCAGGCAGAGAAGCGCCTCCGGAGGCGTCGGCGTATGTGGAAGGCCGACATAGGACGGGCGGAAAGGATGGTGTCTGTTATGCATGGTGGAATGCGGGCAGGGGGTGGGGTGAGAGGAACTCGACGGTGCGGAAGACTGCGCGCCTCAAGGGCGAGAACGAATATACCATATTGACAAACCTGGCGCAAGAGGGAAAATAATTCGTAAAACACTAAGGAAAATAACGATATTTTGTTTTGAATTTGTACATCGTAGACGACGGGAAGAAATTGAAGAAGAAGCATTCGCGGGCGGCGGATGTTTTTCTTTGAAGAAGGAAGCAACCGACTTTCCGTCCTTCCCCGCCGCGCGACGCACTATGAGTCGCCGCACAACAGAATTGCCGCCGTATAATGGTGTGTCGCCTCGTAAAAGTGTGTCGCCTCACAATGGTATGTCGCTGTATAATGGTATGCCGTCTCGTAAAAGTGTGTCGCCGCACAATGGTATGTCGCCGCACAACAGTATCCCGAAATTCTGCGCGACGGACGGTCCGGGCGACCGGGAGTCCGTCTTCATGAAAATCCGCCCTTCCCCATGTCCCATCTTCTCGAATCCATTGTCTTAGGTCGCATCGACCGTGAACTCAAAGAAATCTCCTCTCGGATCTTCGGAGAGTCCGTTCCCCTCTCGGCTGAAGTCGCGGTCACTCCGGAGCCCGTTCCGTTCATGAACCGGCTGTCTCTCGACTACCGGCCCGTGAAGGTCGGCGACCACTGGGGCGAGGCATGGGACTGCGCCTGGTTCCACGTCACAGGGACGCTTCCGAAATCCTGGAAAGGAAAATACGCCGTGCCGCGGATCGACCTCGGCGGCGAAGGACTCGTCTGCGACAACCGCGGCCGCGCGATCCAAGGCATCTCGAACCGCTCCGTCTTCTCCCCGGGATTCAGCCGTCAACTCATCCACGGTCTTTTCGACCCGTGCCGCGGCGGCGAGAAAATCGACTTCTGGATCGAGGCCGGCGCCAACTGGCTCGGCGGCGCCAACTGGTCCAAAGAGGATTTCCACCGCGTCGTAAACGGAAAACCCGCGCTCGACGGAGTCTACCACAACGCCAATGTCGCCGCGCTCGAGGCCGTGCTCTTCGACCGCGAGACATGGAGCCTCGAGCAGGAACTCGTCTTCCTCAAAAACCTCGTCCAGGTCCTTCCGAAAACCTCCGCCCGCCGCCAGCGCGTTCTGTACGTCGTCGGGAAGGCGCTCGATGTCTGGCCAGTCCGGGGAACAGCCGCCGCGCGCGCCCTTCTCGCGCCGCTTCTCGCCGTCCCCTCCGATCCAGGTACCGTGGATGTCACAGGCGTCGGCCACGCCCATATCGACATCGGCTACCGATGGCCCGTCCGCGAGGGATACCGCAAGGCGGCCCGGACGTTCGCGACGCAACTCCATCTCCTCGACCTCGACCCGGACTATCTCTTCGGAGCCTCGCAGCCGCAACTCTACGAGGCGGTCAAAGAACACCATCCCGACCTCTTCGCGCGCATCAAGAAAGCTGTCGCCGAAGGACGGTGGGAACTCCAGGGAGGGATGTGGGTCGAGCCCGACTGCAACATCCCCTCCGGCGAAAGCCTCGCCCGGCAGTTGCTCCTTGGAATGAACTTCTTCCGCGACGAATTCGGCGTCGAGGTCAAAAACTGTTGGATTCCGGATGTCTTCGGCTATTCCGGAGCGCTCCCGCAGATCCTCGAGAAGGCCGGCGTCCGCTATTTTCTCACGCAAAAAATCTCCTGGAATCTCTACACGACGTTTCCCCACAATACGTTCTGGTGGCGCGGCATCGACGGGAAAAGCCGCGTCCTCGCGCACTTTCCGCCGGAAGACAGCTACAGCAGCTCGCTCAAACCCGAAACGTTCGTCCGTCACGAGACAAACAACAAGGAGGCGGGAATCCTCGGCAAGTCCGTCTCCCTCTACGGAATCGGCGACGGGGGCGGAGGCCCCACGGAGGATATGCTGCTCCGCGCGGAGCTTCTCGGCCACTGCAACGGCCTGCCCCGCCTCCGCCCCGGAACCGCGCAGTCCGCGCTTGAGGAAATGGAATCGCTCGCCCTCTCCGGATCGGACCTCGCCACCTGGCACGGCGAACTCTATGTCGAACGCCATCGCGGCACGTACACGACCCACGCCTATCTCAAATTCCTCCACCGCCGGGCGGAGGAGGCCCTCAAGGCGACCGAGATGCTGGCCTCCCTCGACCTTCCTTCCCGTTACCCTCGCAAGGCGCTTCAGAAGCTTTGGAAAACCGTCCTCCAATGCGAGTTTCACGACATTCTCCCGGGCTCCTCTATCCACCGGGTCTACCGCGAGGCCCACGCGGAGCTTGAAAACGTCCTCGCGGAATGCCGCGCGATGCAGGCGAAATCCGCGGCCCGCGTCCTCACGAAAAAAACGGACGCCATGACTCTCTTCAATCCGTCGTCCACGGACTTTTCCGGGGTCGTCGAACTCCCGTACGGCTGGGAAGGAGCTGAAATTCCAGGTGCCGGACTCCTTCCGTCACAACACGAGAACGGACGGACCCTGGTCCGCGCGAACGTCGGCGGGAACCGTTTCGCCACCCTCGTCCGGGCGGGCGCGGGAAAAATGTCCTCCGCGCCCTCCGTATCCCCCCCCGCGCGGACCCCGCTGGGCGGCTGGGTTCTGGAAAACGAGGCCGTCCGCTATGAGTTCGACGCCCGGATGCGGCTCGTCTCCGCCCTCACGAAGGAGAATGGACGCGAATGGGTGCCCGCCGGCGCTCCCGGAAACCGTCTCGAACTCTTCGAGGACCATACGCCCACCTACGACGCTTGGGACGTCGAGGAATACTTCGTCAACGTCAAACTCGCCGAACCGGAAATCCTCTCCGTCGAACCCGCCGGACATGGCGCGGTCCGGACCGGTCTCCGCGTCCGGATGCGGATCGCCGAGAACGAGGCCGAGCAGACCGTCTGGCTTGAAAACGGCTCGATACGCCTCGATTTCGTCACGGACATCGACTGGAAAAGCCGCGAGAAAATCCTCCGCGTCGCCTTCCCGACGACCGTCTACACGGACATGGCGACCTATGAGATCCAGTACGGCGAGATCCGCCGCCCGACCCGCCGGAACACGCTCGAGGAGCACGCGAAATTCGAGGTCTCGGGCCACCGCTACGCGGACCTCTCCGGTCCGGACGGCGGCGTCGCGCTCCTCAACGACTGCAAATACGGCTATCGGGCGGACGGCAACGAACTCTCGCTCTCCCTCCTCCGCGGGACAGGCTATCCCGACCCTGTCGCCGACCTCGGAAGGCATCGTTTCACCTATTCCTTCCTGCCGCATTTCTCCGGGAGCGGTCTCGAAAAGGTCCGTGAGGAGGCCGCGGCGCTCAATCAGGGCGTCCTCTCCTTCCCGGGGCTCGCCGCGCCGGAAACAGGATTTCCGGGAGGGGTTCCCGACGGTCTTCCGGTCTCCTTCTCAGGGTGCGGCGCGCCGGGATACGAGATCAGCGCGATCAAGCGGGCGGAGAAAAACGACGACCTCATCGTGCGCGTCTACGAGCCTCACGGGCGCACCGTCCACGGCGAGATCACGCCGAAGAATCGCGATGTCTCCATCCGGGAATCCGACATTCCGGAATGGCGCGACCTCTCGGAGCCCCGGGCGGGAATCCTCCCGTTCGAGCTCGGACCCTACGAGATCAAAACCTTCCGCGTCTCCCGAGGCTGATTCCGACGGAAACAGAGCAGGACGTATTCCAAGGGTGTCTTTGCGGTGGCGTCAGCGGGTCTGACCGTGGCGTCTGACGAGCACGCGGAGACTCCGGTTCTGGAATATCCCGAACGGATTCCCGAAGAACCCGCGGCGGGCGTCGCCGCAACGTTTCCCGGTCATCAGACCGCGCCGGACCCCCCGGAAAGCTCCCGGACGGTCTCGGAACCGTCGGCGGCGCGCTCGTAGACTCCCCAGCGGCCGTTGTCCGCCCAGAACGTGCGGAACGGTCCGGGGACGGCGGGGGCGAAGGCGGGCTTTCCGTCCACCGGGTCGCGGCGCTGCCCGCTGTACGCGCGGAGCATGCCGAAGGCGGCCAGCGACCGCGCGTAGTTGCTTCCGCACTCGAACTCGTTGTACGGGTTGCGCGCCGCGCCGTCGAACCGTCCGCGGACCGCCGCGGCGACCCGCGCCCCCTTCTCCGTCTCGCCGGCGAGGACGAGGTGGGTCGCGAATGCCCATTCGAATCCGGTCATTGCCTCGGCGTTGTAGGGAATCGGAAGGACGGGCTTACGCGTGCCCTCGGGCCACGCGCACATCAGCGTCGCGCTCTCGTCGTTCGCCGCGAAGACGCGCCACGTGTTGGCGAAATCGCGGAGGGACGGCTTGAAATTGTTCTCGAAAATCGCGTCGAGGGTCGAGCGGATGTGTCCGGCGTCGAGCACCTCGCCGAGGCCGCAGAGCGTCGCGAAGAGCTGCCCGAGATGCGCGTCAATCTCGCAGCCCTCGCCGATCTGGTACTTGATCTCTCCGTGTTCCTCGTCCCAGTAGATCTTCCGCGCGCTCTCGAATCGGTCGAGGACCGATCCGTCGGAGAGGTCGATTTTCTGGATGTAGTACTTTCCGTTGAACAGATTCTCCTCCGTCCACGCGCGGCCCCGTCCGAAAACGGCGCGGCACTCGCCGGCGAAGTCGGTCTCGCCGACCTCGTCGGCCATCAGCGCGGCGGCCTTGAGCGCGCCGAGATAGATGCCCTGAAGCCATCCGTGGGGACCGAAGAGCTCCATGTCGAGCGTATGGTGACAACGTCCCGTGAGGACACCCGAGCGCTCCGGATCCCAACGGAAGCGCGTGTCGCCGCGCCAGGAGTATTCGACAACACGGCGGACCGCAGGCCACATCTTTCGGAGCCACGCGGCGTCGCCGCAGATTTTCCAGTCGCGGTAGACGCGCATCACCTCGCCGAACGCGCCGTCCGCGCAGGGCGGCATCTCGCGCGGCGCCGCGCCGAGGGGAAGCGTGATGCGAAACGCCCATTCGCCGTTCTCTCGGAATCCGTACTTCGCGTGCGACTCGCGGATGGAGCGAGAGAGGTCGGGGAAAAGGTCGGGCAACGCCTGCTCGTATCCCCAGACATGCTGACAGGTTCCGTGGCATGAACCACGCCGGGGCCCGACCCCCTCCCAGGCCCAGAACGTGCCGTCCTCGAGCCGGAGCACGGTCGGCGAGACGAGAACGGAGAGATTCGACGCCGCGCCGTCGAGCACAGCCTCGGGAACGGTCGTGGAATGCAGCGCGTCGCGGAAGGCGAAGACGCGTCCACGGATTCCGGCGAGGTCGTCCCAAAGACGCGCCGCGGCGTCCTCCGCCCCCGTGAAGAGCGTGGCGTAGTAGTTGCGCCAGCGGTTTCCGCGCGGTAGCCCGGCGTCCGCGGCGAGCCGGTCGGCGTCCCGGTCCCAGTCGTTCTTCCGCTCGGGGACGTACCAGGAAAGCACGAACGTGACGCGGCGGCGCTCCCCCGGAGCGAGCCGGACATGCGCGGCGAGAAGCCCGCGGTCATTCTCCCACGGCGTGTCGTAGCGCCGGTTCTTGAAACGGCCGCCGAGCATCAGGTCGTGCCAATAGACCTCAATGCAGTCCGACCAGCCCCCCCGGTACCAGGACTCCTGGAACGAGACATTCTCCGCGTCGGTCGTGAGCGCGAGCTCGCCGCGCGCGATGTCCTCCGCAGGAAGCCCGCTCTCAAGCGACAGGCACGTCATGCCGCCCCGCGCGCGGACCGCGTTCCGGGCGCCTGTCCGCCACGGATTCTCGACGACGCCGACGCAGGTATAGTCGAGCGTCCTGCCCGACGTGTTCTCAAGCCCGAGTTCAAAGACGGCCGCAGGCGTGGAGGAGAGATCGGAATCTCCCGGAACGAAGGGGCTCCAAGCGGTCAAGGAGACGGCCGCAGGGAAGACGCGGTCGCCTCGCGCTGGATTGTCGCGGAAATCGACGCGGCAGATGGGGAACTCTCCGGTAAACTCCGTCGTGCGGAAATGCGGGAGGCCGGGCATGCCGCTTCCCTCAGGTCCCCAGCCGTAGCCTTGGAACATCGCGTGGGGTGTGAGCCGCTCGCCTTGGAGATCATGGGTTAGGTCGCCGTTGAGGACCCGCGCGTCGAGCACGGCCCCGTTCTCCTCGGCGCGGACGGCGAAGTGCGTGAATCCGTTGCGGCGGCCCTTGCCGGCCTCGTTGAAGATTTCCCAGTCGACCAGGCGGCCGTCGCCGGCTACCCCGACACAACCCGCGCCGATGCCTCCGACAGGAAACGAGATCTCACGAAGTTTTTCTCCGGAATAGTGCATGACAGAACGATCTTTAGAAGGAAGTGATGGACAGTAAAACCGGAATCCGCCGATATTCTAGCACCTGGGCCCACGCCGCGATAGAGGATTCCGTTCGCATCCGCACCGACTGCTTTACAAAAAGATGTCGGAAAGGATAAGGCGGACAGATAAATCCAAGGCCTCCGGGAAAACAGAACGAATATACTTATTTGACACAAATCGTAAAAACTTTCAAAATACGCAAGGAATTTGACGAAATTATTTTTGAATTTCTACGCGCGGGAGTCTGCGCGCAGAGAAGTCGAGGAAATTATGTTCGCGCGGCCGGCTTCGGACGGAGACGTGATAGCGTGCGGGCCGAAGTGGAGATACGAGTACAGAGGATCGCGGCGAACGGGGCGCTCCGATCTGCCGCCCCCCTCCGAGGACCGGAGCGGAGGTACGGGCGCAGGCGCGGGCGAGCGGAACGGACGCAGAATGCGGAGATTCGGACGCGGGCAGGAATCGAAAGTTGACGGAACCGCGAGCGAGATTGGATCTCTTTTCCGCGCGGATTACAAAAAACTTGCCCCAGACTCACGTCCCCGCGAAATCGCGCGGAAACTTTCCGATGGATAAAAAAAAAGCCTTGCCGGAGGAACCGGCAAGGCCTGCACGCAGAATCCTGAAGGGAACTGCTGGTTTGCTTCCTAGAGATCGTCCGGAAGCAGGATGGAGACGTTGAAGAAGCGGTAGACCTTTCCGTTCTTCTCGCAGTCCTCCAGCGGGAACGTCACCGAGGTCTTGCCCGTGACGGACGCCTCGACGACATCGCCGAAGGGTTCGAAGCCCTTGATGTCGTTGCTGGCGTAGACCTGGAACTTCTGGCCGGCGTAGCTGTCCCACGTGAGGGTGATGCCACGGCCGTCGATGACGATGTCGACCGAGACAAGCCAAGCCGCCAGCGGGAACTGGTTGTTCAGCTCGCTGAGCTCGGCGAGCTGCTCGCCCGCGTCGACCACCGCGCGGAAGTGGACGATGCCCTGCTTGGCCTCTGGCGTGGCGACGCCCGTGAACTCGAAGGTCTTCGTCTCGCCGAGGGCGAAGGGCTCGTCGCAGTCGACGTAGGCCGCGGGCTCGACCTCGGAGAGGTTCATGATGACCGCGGGCTGGTCAACGTAGAGCGCGATGCGACCGGAGGCGACAACCGTCTCGCCGGCGTTCCGGACCGTGACCTTGGCCGAGAACGTGGACTTGGTGTTCATAGGCTTGTCGGTGAACTCGAAGCCGACGACCTCGAAGTCGGGACGCGGGACATAGGTGCTGCCACCCATGCTGGACTCGCCGGAGGTCTCCGCGTCGGCGACGACCTCGGAGCTGGCCTCGGTCTCGGCTTCCTTGACCGTCTCGTCCTCGGCGGCGACCTCGTCAGCCGCATCCTTGAGAATCGCGAACTTGACGCTGTCGGCATCGGAGATGAGGACGCCGTCGTAGGCCTTGGTGCCAACGCCGTAGCCGGACACCGTCGCGGTGTAGAGGCCGTCTTCGTTGACCATCACGTCGGCCTCGAAGGACTGGCTGGTGCCGGCGGGGAGGTCGCCAATCACGATTTCGTTGCCGAGAACGTCGACCAGGACGACATCCTTCACGTCGTAGTCGGACGGATTGGTGACGACCATATTGACGCGGACCTCCGTGCCGGCGTCGACACGGTGGATGAGGCCGTTGGCATCGCCCTCGGCCGTGACCACGAGGTCAAGGACCGGACGCTGCGTCACGACATCGCTGCGGGAACAGTCGAACGCCTTGAACATGAAGTCGTGGAACTCGAAGCCGACGTAGGTCGTGACATCGCCGTTGAGGAAGGCGAAGCCGTTGACCGAACCGCCGGAGAGGACGGACGTCTCAGCCTTGGGGGCAAGGACGGAGCCCGGGAACTCGAAGTTCTTCGTGGTGATCTCCGTCGCGTTGACGAAGTTGAAGAGCACGAGCGAAGGATCGACTTCGTTGCCGGTCTCGGCCTCGACGACACGGATGCTGCCCATGTTGGCGGTGAAGGACTCGGAGTAGATGTTGACGAGCACCTTGCTGCCGGCCGGGACCGTGATCGTGATGCTGTTGAGGCTGTTGATCTCGAACGTCTCGTCGGTGACGTGGAAGATGTTGCGGAAGCCCGCCTCACCGCTCCAGTTGTTGCCGTCGTAGACGACGTTGCCGGTCTCGCCGAGGTTGGAGGCAATCTCGCTGAAGGTCGTGAGGTCGCTCACGATCTCGGCCAGCGTGGTGCCGGTTCCGTCCTCTGGGACGTTGCCTTCCTCGTCGATGGTGACGGGATCGGCCTCGCGGGCGGTGAAGCCTTCGCCCCACGTGCGGCCTTCCTGGTTGTAGTCGCCGCCGTAGACGATGTTGCCGTTGTGGTCGGGCGTGCCGGCCTGGGTGAGGCTGCCGCCGACGACGAGCGTGTGGTGGTCGGTGTCCGCGGCATCGCGGGCGCGGCCGTAGCCTTCGCCGATGGAGCCGACGCTGTAGCCGGCGCCGAGGGTGGCGTCGCCGACGACCAGGAGGTCGCCTTCGGTGTCGCCGCCGTTGGCGGTGAAGTCGCCGCCGATCACGGCGTTGAAGTAGTAGGCGATGTCAATCCACTCGCAGATTCCGGGCGGGACGCCGCCGACAAGACCGCAGTCGATCGTGAGGTCTTCGCCGCCATCGAAGTCGATGACCTGCGTGTAGCCGTCCTGGTCGGCATCGCTGTCGACCGTGTCGTCATCGCCCTGGTCGGCGTCGACGATCTCCCAGTTGGTGGAGGGGACGAAGTGAACGATGTACTTGCCTGGCTCGACGTCGTCGAAGTAGTAGTTGCCCGTGGCATCCGTCGTCGTGGTGGCGATGACTTCGTTGGTCTCGGCATCGATGAGCTCGACGGTGACGTTGTAGACGCCCATCTCGTTCTCATCCTGGACGCCGTCGAGGTCGGTGTCGTTCCAGACCTTGTCGCCGATGCGACCGGACTTGACTTCAACGACCGCGTCGTCGTCGTCCGTGACCTTGTCGTCGGAGACGGGCGTGCCGTCCTTGTCGGAGGGCGTGCCCTCGACCGTGCCGATGTTGGTGACGTTCTCGTCGATCTTCTCGGCGGTCTTGGTGAGCGTGGCGGACTTACCGGGAGCGAGGATGCCGCTGACCTTGCCGACATACCCGAGTTTGTCGTCGTTGACCGTCACATCCTTAAGATACGTCTTGCCGGTGTTGGTGACGATGTAGGTGTACTTGACGGGGGAACCCTTGGCGACAGTCCAGACATCGCCGTCGGCGGCTTCGCCAGCCGTCTTGACAATCTTGATGGAGGCGTCGATGTTCAGATAGAAGCCCGCATCGACGGTCAGATTGGAGAGGCCAGGGAGGACGGTGACCGTGCCGGTCTTGCCGATGGTGTCAATGTCGGAATCGGCCGCGTCATTCTTGCCGGCGTCTTTCGTAGTGGGAGTGAAGCCCTTCGGTGTCTCGAACACAACGACGTAGTCGCCGGCGACGAGGCCGGAGAAGATGTAGTAGCCGTTCTCATCGGTGGTGGTGACAAGCTGGTTGCCGTCATCATCGAGGACGACGTTGCCGTCGGTGTCCTTGAGCGTGACCTTGACGCCGGAAATCGGCTTCTCGTCCTCGTCCTGGACGCCATCCTTGTCGGCATCGTTCCAGACATAGTCTCCGATCTTCGAACGGAGCGGTGTCTCGACCGCGCTGTGGACCGTGGTGTACTTGTTGGCGGCGTAGGCCGTGTTCGGAATGGTCTCCTGGGAATCCTCGATTACCGTGCGGTAGGTGAACGTCCAGTTGCCGCCAGCGGGGAGGAAGGGCTCGGTCCTGCCCAGCTTGAGGAGGTTGGACGTCAGGAGGACGCCGCTGGTCGTGGAGGCATCGCAAATCGCCTTGAAGGAGGCGTCGTCGAGCGTACGCTTCCGGCAGGAGGTGTTCCCATCGGAATCGAAACCTTCGAACGTGAACGTGCCGGGAACGAAGGAGAGGCTGGAATCGAAGAGATCGCTGCCGTAAACCTCGGAGATGCCGATGCGACCGGCGTTGTAGATCGTGACGGTGTATTCGAGCGTGTCGCCGACCATCGCATGGCCGTCATTGTCAGCGTCCTTGACAAGCTCGACATCCTTGTGGATGAGAATCTCCGGCATCGGGGGGATGCCCGTGCCCATGTCGATGCCAGGCTCGGAGCGGGTGGCGACTTCGGGATCCTCGCCCCAGGCGGCGGCGATGCGTGTGCCGTCCGTCGTCCAGATTGTCATGCCCGTCTGGCCATTGGTGGCTTCACTGGAGCCAGCCGTCTTGGCACTCTCGTTGTAAATACTAAGAACCTCGAGCGGATGAAGCGTGTAGATCGCGTCGCATGGGTTTCCGAGATTGTCCGTGAGCTTGCCTTCGGAAGTGGCAGCGTCGTACTTGACGTAAACCTTGGTGGAGTCGTTGAAGCCGGTTTTCTTGGCGTCTTCAGGACCGATGTAGGGAGCGGTGATCCAGATTGGGGCGCCGTTCTCGGAGGTCTTGGAAGACGTGGGGTCGCAGCCGAGGCCGAGGCCGAGGCCGACGAGAATCTGCGAGGAGAGGGCGTTGTCCGCAACGAGGGCGAAGTCCCAGTCCCAGTTCTTGTTGTCGCCGCCCTTTGAATAGGGGTTGCCGTTCTTGTCCTTGCCCAGCGAAGAGGCACCAGTTCCGATTGAATTGAACGTCGAAATGGCGTAGAACGGAGCGTTGGCTGTCAGATAGGCGCCGGAATCCGTTCTCTCCGTGGCAACCCAGTCCACTCCATCGATCGACTTTCCGGCAATCAGGGGAAGAGTCGACTTCGCAGGGACGACGAGAGTCTCCTCGTGCATCGCGTAGTGGTTGCCGCGGAAGGAGTAGGTGACGGTGAGCGCCGTCGAATTCGGGTTGTAGATCCAAATGGTGTTTCCGCATGTGTAGGTGGTTTTGCCATCCACGATCTCCGCCGGAGCGGTGACCGGACAGGTGTAGCTGTTGGACCACATGTCCTTCGGAAGGAGCTTGAAGAATCGGACCTCGTAGTTGTCGTAGATGTCGCCGGTGATGAGCTCGACCTGGACGTCGCCCTGCGTGGCCTTGACCCAGCCGCCGACCTCGACATCGCCGTCAACGAAATACGTCTCGCCTTCCTTGAGGGTGACGGTGCCATCCGCGCGACCGTCGTTGCCGCGGGAATACTGGACGGTGGCGCCGTTCTCGCCGGCCATGATCATGAAGCCGGTGTATTCAAAGAGTTCATGGGCGTCTTCGACATTCTCGCCGACGGGGGGCGACGAACTCCTTGCCGAAGAAGGAAGTGTCGTACATCTCGTTGGCGGAGGCGAGCATCGTCTGCGACTGGTCGGCCCAAAGAGCGCGAGAGGCGGCGCAGGGCTTGGTCGCGGCCCACTTGTCGCGGCCGTTGCAGTAAAGCTCCATTCCGACCTTGTCCTTCTCGACGGCGCTCTCGAGCTTGATAACCGAGCCAGCGCGGAGGATATCGTCCGTCGTGCCGGGGGCGCAACCGTTGGAGAGGTCGCCGTCGCCCCAGATCTGGGTGCCCTGCTTGTTGCCGGAAGAGTAAAGGCTCTCGGGATTCGAGATATCCTCCTCGTAGCCGTTTTCGAACTGGTCGTAGTAAATGACCGTATTGTCGGCGAAGACCGTGATGTACGTGTAGGAGTAGACAGGCCAAGCGGGCGTATAATTCGTCGTTTTCCCGTTGCTTGTCACCTTGTACTCGTATTCGCCCTCGATTTCGTACAGCGCGGTATAGACGTCTTCCTCCGGCAGCGGGTTGTAGAACGTCTGCACGGGCTTCGTGTTCACCGTCGCGGCCATAGCGGCGAACGGCGCAACGAGGAGCGCGGCGAAAACGGCGTGCTTCACTGTCTCGAATGCTTGTTTGATTTTATTGTCTACGCCATAAATAATATTCACATTGCATACCTGACTTTAGGATGGTGAAAGAGTTTCGCCACAGAAGACTTGTTGCGTTGACGGGTCTTCAGGTGACTCCGGGTTTGGGAGTGAAGTTCCTGGATTGACGTGGCTGTCTTGCGTTGACCGACGTTGGCCTTGACGTCCCGGTTCAGGTACTCGTCCGGGTTCAGTTCCGGAGAATAGCTCGGAAGACAGAATACCTCAATCTTGTCCTTCCTTGCTTCCAGCCATTCTTGAAGACAATTGGCATGATGGACTTTCAAGTTGTCCACAATCAAGAAGACCTTGCCCATGCTGTCTTTGCAGAGCCGCGTCATGAACTGTTTGAAAAGCGACACGTTCATCGCGCCGTCAAAGGCCATAAACCGGAGGTCGCCTTTGTTCGTCACCGCCGAAATCATGTTCACGCGCATCCCACGGTTCGCCGGCTCCCGGACCGCCGGTGTTTTTCCAATCGGCGCGTACCCCCGTGGTTGAAACGCGGAAACATAGACCGCGGCCTCGTCGGCCCAGTATATCGTTCCGTTTTCCTCAACCGCCTTCCGCCTGATCGCCGGATACTTTGTCGCCATCCATTCCTTTACGGCGACGGAGTTTTGCTCCCTTGCATACCGGTTGGGGCGTTGGCTCGTAAACCCGAGCTTCTTGAGAAGACGGTGAACGGTGCGGAGCGAGAGCTCGACTCCGTATTTCCAGCGGACTAGCTCACGGACCGCCTTCGCGGACCACAATGCGAAATCAAATTTCAGCTGTTCCTGTGTTTTGTCCGTTATCGCCTTCGCGAGGTCGGCCTGCTGCCTCAAAGAAAGCTTGCTGGTCCGGCCTTCCGCCGGCCCGCGCTTTTGCTCTTCAGAAACGCCACCGACTCGCTTGAACGCGCGGAACCAGCGACCAACCGATTGAGGACGGACGCCAAGATCCTTCGCGGCTTGGCTGGCGTTTTGTCCGGCCTTGTATTTTTCGAACGCGATG
>JAZUKQ010000318.1:0-2786 GCA_045643325.1 Kiritimatiellia bacterium | reverse complement strand
GGGCGGCGCGGGGCCGGGGGGGGGCGGCGGGCGGGGGGGGGGCGCGGGGGGGGGGGGGGGGGCCGGGGGGGGGGGGGGGGGGGGGGCGCCCCCGCCGCAGGAGGCGACGGAGGCCGCGGCGAGCGCGGACAGGAGAAGGGGGCGGAGAAGCCGCATGCTATTTTTTCGCCGGCAGTTTGGCGGTCACGTGCTCCACGAACGATTTTGCGTCCGCGTCGCGGCTGGCGCCGAATTGGGCGACGGGGGCGGTGATGTCGCCTGCCTGAAAGAGGAAATAGGTTGGAAAACCGCGGACTCCGTACATCGCGCAGAGCTGGCTGTTCCGTTCCATGGCTCCTTTGGGAAGCAGGGATTTGTCTTTCGGCATATTGACCCAGGCGACGACCAGCTCTTTGCCGGCGAAGTCTTTCCATTCGTCCTTCGAGAAGACGTTCTTCTCCATCAACTGGCACCATCCGCACCAGTCGCTTCCCGTGAAAATGACGAACAGAGGAGTCCCCGAGCTTTTCGAAAGCGCGACGGCGGCGTCCCAGTCGTGGGTGGGAATCCCTTTTTCCGCGCCTTCGATCCGGACGCCGTCGGAGGTTGTCTTCGCCTTGGGGGCCGGTTTCGCGGCCTCGTTTTTCGCGGCGAGCTGGGCGGCCGCGGAATTCGCCTTGGCGGCGGCAAGCCGTTCCGCGGGCGTGAGCTGTTTTTCCGGTTCGTCGGCGAGCGCGGGGAGGGTCAGAAGAACAAGGGAGAGAAGACGGAGCGTTTTCATGAGGAGGAATGGGACGGGTCAGTTCTTGAGGGATTGGAGCGGGGCGGGAATGCGGCCCCCGCGGGCGACGAAGCGCGCGGAGGAGGGCGTATGGACGGGCATGACGGGGGCGGAGCCGAGAAGTCCGCCCATTTCGACCGTGTCCCCGACCTTTTTCCCGGGAGCGGGAATGACGCGGACGGCCGTGGTTTTGGAGTTGACCATGCCGATGGCCGCCTCGTCGGCGATGATGGCGGAAATCGTCTCTGCGGGCGTGTCCCCGGGGACCGCGATCATGTCGAGACCGACCGAACAGACGCAGGTCATCGCCTCGAGTTTGTCGATCGTGAGCGTGCCGGAGCGCGCGGCGGCGATCATTCCCTCGTCCTCGGAGACGGGAATGAACGCGCCGGAAAGGCCGCCGACGTGGCCGGAAGCCATTACGCCGCCCTTCTTCACGGCGTCGTTGAGGAGGGCCAGGGCCGCGGTGGTGCCGTGGGTCCCGCACGTCTCGAGACCCATCGCCTCGAGAATGCGCGCGACGGAGTCGCCGGCGGCGGGGGTCGGGGCGAGGGAAAGGTCGACGATGCCGAACGGAACGCCGAGCCGTTGCGAGGCCTCCTGCGCGACAAGCTGCCCCATGCGGGTGATGCGGAAGGCGGTTTTCTTCACCGTCTCGGCGACCACGTCGAACGGTGCGTCGTGGACTGCCTGCAGCGCGTGGTGGACGACGCCCGGCCCGGAGACGCCGACGTTGATGACGCACTCGGGTTCGCCGACGCCGTGGAACGCGCCGGCCATGAAGGGGTTGTCTTCGACCGCGTTGCAGAACACGACGAGTTTTGCGCATCCGAGTCCGTCCTGGTCGCGGGTGCGCTCGGCGGTCGCCTTGATGACGCGGCCCATTTCCGCGACCGCGTCCATGTTGATTCCGGCGCGGGTCGACCCGACATTGACGCTCGAGCAGACGCATCCGGTCGTCGCGAGCGCCTCCGGGATGGATCCGATGAGGCGGCGGTCGCCCAGAGTGTATCCTTTTTGGACCAGGGCGGAGAAGCCTCCGATGAAGTTGACGCCGCAGGCCGCGGCGGCCTGGTCGAGCGCGACGGCGAACGGCGCGTAGTCCGCGGTGTCCGAGGCCTCGGCGATGAGGGAGATCGGGGTGACGGAGATGCGTTTGTGGACAATCGGGATGCCGAGCTCGCGCTCGATGGACCGGCAGACGGGGACGAGGAGTTTGGCGGAGGCGCAGATGTGGTCGTAGATTTTGCGGCAGGCGGCCTTCGGGTCCGGATCGGCGCAGGAGCGGAGCGAGACGCCCATCGTGACTGTCCGGATGTCGAGATGCTGCCGGTCGATCATCTCGAGCGTCTGCCAGATGTCGGATTTTGAGAGAATGGACATGGCTCGTTCTCCCGTTTAGATTTTGTGCATCGCCTCGAAAATGTCTTCCCGTTGGATACGGATGGAGAGTCCGGCGGAGGCTCCTTGGTCGGCGAGGGCCTGGGCGATATCCTCGAAGGCACGGTCGGAGGTGGAGGTGTCGGCCAGCATGGTCATGGTGAAAAATTCCTGCATGACGGTCTGGCTGATGTCGAGGATATTGACGCGGAGGGAGGCGAGCAGGCTGCAGACTTCGGCAATGATGCCGACACGGTCTTTGCCGGTGACGGTGACGATAGCGCGCATGGAATGGAGAGATTGGAACTAGGGAGAGAGTGAACAGACACTCAAAAAATCGTTTGAAAGTGTACTCTTGGGGGCTTCTGAAGTCAATGCGCCGCGCGGGTGCGGAAAAAGCCGTCGCGATTCGGCTGGCTAGCCGGCGTCGGAGAGGCCGAGGAGGAATCGGAGCCGACCGTCGAGGCGGGCGAGGGAGGAGGGACAGGACGCGAGGAGTTCCGCGGCGAGGGCGCGGGAGCGGTAGTACCGGACGCGGACCAGCTCCTCGTCGTCGCGGGTCTTGAGGCGGTGGTAGATCCAGCGGACGGGCCGGCCCGGCGCCGGGTGGCGGTAGGCGAAGGGGAGGAGGCGGCGGACGGTGGAG
>JAZUKQ010000317.1:0-26112 GCA_045643325.1 Kiritimatiellia bacterium | reverse complement strand
TTCGGGTGGTGGCATCGTGCGATTTCACGTACTTGAGCCATCTATCCAATCCCGACAACACCGTTCAAGCCGCAAACGGAACAAACGAAGACAAGCAGCGCATCCTCTGCGAAACCATCAACGGGACGTTTGCGGACCAGGAAATCCGCCTTCCGCAAAACTATGCGTCTCCCGTGCTGGCCGTCTGGCGCTTCCTGCACATGGAGGTGGACTCCATGGAAGCGCCGCCGGCAAACGGAGCGGAGAAGAATTTCGTGGAGGGAACGGTTGTTGCGATAGTGGGAGATGGACTGGTTGCTAAAGGAGTATACTTGAACAAGAACCTTGAAAGTGCTTTTTCGCCTGCTGACAATTCTTGGAACATGTCCACACCCTCCAGTACCGACTACGGTCGCTTTGAAAACGGGCAACTCGTTTTGGGAAGTGGCGCCAACATCACAACGATTTCTCCATTGGACGGAAATTCTAGTGATGCTGTTTGGAAAGACAATGGAATGCGCATTCCATTCCGGATTGTAAAAAACGGGCTATATGACATTACGGGAGAGGTTGTTGAATATGATTATTCTTACAGCGCCTTCGTTGTAACAAATCTTTCTTCGTCAATATCAAACGGGTATGTTGGAGGAACAATTACAGTCGCAGGAATTCCCAATACAATTTCTGCTATTTCCTACCCGACGTCCGTTCACGCTCCCCTTATTGCCCTGTCTACCCAAAATAACATTCCGTTCCGTCTTCATGACGACGACAACGATGTACTTCTTCCCCACATTCCGCAAATCGGGGCAGAATTCAACACAATATACAATAGCGCGTACATTCATGCGGTTGTCGACGGAGGAAACAGTCCTTCAAATAATACTCAAGACATACCTTTCTCAAGAAATGTAGGCACAGTAAATGTCGGTCAGTTTTTTAGTACGCAGATGGATTCCGACAACTTCCGAAGAGATTCATTCTGGATCGCCTACGTGGTTTCTGCATATCAATCTTCTCCCGGAATTGAAAATTGGGGTGGTGAAAACCGTGGGGACAAGGATCCCAATTCTGAAAATGCACTAGGCGGATTGTGCTATGATTTTAGCAAGACGGCGATTTTCAGGGAGGAGATGCGCGACGCAGGATGGCTTTCCGAAGAAGAACGGACAATCGCTCACGAAGTCGGACACCAATTCAAATTGCCTGATGATTACGGAAACAGTCATATCATGGGGAACACAACCGTTCCGGGTTTACGGTTCCGATCCGATGACCTGGATCGCATAAGGACCAATCCTCATAGCCCTGGGAGACGTTAGTTATGAAAACATTCCTTACCGCTCTTTTCTCCTTCGTTCTGATTCCCGTCTTGTATGCAGAATCCGACATAACACTGTCTGGACAGGATTCTATGGTACTTCACATTACAGTTGAAAACGAACGGATATTGCCCTACGAGCCGATTTATCTTGCCTACTCAGTTTCCAATGCATGTAATCATGCCATTACGATCAACGGAAACTGGAAACCTGCAGTATTTATAAAAAAGCATGAGGACATCAATTGGGAACAAGTTGCCCGTCCATATGTAATCCAGTCACGTCCACTTTCTCCGACCCCAATGGTGTTCAATCCAGGCGAGTCTCCATTGCAGGGTGTCTGTTCCGTCGATGTCCGTTTTGATGGGACGCATTGTTTTTCTCATGTGGATAGCTACGAGCTAAAAGTGGCAATTTCCGGCATAGAATCCGAAGCGATTCAAATAGTCGTGGAGCAATCGTCGAATCTAGAAGATTTGAATGCGCAGAAATTTCTATTGGACACTGGATCTTATGTTTTCTTTTCGGATGAAATGAACAGAGATTGCTACCTCTATCCCCGCAATGCGCTTTCCATTGATACAATGGAACTTCTACTGGCCAAATACCCGAACTCTCGCTACGCCGACTGGGCCTATTCGGCCATTGTAATGTATACATACCATTGCACAACACTCCCCCGTGAAGACCATAAAAAAAGGCAAATGAATGCCTTTGATCGGCCATCTCTGTCAAAATCAGCCCTTCGCCAAACAGAGTATTATCGAAGTCTCATGGCGAAACATGAAAACAATGAAGGGGACTATGCCATGCATCTGGAACGAACAGAAAGTGCTAGCCAAATTGGCAAGATTCAAGCAGAAATGTTGAGAAAGAAACATCAAGCGACCCCAGTGCACAAACCCTCGGTATCAATCATCAAAAAGAATGTACCGAGTCTGCCTTGAAATCGCCCGTAACCAAGTGGATATCTACCTCTCGTACGACGGGAATACGGGCGTTGAGAGCTTTCTGGCGAATGCCGCCACAGAAGGCCTGAACCGCAAGATCCAATTCATCAAGGACTGCGCAAGAGGCTTCCGAAACTCGGACACCTACAGGATATCCATGCTGTTCTTCCACGGGAAGTTCAACATGGCACCTGCACAGTCCGGCCACTAAATTCCGTGAAGAGCCCCGAAAATGCGCCGGACGACCCCTTCGGCCATTTCGACCGCCGGACCCGTCACGCGGTAGGACGCCTGCGAAAGGAAGTCTCCGGAAATGCAACGCCCCGCCATATAGAGATTGTCGACCTCCTTGGCGCGGCACGCGCCGAGCGGAATCTGATAGGGGACCTTGATCTTCCGCCCCGCCGTGTGTCCGCCCGGAACACGGTTGTCCTCGCGCGTCACTCCGTGCACATCAAGCTGCAGTTCGCAAGACGATACAGCGTCCTCGAACTGCCGCCCGGCCATGAGATCGTCAATGGTGATCGTGTAGCGTCCGTGGATGCGCCTCGCCGCGCGATGTCCGAGCTGATCCGCCGTGACCACGAGCCGCAGTCCTCTCCAGGTCTTCGGATCACGGCGGACAAGCGCGGTAACCAGGGTGTCGAGCTCCTTCCGGGCATGGACGGTCGCGGCGGTGATGCCGTCAGGATCATCCACCTTCACGCCGTACTCGTGATTCGCCATGAACGCATAGAGCCCGGTCGGGATCCGGAACAGCGGCGGAGACGCGAAACTCGGCTCCACGCCGGCCGCGACGAGTTCGCGGTAGAGGGCGCCCTTCGCGTCCTTCGCGAACGCGGCGGAACCCGTCCCGGGATAGTTTACGCAAAACGGCGCGACCGCTGCATCATCCTCGGCGTGCACGATGGCCACGAGTGACGCCGGCTGATCGCCGTCGCCGGTTCCGCCGCCGACGTCAAAGCCGCAGCCCGCGAACGCGGCGAGGTCTCCGTCTCCAGTACAGTCCATGAAAAGCGGAGCACGCCAGGCGCAGCGCCCCGCCTTCGATTCGGTCACGACCGTCTCGAGGTTTCGCCCGGACGCATCGCGATAGGCGGCGACGACGGACGTATGGTAGGAGAACTTCACCCCCGCCTCGGCGCACAGATCCTCGAGTACGAGCTTCATGTACTCCGGCTCGTATACGTACCAGTCGTCCCGCGCCTTCGCGAACCGTTCGTGCCGCGCGCCCCTGGCCTCAAGCCGGCGCGTGATCTCCTTCGTGAGATCGCCGCGCCCGAAGTCATTGACGCACGAGATCATCCCGACCGTCCAGAGCCCGCCCAGCGAGCCGTGCGTCTCGAAAAGCCGCACCCGCCTGCCCATCCGCGCGGCAGTAATCGCCGCCGAAACGCCCGCGGGACCGCCTCCGGCGATGATCAGGTCGGCGTCCTCCTGCAGCGGCAGCGTCCGCAGCGGCTCGACGAACCCGTCCCGCTGCGCGATGCCGGCGTTCAACACGCCATCCGACGCGGCAGGCGAACTGAGAATGAAACTTTTCTGTGAAATGCCAGCCATTTGATCGAAATACGTTCTGTAGGAGCCAGGAGCGGGACTTGAACCCGCGCCCCCGGATCGACAGTCCAGTGCGCTAGCCAATTGCACCGCAACCCCGGTGCTCCGAAAAAGAGACAGGCAGTGTATCATTTTTGCCTACCTCGTCAATAGGGGGCGGGGTGCGGCAATACGTTGTCCGTCCAGACCGTTGGCGGGTGGGCTGGTGGGTTTGCCCGACCGAGGGTGTGCGCGGAGCATGGGAGATGCGGCGTCTCGCCGCGTCCGCCCGGACCGTCGGCGGATCGGCTGGTCTGACCGAGGCTGTGCGCGGGGAGCGGGGCGCCAGGCCGAAGGCCGGTTGACGCGCTACGGAACAGCTTGCGAAAAGGCGCATGTGGCGGGGGCCTGTCGGCAACCGCGAGGGACGGACCCTCGCAGGGGCCGACTTCGCGGCCGACAAGCGACAAGCGACAAGCGACTTGCGGAAGGCGCGAGGGAGGGCGAGGGGACAGACTCCTGTGATTCCCCAGGCCGAAGGCCGTTTGACGCGCTACGGAACAGCTTGCGGAAAGGAGCATGTGGCGGGGGCCTGTCGGCAACCGCGAGGGACGGACCCTCGCAGGGACCATGGGTGTGACAAAGAGGCCATTGACAGCAGGCCCGTCATTTTGCTATAAAACTAAATGTTTGCAAGGATAGCCAGATGCAGAAATACAACAGAGACAAGATTCGTCCCTCGGCGGACTTCTTCAAGGCACTCGGCCACCCGACGCGCCTGTGGATCGTCGAACAGCTCGCCGACGGCGCGGAGCATTGTGTCTGCGAATTCGTGGAAGCCGTCGGCGACGAGTTCCCGACAATCAGCCGCCACCTGTCCGTGCTGAAGGACGCCGGGGTTGTCCTTGACGAACGGCGCGGCAAGTCCATCTACTACCGCCTCGCCTGTCCGTGCGTGACGACCATGCTGGACTGCCTGAAATCAATTCGACGCTGACCGCTTCTCTTTTTTGCCGCTCATTTAGCAATTCAACTAAACCACAACAGATAAGGAAACAAAACCCATGCTTGACTCGTTCACACATTTAGCAGATTGGCTTACCTACGGCGTGTTCGCTCTCGCCCGCGAGACGAAGACCGCCGACGCCGTCCACTTCTTCATCGAGGACACGTCCAAGATTTTCGTTCTTCTCGCCGTGATGATTTTCGCCATCGGCTTTCTCCGGGCGGGAATCGACGCGAACCGCATCCGATCCTTCCTGACCGGGAGAAGCCGATTCGTCTGCTACGTTCTCGCCTCCGTCCTCGGCGCAGTCACGCCGTTCTGCTCGTGCTCGTCGATACCGCTCTTCCTCGGATTCACGGCTGCGCGGATTCCCATCGGCATCACGCTGGCCTTCCTCATCACCTCGCCTTCGGTTAACGAGGCGGCAGTCGCAATGTTCGCGAGCTCTCTCGGATGGGGACTCACCTCGCTCTATGTCGGACTTGGCCTCGCGTCCGGCATTGTCGGAGGACTTTTCTTCAACGTAATCCGCGCCGACCGTCTCCTCGTTCCCCTCGCGCCGACAACCGCTCCTTGCGGATGCTCATGCAAACGCAACGGAGATACCGCTCCGCATCTCTCGTTCCGCGACCGTCTTGTGTTTGCCGTTCTTGAAACCCGCGACATCCTTCGCCGGATCTGGCTTTGGGTCTTGGTCGGCATCGCCCTTGGCGCGGGACTGCACGGCTTCGTGCCGGACGGCTTCATTGCGACGCATCTTGGAGGCGGACAATGGTGGACCGTTCCCGTCGGCGTTCTCGTCGGCATCCCGACCTACGCGAACGTGACATCCGTCATTCCGATTGCGGGAGAACTCATCAGCAAGGGGCTTCCCGTCGGTACGGCGTTCGCGTTCATGCTGTCCACGGCGGCGGCATCCGTGCCGGAATTCATCATGCTCAAGAAAGTGATGACGACGCGGCTTCTCGCGCTCTTCGCCGCCTATCTCTTCGTCTATTTCACCGTCTGCGGATGGATACTCAATCTCGCTTACTGAAACCAAAAAGGAAAGGAACGAAAAATGAACATCAGAATCTACGGCACGGGATGCCCCAAGTGCAAGACCCTCGCGGCAAATGTCGCCGCCGCGCTTGAGTCCGCCCGCCTTACGGCGACCGTCGAGAAGATCACGGACATAGACGCAATCGTCGAACGCGGCGTTCTCACGACGCCAGCACTTGAGATCGACGGCGAAATGGTCGCATCGGGACGGCTTCTTTCAGCCGAGGAAATCGTCCGACTGATTCGCCCCAGCACATCGGCGACCACATCTTGCACCTCGTGCGGCAAACGACCAGCCCTGCGTCCCTTCGCGGCGGCGGTCTTGATTCTCTTCGCCCTCTTCGGCGTCGCATGGCCGATTCTCCGCGAACGACAGACCGCGACGGAAGTCCCCGCCGAAGCAACGGCAAGCGAAAACGAAACCGTCGTCTATTACTTCCACGGAACGCGAAGGTGCATGACGTGCAACAAGATCGAACAGCTCGCCCGCGCCGCAGTCGGTGCGCATTTCAAGGATGACATAGCCGCCGGACGCCTCCGCTTTGTCTCGGTGAACATTGAGGAAGCGGCGAACGAGCATTTCGTCCGCGACTTCCAACTCTCATCGCGCACCGTTGTCGTGGCGAAGAACGGGAAATACGAACGGCTCGACAAGGTGTGGCAGCTTGTCCACGACGAACCCGCCTTCACGCAATATGTCCAGGATGGTGTCGCCGCCCTGCTGGAAAAGGAATCCCTGCCATGACCTTGACCGCCTCCGTATGCGCGGCGGTTTGGCTGGGCGTCCTCTGCGCCATCAGTCCCTGTCCGCTGGCGACGAACATCGCCGCCGCGAGCTTCATATCCCGCGACCTCAAGCCGCTGCGGACGCTTTTCGGCGGTCTCGCCTACGCCCTTGGACGCGCCGTCGCCTACTGCGGCATCGCCGCCGCACTCGTCTCGGGCCTTACCGCCGCGCCGGAACTCTCCCACGCGCTTCAAAAGCATACGGGACGCATCATGGGTCCGTTGCTCGTCCTCGTCGCGGCGGTGCTGCTCGACCTCGTGAGGTTGCCATCCCTTGGAACTGGGCGACTCGCCGCCGTGCAAAACCGCCTCGGCTCAAGCGGACTCCTCGGCGCGTTTCTGCTGGGTATGCTCTTCGCACTCGCGTTCTGCCCGACATCCGCCGCGCTCTACTTCGGATCGCTGATTCCGTTGACACTCAATCGCAACTCGCCCGTCCTTCTGCCGCTTGCGTTCGGCGTCGCGTCCGCATTGCCCATCATCGCCGTTGCCGCGCTCTTCGCCTGCGGCTTCCGCAAGGTCGGCGTGTGGTTCAACCGTCTTGCCATTTTCGAGAAGCACCTTCGTCTTGTCACGAGCATCTTGTTTCTCGCAGTCGGGATTGCCCTGACCGTCAAAAACGTTCTCTGACCATACTCGCTAACGAGCCGCGCACACCGCATTGAACTCGCTGCGCGACTCGCGCTATACGCGCTCGGGTGATACCCTTTCGGAACGAGGTGTGACAAAACTTTGTCCCCCGATGGCGAGATAGTGACGGCTGAGTAGCGTTCCTTTTTCGCTTTTTTTTCGATTTTCGGCGGTTTTACTCTTGGGTCAATTGCCAAAGTAAACGCCGCCCCGGATGAGTCGGGGGCGCGTTTACTTTGGCAATTGACCCTCTTGCGAGCAGATGCGGAGTCTGTCCCCTACCAATAGAACCGTTCCGACCGTAATCGTATTCGGTCGGACCGGTCCTGCGAGGGTCCGTCCCTCGCGGGTTTCGTCTCTCGCGGGTTCCGCGAAGCATGGGGATGCGGCGCCCCGCCGCGCCCCAGACGACGGCAAGTCTGATGTGGAGACGCGGCGAGACGCCGCATCTCCCACCGGGGCATCGCAAAGCATGGGGTTTCGGGACCCGTAGACGAGGACGAGGGGACAGACTCCTGTGATTCCCTACGAGGACGGCGGATGGGTGTTGCCCGCATCCGAACCATATCGTATTATCCGCAACAACAGACACCGCCGTGTACGAAACGACGGTGTATGAATAGGAATCAACTCGGAGAGCACATCATGAACGACGAATGCCTGATTTGCGCGGCGCCGCTGGAATACCTGCAGGAGGACGCCCCCATGGAATGCGCCGTCTGCGGCAAAAGGGAACCCGGCAAGGCGCGATGCGTCCATGGCCACTACGTCTGCGACGAGTGCCACACGAAGGGCCTGGACGCCATTTTCGGTGTCTGTCTTTCCGAAACCTCCAGGAATCCGCTGGACATTCTGAACCGGCTCATGTCCCTGCCCTTCTGCCACATGCACGGCCCCGAGCACCACATTCTGGTGGGGGCCGCGCTGCTCTGCGCGTTCCGCAACGCCGGCGGGAAAACCGACCTGGTGCGAGCGCTGCGGGAAATGAAAAACCGGGGCAGCGGCGTGCCGGGAGGCGTATGCGGATTCTGGGGCGCCTGCGGCGCCGGAATCAGCGCCGGGATCTTCGTCTCCATCGTGACGGAGGCGACGCCGCTCGCGAACGGGCCCTGGGGCCTCGCCAACCGGATGACAGCGCGCTCGCTCGGCGCCATCGGCGAAATCGGCGGGCCGCGCTGCTGCAAGCGGGATTCGTACCTGTCCATTCTGCAGGCCGTCGACTTCGTCCGGGAGAACCTCGGCGTACCGATGGAAAAGGGCTCCGTGAAGTGCGCCTTCTCGCCGCGGAACAACCAGTGCATCGGCACCCGCTGCCCGTTCTTCCCCGGAGGAGACCGATTCTAGGCCGGGCCTCTTCTTCGTCCGAGAGGGACCGCCGCGGTCGATGAAACCCTCGTAGACAAGGACCTCGCCGCCGAAAACGATCTCGTCCGGTCCGCCGTGTCGGGGCTGGCCGTGTAGCGCGAAAAAACGCGGGCAAATGACCGCATGGCTCCGCTCTTTCATTTTTCGGGAACTTCGCCTATAATTTCCATGCGTCTAAAAACTGTATTTCTACCGCCATGGACATTTCGCGTCTCACCGCCATCCCCGACGTCAAGGTCGAGCCCGACTTCAACCAACTCCTCAAAGTGCTCCGCCGCGAGGTTCCCGACCGCCCGACGCTTTTCGAGTTCTTCCTGAACGGACCCCTCTACGAGAAAATCGCCTCCGGCGGCGACCCGGAGAAAATCAAGGGGTGGCCCGACTACCTCGTCACCCTCGAGGCGTTCCGGCGCTGCGGCTACGACTATCTGACGTTCTTCGCCCCCGGCTTCGGGTTCGACCGCCCCGACCGCAACCGCGCCAGGACCTTCTCGATGAGCCACGAGGGCGTCATCACGGACCGGGAGTCCTTCAAAAACTACGTTTGGCGGAATCCCGACGACGCGCGGTACGAACTGTACGACAAAATCGCCGCCGAGCTTCCCTCCGGCATGAAGGTCATCTCCCAGGGCCCCGGAGGGGTCGAGGAGAACCTCATCTCCCTCGTCGGCTACACCGAGCTCTGCATGATGTTGGCCGACGATCCGGAACTCGTCGACGAGATCTGCGACAACATCGGCTCGCGCCTTCTCCGCTACTACGAGAACATCGCGAAAATCCCCGTTGTCGGCGCCTGCATCGCCAACGACGACTGGGGATTCAACACGCAGACCCTCCTCTCCCCGAAGCAGATGGAGCGCTACATCTTTCCGTGGTACCGGAAAATCGTCAAGGCCGTCCACGATGCCGGGAAGCCCGTCATCCTCCACTCCTGCGGCCACTTCATGGAGATCGTCGACACGATGATCGACGACCTGAAGTTCGACGCCCGCCATTCCTACGAGGACAACATTATGCCCGTCGAGGACTTCTACGAGCGCTTCCACGAGCGCATCGCGGTATGCGGCGGCATCGACCTCAACTTCGTCTGCCAGCAGTCCCCCGAGGCCGTCTACCGGCGCGCCAAGGCGATGCTCGAGCGGACCGCGACACGCGGCGGCTACGCGCTCGGCACGGGCAACAGCGTCCCGGACTACGTGCCAGACGCGAACTACTTCGCGATGATCCGCGCCGCCATCGAGGACCGGGAGTAGCCCGGTTCCCGCCCGCGCGCTCCGTTTTGGAATTTCCCCGCTAGATCGGCCACGTAGGATCGACATCGAGGTCGAGGGACGCCGGTCTCCCCTCCCCCGCGGCGGCCGCGCCGGCGATCATCGCCGCGTTGTCGCCGCAATGCGCGGGAAGCGCGAGAAGCAGCCGCGCGCGGAGCCGTCCGCACATCTCCGCCAGCCGCTCGCGCAGCCGGGAGTTGAGCGTCACGCCGCCTCCGGCCACCAGCATCCGCGGCGCGCGGCGCGGCAGCTCCGTCCTAAGCGCCAGCTCCGCCCGCTCCAGAATCGCGTCGACCACCGCCTCCTGATATTCGGACACCAGCGCGCGGAGTTCGGACTCGGACAAGAAGGACGACGGGGCGGACTCCTCCGCGCCGTTTCCGGGCTCCCGCTCCGCCCGAAGCTTCTCGATCCGCCGCCGGAGCGAGGTTTTGAGGCCCGAGAAACTGAAACAGAGCTCGGGACGGAGTCCGCTTCCCCCGACCGCGTCCTCGGAAAGGCGCGTGGGCGGGAAGGTGTTCGACTTCACTTCGACGGAACGGGCGAGCCGGTCGATGACCGGTCCCCCCGGATAGGAAAGCCCGAGCAGTTTCGCCGCCTTGTCGAGCGCCTCGCCCGCGGCATCGTCGACCGTCCGCGCGAGCAGCTTCGTCTTTCCCGGCGCCTCGCAGCGGTAAAGCCCGGTATGGCCGCCGGAGACGGCGAGACCGATATACGGATACAGGTCGGGCGTGCGGTCGGGCGCGTCCGGCGCGAGGAACGGGGAATAGAGATGCCCCGCGACGTGATGGACGGCGAGGAGCGGCACCCCGAGCCGGGCGGCCAGCCCCTTGGCGGCGGACCAGCCGATAAGCAGCGAGGAGGCGAGTCCGGGGCCGCGGGTCGCCGCGACGGCGGTCAGATCCGACGGCGCGACTCCCGCCCGGGCGAGCGCCTCGTCGACGACGCGGTCGACCACCTCGACATGGCGGCGCGACGCGATTTCCGGCACCACGCCGCCGTGGGGCTGATGGAGCGGAATCTGCGAGTCGACGACGGACGACAGAATATGGCGCGGGGAATCGACGACGGCCGCCGCGGTCTCGTCGCAGGAGGATTCGATGCCGAGAAGAAGCATGGGAGAAGAAACAGATGCGGACGGACTCCGCCGGCTACGGCTCGAAGATCAGACGGGGCGCGGGGAGAGTCAGGGTGCCGGTTCCCTGAACGACGACGACGACCCGGACCGCGGCGGCGTATTTCGGGATATGCTTGGAGCCCGTGAACGACCGCTGGGCGGTGTACCAGACGTCCGAGTCCTTCTTCGGAGGAATGAACGAGACGGTTTCAAACGGGGAGAAGGAGGCGGCCCCGTCGGCGCGCAGCGTCTCCAGCGAGAGCGTATAGGTCCCTTGGAAGTCCTCCCCGGGAAGCGCGAATCCCTCCAGACGCAGCGAGGGGCCGCGCAGATCGTCCGGTATCGTGAACGAGGGCGAGGTGAGGACCATCGCGCTCTTGTCGCGCGACTCGAGACGGAGCGCGGTCCTCCGGACGCCGGAGACATCCGTGTCCACGGGCGAGACGGACTGCCGTTTCCCGCCGCCGAGAACCAGTCCCCACGAGGCGACCGATCCGTCGGAACCCAGAAAGCCGGGGAACTCCTCCGTGAGGGACTTTCCGGGAAGCGCGTGCCGGATGGACACCTCCGCGGGATCGCAGAAGGAGACGCGCGGAACGGAGTCCGCGATGCGGCGCAGCGCCGCCCCCGCCCCCGCGGCGGCGAGAAGCAGGGCCGTCCCGGCGACGATGGCGATTTTCTTCCAGCGGGAGACACTGCGGCGGAGCGTCTCGTTGATGCCCGCCTCGGCGACGGCGGCGGCCGCCTCGTCCTCCCGCCGGCGGGCCGGCGCGAAGTCGATCTGCTCGCGGAGGGACGGCATCTTCTTGCGCGGGTCGTTGCGGAGGAGCGGTACGTCCGACGGCGAGAGGCCGGCCGCGCGGACATCGCGCTCGAACGCGTCGAAATCGAACGGGACGCGGCGGAACCGGACGGTTCCGGAGACATCGTCGTAGATGACGTACGAGGCGCGGGCGTCGCCGTCGCGCGGAAGACCGACGGATCCGACGTTGACGATATAGCGCTTGCCGCGCTCGACGGAGAAGTCCTGCGGGACGACGGCGTGCGGGGTCCCGGACGCGCCGAGGACGAACAGCGCGGGCTGATGGGTATGGCCGACGAACAGAAGCTGTTCCGGCACGGCGGCCCACGAGGCGGCCGCGTCGTTCGCGTCGAGAATGTAGTCGAACGCGGAGGGGCGCGCGAAGTTCGCGTGGGTGCAGCGGAGGTCCGGCCCCTTCAGAGAGAGAGGAAGCCTGGAGAGGAACCGCACGCCCTCCGCTCCGAGCCGCGCGCGGGTCCATTCCGTCATCCGGCGGGCGCGGTCATTGAAGTTCTCGGGCGTCATGAGCCCGGCGACGACCGCGTCGTGGTTCCCGAGGACGAACGAGTGGATGTGCTGGTGGGCCGACTCCAGGACGGCCACGGGCGAGGGCCCGTAGCCGACCAGGTCGCCGAGACAGACAATGCGGTCGCACCCGATGCTTCCGATGTCCGACAACACGGAATTCCACGCCTGCGCGTTGGAATGAAGGTCTGAGACGAACGCGGTGCGCATGGCTGACCGAGACGGAACGGAGGGCGGCTAGAACGCCGAGTCGGGGAAGTAGAAGTCGGCGGCGTTCTCGGGGGTGATGAGCTGGACGTCGAGGACGACATCGCGCTGCGCGCCGTCGGCCGCGGGCTCTTTCGCGAGCTGGTCGGCGCGGACCCCGAGATGCGCGGGGATGTTCTCGGCAACCGCGGTCTCGTCGCCGCCGTAGAGGGCCGCGGCGAGGCCGAGGTGGATGCCGGCGGCGATCATGGAGGGCGGATAGCTGGTGTCGGCCGGATAGAGCGGGTCTTTGTCGAGGACCTTCTTGACGATCTCCTTCATGCCGGCGCCGCCCATGATGAACATCTCGTCGCCGCGGCCGGACTCGCGGATGGCCTGCTCGACGCCGAGCGCCATGTCGTCGTCGGCCGCCCAGACGGCGTCGATATGGTCGAACTTCACGAGGTAGGCCTGCATGACCTTATACGCCTCCTGGCGGTTCCAGTTGGCGGGCTGGGAACCGAGAACCTCGATCTCCGGATACTTCGCGAGGACCTCTTTGGCGCCGTCGACGCGCTCGGTGTTGACCGTGCAGGGAATGCCCTCGAGGATGACGATTTTTCCCTTGCCGCCGAGCTTGTCGGCGATGAACTCCAGGGACTTCCGGCCGAACGCCTTGTTGTCGCCGGCGACATAGACGTCGGCGCTGCGGTCGGAAAGGCCGCGGTCGACCGTGACAATATAGACGCCCTGGTCCTTGGCCTTCCGGAGGACGGGAAGAAGCGAGTCGGAGTCGGACGGGAGGATGACGAGCGTGTCGATGCCCTTGGCGAGCATGGCCTCGACCTGGTCGGACTGCGTCTTGGCGTCGGCGGCCTTCTGATAGACCCAGTTGACGCCTTCGGGATTGTCGGCGATGGTCTTCTCGGCCCAATAGCCGACGCCGGCGGTCCAGCCGTGGTCGGCGGCGGGAACGGAGACACCGATGACGGGGACAGACTCGGAGGAGGCCTCGGGGGCCTTTTTCGAGCAGGACGCGGTAGCGACGAGCGCCGCGGCGGCGGCGAGGAGAAGCGGAGACTTCATGAGAACGTTCCTTGTAAGGTTGACGGATTGGAAAGGTGGAAGAAGGGCGGACGCTAGAGGACTTTGGAGAGGAAGTCCTTCAGACGGGGATTCTCCTGCTCGGAGAAGAATTCTTTCGTAGGCTTGTCGACGGCGATGACGCCGCCGTCGATGAAGAGCATGCGGTCGGCGATCTCGCGGGCGAAGGAGAGCTCGTGTGTGACGGTGACCATCGTCATGTGCTCGGCGGCGAGGTCCTTCAAGACGGAAAGTACCTCGCCGACCATCTCGGGATCGAGCGCGGAGGTGGGCTCGTCGAAGAGCATGACGCGCGGCTGCATGGCGAGGGAGCGGACAATGGCGATGCGCTGCTTCTGCCCGCCGGAGATCTGCGAGGGATAGGAAGCCGCTTTGTCGGCGAGGCCGACGCGCTTGAGAAGCTCCATGGCGCGCTCGACAGCCTCGGACTCGGGAACGCCGCGAATGAGTTTCGGGGCGAGCGTGATGTTCTGGAGGACCGTCAAGTGCGGAAAGAGATTGAAGTGCTGGAACACCATGCCCATGTCGGAGCGGTAGCGGTTGCGGTTCACCTCGCGGGCATGATGGGAGAGGCGGAGATCGGTGCCGTCCTTCCGGAACGAGCCGCCGGAGACGATTTCCTCGCCGCCGAACCAGATGCGGCCCTCGGTGGGCTTCTCGAGAAGGTTCAGACAGCGGAGAAACGTGGACTTGCCGCCGCCGGAGGGACCGATGACGACGACGACCTCGCCCTTGGCGATGGTCGTGGTGATGCCCTTGAGCACGTGGAGACTGCCGAATTTCTTGTGGAGGCCCTCCACCTCGATGAGGGGCTGGCCCTTCTCGACGACGGGGCGGTCGGACTGGAAGCGGGATTTGTCCATGAGCGGGGTCAAAAAACTAAAAGGTCTGAAGGTCGGTCCGAGAGGTCCGAAGAGGCTCAATGCGCGTTGGAGTTCTGGAGATGGCGCTCGAGCCTGGCGAGGAGCTTGGTGAAGAACATCACGATGATGAGGTAGACAAGGGCCACCATGAGGAACGGCATGAAGGCGTCGTACGTCTGGGAACGGATGATCTCGCCGCCCTTGGAAAGGTCGCGGAGGGCGATGAAGGAGGCGATGGACGTATCCTTGAGCAGGACGATGAACTCGTTGCCGAGCGCGGGAAGCACGTTGCGGAAGGCCTGGGGCAGGACGATGTAGCGGAGTCCCTGCACATAGGAAAGGCCGAGAGAGCGGCTGGCCTCCATCTGTCCCTCGTCGATGGAGGTGATGCCGGCGCGCATGATTTCCGCGACGTACGCGCCGGAATTGAAGCCGAACGCGAGAATGGCGACCAGCGTGCCGTTCTGCGAGGAGGCGAAAATGACGAAGTAGGCGATGAGCAGCTGCACCGTCATCGGGGTGCCGCGGATGACCGTGAGGTAGACCTTACAGACCGCGTTGAGAATCTTGAGACGCCCGTGCTTGTCGTGCGTCGTGCGGATCACGGCCACGATGAAGCCGAGAACCGCGCCGAGGAGGACGGCGCAGAGCGCGACCTCCAAGGTGATCCCGAGTCCGTCCACGAGATAGCGCCAGCGGTCGTGCTTGATGAAGTTCAGGTAGAACTTGTCGGCGAAGACCGACCAGAAGGCGGCAAGCATCGGGATCATGAACGGAGCGGGATGACTTTGGAACGGAGGGAGCCCGCGCGGCGCCGGAGGGGGCCGCGCGGGCGGAATCAGCCGGCCGACGGAAAGCCGGAACCTGGATTACTCGGCGGCGGCGGGAGCGGGAGCCTCTTCGGCGGCGGCGGGCGCGGAAGCCTCTTCGGCGCCGCGGAGGCTCGCGTAGTTGGCGTCGTGCTTCGCCTTGGAAGCCTCGATGGCGCCGGCGTCGATCAGGCCCTGAATGACCTCGTTGATCGTGGCGAGAAGCTCGGGCTGGCCCTTGCGGATGGCCACGGCGAACTCTTCGGGCTTGCCGACGAAGCCGGAGGAGATGAAGATCGAGTCGTCGCCCTTGACGCAGTTCTTGGCGGGATCGACGTCGGCGATTACGAGATCGACCTTGCCGGACTTAAGGGCGGCGACGGCGATCGGAGGATTGTCGAAGCGCTCGGGCTCCTGCTTGAGCTCGTCCACGCAGAACGTGTCGGAAGTGGTGCCGGCCTGGACGCCGATCTTCTTGCCCTTGACCTCCTCGGCGGACGTGAAGGGGGCGTCCTTGCGGGAGATGATGACGATGCCGCTCTTGACGTAGGGGATGGAGAAGTCGACGGACTGCTTGCGGTCCTCGGTCACCGTGATGCCCGCGGCGGCGAGGTCGGCCTTGCCGGCGATGACGGACGGAATGACGGCGTCGAACTTGGCGTCCTGGACGACGAGCTTCTTGCCGAGTTTGTCGGCGATGGCCTGGCAGATGTCGATATCGACGCCGACGATGGCTCCGCCGTCCATATACTCGTAGGGAGCGAAACCGGACTCGGTGATCATGGTGATGGTATTATCGGCTTTCTTGGCGCAGCCGCAGGCGAGGAGAGCGACGGCGGCGGCGGCGAGGAGAGACTTGGACTTCATGAGAGAATCCTTAAATATGGGGTTAGTGTTTGAGAAAACAGTTCAAGTATACCCTTTTCCACGCTCGCGCGCAATCCCGCGCCGCCCGCGAACGGTCGGAAAAGAAAGGGCAAGGGAATCCGGAGGCCGTCCGGAGCGGCGGATCTTCCGGGTCTAGGCGTCCAGCATGCGGCCGCGCAGGACCACCCCGCGGAGCGCGAGATCCTCGTCGACCAGAAGCCAGTCGGCCGCCGAGCCCGGCGCCAATTCGCCGATTCCCTCGAGACCCGCCGAGGCGGCGGCGGTCTTCGTGGCCATCCGCACGGCGTGTTCGAACGGGATGCCGAACCGGGTCGCCCGGCGGACGCACTCCCAGAGCGTCACCGAACTGCCGGCCAGCGTGCCGTCGGCAAGGCGCGCCTCGCCGTTCCGCAGGTAGACCGTGAGCCCGCCGGAATCGAACTCGCCGTCGGGCAGCCCCGCGGAGCGGATGCTGTCGCTGATGAGGACCATGCGGTCCGGACCGAACATCCGGTAGGCGGCATACACCATCTCGGGCGCGACATGGAGACCGTCGGAGATGACTTGGGCGTAGGCGCCCTCGACGAGCGCGGCGGCGATGGGGCCTGGATCGCGGTGCAGCATCTGGGGCATCGCGTTGAACGTGTGGGTGAGGCCGTTCGCCCCGGCGCGGAACGCCTCCCGGGCGAGCGCGCAGTCGCACACGGTATGCCCGAGAACGACCTTGCAGCGCGCCTGACGGATGAACTCCATCGCCCCCGGAGCCTCCGGCGCGAGCGTGATGATCTTGACCGTGTCGCCCAGCGCCCCGACCTCGGCCGGATCGGCCGGACGGATATACGCCTCGTTCTGCGCGCCCTTTTTCTTCGGATTGATGTACGGCCCCTCGAGGTGGACTCCCGGCATCCGGGCGCCGTCCGGCACGCCGCCCGCGGCGTTGAGGGCGTCAAGGGCGTCCACGACCTTCCGGAGAGTCTCCGCCGGCGCGGTGGACGTCGTGGGAAGCCAGGTCGTCGTCCCGCGCGAGGCGAGAAAACGGGCCATCGGCGCGAGATCCGCGTCCATCGTCTCCATGCCGGCGCAACCATGGGAATGGACGTCGACCATGCCGGGGACCGCGCGCAGGCCGCGGCAGTCCACACCACGCGTCTCACCGTCAAGGACCGCCGCGATTTTCCCGGCGGAGTCGGTCTCGATTCCGCAGACTCGGCCGTCGATTAAAAGATTTCCGTAAAGCATAGGATAGGGAACGACTTTCTTAAATTACGGGGCGGAGCCCCCCCCTGTCCGCTAGGTGGCGCTGTAGACCACCGTCACGTCCGGATGGTTCTGGAGGATGGAGGCGGGAAGACGTGGCGTCACGGGGCCGAACACCGCCTCTTTGAGGACGTCCTCCTTCGCCTTCCCGGAGGCGACAAGCAGAATCTTCTTCGCGCCGAGGATGCCGCCCATGCCCATCGTGACCGCGCGGCGCGGAACCTCGGCCTGGCTCGCGAAGAAGCGGGCGTTGGCCTCGATGGTCGAGGGGTCGAGGTCGACGACGTGCGTCTCGAGAATGAACGCGTCGCCCGGCTCGTTGAAACCGATATGACCGTCGGGGCCGATGCCGAGAAGCTGCAGGTCCGTTCCGCCGAGATCCGCGATGAGCTGGTCGTAGCGCTTGCACTCCGCGCCCATGTCGGCGGCGGTTCCGCACGGGACGGCCGTCGAGGCGAACGGGGTTTTGAGCCGCTTGAAGAGGTGGGTGTCCATGAAATAGCGGTAGCTCTGGTCGTGCGTGCCGTCCAGGCCGAGGTATTCGTCGAGATTGACGCTCCGCGCCTTCGCGAAGCTGATTTCTCCGGCGGCCTCCATACGGACGAGCTCGTCATACGTTCCGACGGGCGAGGAGCCCGTGGCGAGCCCGAGGACGGACTCCGGCTTCGCCTTCACGACCTCCGCGATCTTTTCCGCGGCGGTTTTCGACATCTCCTCGTAGGAGCTCACTTTCAGAAACTGAAGCATGTTCTTTTCCTTTCCATGAATTGGACTCGGTTATCATACCAAAAACGCGGTTCCCGTTCGACGGGCAATTTTCGAAGGATCCGGCATCTTCCGCCCGCCGGACTTTTCTAGAAAAGTTCCATCTGCGCGAGGGAATATACCGGCCGGAACGACGCGCGGTGCTCGGGGCACGGTCCGAGGCGCTTCAGCGCGGCGAGATGCTCGGGGGTCCCGTACCCCTTGTGGACGGCAAAGCCGTACCCTGGATATTTCGCGTCGAGTTCCGTCATCAGCCGGTCGCGGGAGACCTTGGCGACGACGCTCGCCGCGGAAATGAGAAAACTCTTGGCGTCGCCCTTCACGATGGCCTCCGACCCGCAGGGAAGTCCTTGGACGGGAAGGCCGTCCACCAGAACCCATTCGGCGGGGGGAGCGCCGAGTCCCTCGACGGCCCGCGCCATCGCGAGATGCGTCGCGCGGAGGATGTTGAGCGCGTCGATCTCCCGCGCGGAGGCCCATCCGACCGCCCAACGGACGTCCGTGCGGGCGCGGATGGCCTCGAAGAACGCGTCCCGCTCCGCCTCGGAAAGCCGCTTGCTGTCGGTAAGCCCCTTCCACTCGCCCGAGGAAAGCGCCTCGGCCACCTCGCGCGGCATCGACACCGCCCCGGCCGAGACCGGACCTGCGAGCGGACCGCGGCCCGCCTCGTCGACCCCCGCGACCACACGCCCGGGCGCCGCGTCCCAGACGGCGCGCTCGTACGCGAGGACATCGATTTTCACACGGGACTTCCGCGCCGGCCGCTTCGCCTCTTCCACGGTTTCCGTCTCTTCCGCCTGGATTTTACGCCGATGCAAAAAGAAGCCGGACGCCGATTCCGTCCGGCTTCTCCAAGCCCGAATCCGCGCCGCCCTACAGCCCCAGGTCCTCGTCGACGACGAGAACGGTCATCGGGGTCGCGGAGGGCCGCCGCTCCAAAATGACCCACGCGCAGCAGATGCGGTCGGGACTGTCGCAGTCCGCGCAGACGCCGGTCGCGGCGCAGGGCGTTCTGCGGTTGAGCCGGAACGCGTTGGCCGGAGCCGCCTTCGTCCTGACGCGGCGCATGGCGTCCGCGATATCGCCGCGGACAAGTTTGTTGCGTCCGACGACGAACACGACGCGTTTCGGTCCGTGGATGCTGGCGGAGACGCGGTTGCCGACGCCGTCGAGATTGACGATCTCGCCGGAGACCGTCATGGCGTTGGCGGAGAGCAAAAAGAGGTCGCACGTCTTCTGCGCGGCCGTCACGCGGGCCTTCTCCTCCGGCGGAAGCCCGCCGTGGATCAGGAGCTCGCAGTCTCCCCGGGCGCGGAGAGCGTCGATGACGCCGAGGTCCTCGACGCTCTTCGAGCCGCCGAATCCGATGGTCTTCTTTCCGTCGGCGAGCGCCAGCACGGCGTCACGCGCCTCGGCGGCGGTCGCGCAATAGCGGGCCTCGAAGCCGTGCGACGAGAGCGCGGCGACCGCCTCGCGGCAGTCCTTTCCGCTCTGCCACGCGCGGAGCTCCGCGCCGGAATAGACGTGTCCGTCCGCCATGGCGCTAGAACGTCAGACCGAGCGTGACCATGAAGAAACCGGCGCTGAAGTCGGCCTCCGCGAACTTCTCGCCGCGGTAGGAGACATCCGGCTTCTCGATGTCCCATTGATAGCCGCCGCCGATTCCGAGCGTGAACGGATAGGCGTTATAGACCAACTGGGCGGACGCGACGGCGACCCAGGTGTCGTCGATATCGAGCGCGGCGTCGTACCAATACTTCGCCCAGTCGCGGTGATGACGGCGGTAATAGTCGTCGTCCCAATCGTCCACGTCGATCGCGACGTAGCGGGCGCCGCCGGCGAGACGCAGGCCGAGACCGTAGTTCTGGCCGACATCGACGACGAGGTCGCCGCCGAAGGGCATCGTGACGATGTCGGTGTCCAACGGAACCTCGCCGTTGTTCCACTCCAGACCGTACCCCTGGGCGCCGATGGCGCCGCGCAGGCCGATCGGAGAGGCCGGAAGCCACAGCGTCAGACCGAACTCGGCGCCGCCGCACGCCTCGTCCCAATAGCTCTCATGAGGGAACAGGGCTTGGGCGTTGACGTCCACGGAAATCATCCGGGGCTCCGCCGGAATCGCGCCCTGCGCGCCCATCGCCACCAACATCGCGGCGGCCAAAAACATGTTCTTTTTCATCTCGGAACCTCCAGGTTTCTATGGTTGTGGTTGATATATCCCCCCGAATCCGGCGCTATTGTACAAAACTTCCCCGCAGTTGCAAAGAGACAAAATGAATTTTTATTCAATGTTTGAATTTTCCGATTCTTTCGGGATAAAACCACGATTCCGTTTCATCCGGTTTCAGACACAAGCGGATTTTTCCGGGAAACCCATGAATATGGTCTCGGTTTCCAATACGCCGGTCCTCGTTTTCGGCTTCCTTGGGCCACGGAACGCGTCCGGTGTCCGGAGGCCAACGGCCCGGGGAATCTGAACTCTTGAGTCCGGTGTCTGGTGTCTGGTGTACGGTGTCTGGTGTACGATGTCTGGTGTCTGAAGTCTGGTGTCTGAAGTCCGGTGTCCGGGGGAATCTGAGCTCTAGAGTCTGATGTCTGGTGTCTGGTGTACGGTGTCTGAAGTCTGAAGTCTAGGATCCGCTTCGCCGGCCACATGGACGGAGAAACGCTCGGAGCGTACCGTCCAGCGCGGTCCTCTTGCATACAACGAAGAACCGACCCCCCGAATCAGACCGACCGAAATGTCGAACCGTCGAAATATCGAACGGTCGAACCGCCTTTCGCTCGCGCGCGCGTAGAAATTCAAACGGTTTTTTCGTCAAATATCGAAGCATTTTTGATATTTTTCATTATTTTATCAATTTTATATATTCGTTCTTATCACCGAAATTTATAACAAGAGAAGCGAACGTCGCTCCTCAGAACAGAAACAGAGGTATCCTGAGGGATGGAGGCGTCTTCGGAGAGGGGCGGAGGCGCTGGCGGCGTCGGGGTGCGGGCTCCGGCACTCAGGGGGAGGCGGCGGAGCCGACGGGGGGGGCCATCCTCCGCAACAACACCCTCCGCCCCTTCGGGACACCTCCCTCAAGGGAGGCGCCTGCGGCGGGCTATGACACTTCAAAGAGGCAAGGAAGGTCGTCCTCCCTTCCGCTCGCGCAAAACGCGTTCGTGTGCCGAGAAAGACGTCCACCCCTTCGCTCTCGCGCGCGCTGAAATTCAGAAACGGCCGCTTGCGAGAAAACGGAGGAGGATGCCTTCGCGCATGCGCGCGAAGAAATTCAAACGGTTTTTTGCAAAAAACGAAGCATTTTCGCTCATTTTCATTATTTCGTCAATTTTATATATTCGTTCTTATTCACCGAAATTTATAATCCAAGAATCAAAAAAAATCACTCCTCTTAAGGGTGGCGACGAAGCGAGGAAGGCGCGCCCCCTCCCTTTTCTCCGCCCGACACTACACCCCATTTTCCGGAGACTTCTGCGCCGAAAGGCTTCTTCCGCCCGCTGCGCGTCTCGCGGAGGTGCGGAAGGCGGACATCGTCGTGCAGAAGCGGCGCTTGAAGAGCCCCGCGAGGTAGACCTCCGAACAGAAACCGCATTCCGCGACGATGCGCGTGATGGGGAGCGAACTCGAGAGCAGCATGCCGCAGACCCGCTGGAGTTTCGCCTCCGTCAGGCAGTACGCCGCCGTCTTTCCGAGCGGCAGAAACAGCAACTCCAGCGTCCGCCGCGAAACGCCCACGGACCGGGCCAGCCCGGAAACCGTCAACCCGCGGCAGGCGTCCCGCTCGATGACGTCGAGGGCGGCGCTCAGGCGGACGTCCGTCTGCGGCGGGCGCGGGCGCGTGCTGGTCCGGTGGACGACCGAAAGCGGCGAGAACGTGTGCCCCCCCCCGGAGCGCGCGCGGCGCCGACCGCCGAGGATACCGTCCAAGAGCTCCGCCGCCCGGTAGCCGCAGGACTCAAAATCGACGAGAACGCTCGAGAGCGTCGGACGCGAGAAGTCGCAGATGGTCTCGTCGTTGTCGACCCCCAGGACATACACATCGTCCGGAATGGAGAGCCGTACCCGGCGGCACGCCGCGTAGACGAACGCGGCGACGGCGTCGTTGGCGGCGAAGACGGCCACCGGCCGGGGACGGGAGAGAAGCCATTCGGCCAGACGGTCGCGCTCGGTCTCCAAAAGGGACACGTCGTGGCGGAAAAAGTCGCTTTGGTCGAAGAAGTCGTTCTGACCGAAGAAATCGCCCTGGAGGCCGCGCCTTCGCAGACCCTCGAAAAAGGAATGTCCCCGCTCGGCGGACCAAAAATCCGGCGTGAATCCGGGGACAAAGACATACGAGGCCGCCCGCAGCGACGCCAGCGCCTCCGCCGCCATCTCGCCCACCGCCCGGGAATCGCAGTGGATTTCGGGGCATCCACGCGGCCCCTCGCCGGACTGCGGGTCGGTGTCGATGAGGACGATGGACCGCGTGACGTCCTCCCAGCTTCCCTCCGAGAGGTACTGCGGCTTGTCCAAAATGATGCCGTCGTAGGCGTTGAAGTCCGACGGGGAGCGCAGGTCGGGGGCCAGATAGCCGCCGATCGCCTCCACATTCCAGCCCACTTTCAGGGCGTAGTTCATGACTCCGCGGAATTTCCGGCGATGCGCGTCCAGCATCAGGTCGAAGGACACGCAGATTGTCCGCATCCGAGGTTTCGCTCCAGACTTTCGATGCGCTTTCATCGCGGTCGAGTATACTCCGGATTGCGAAAAAAGTGAAGTGTTTTTCCTTCGCGTTTGCTGATTGAAATCCTTTCCGTTTTTTTTTACAATGAGAAGTATTATTCCGCTTATGCTTCCCATGTGTTTTCCCAACCGAACTTCCTCATGAAAATTCAGTTTTTCCTTACGGTCCTCGCCTCCGCCCTCAGCCTCGCGGCGAACGGCGCCTCCATCCGGCTGGACGCGCCGGACGACGGGGCTCTCTACGACACGCATTCGCCGTGCGTGAAGGAGTTCCTTTCGCATCCGGCGGAACGCAGCGTCCGCCCCGAAGAGCCGCCGCTGAGCGCGGACGAGATCAAGCGCCGCGACGAGCAGAACGCGAAATACGACGCGTGGGTCGCCGCCGGAAGCCCGAAGGCGACGCGTGTCAAGAAATGGGAGCGCCGCTACAATTTCTACGAGCGCAACGAGTGGACCGAGGCGCTCTACAAGCGTTCCATCGAGGAATCCAAGACGTGGAAACCGTTCCGGTGGACGAGCGATTTCACCATCGCGGAGGGCCGCATCGAATTTTCCGAGACGGAGGATTTCGCGAAGCCGGTCGTCGAGAAGCTCGGCCAGGGCGCGGACGGCAAGCGCCCGTGGTTTCTGAAGCTCGGAACGAAATACTGGTGGCGTGTCGTCGCGAAAGACGGGGCCGGCGCGGAAGTCGTTTCGGACGTCCGCACGTTCACGACCGCGGACGCCGCGCCGCGCCTCATCGCGATGCCCGCCTTCAACTTCCGCGATCTCGGCGGCGGCGTGAACGCGGAGGGCCGCAAGGTCCGCCAGGGTCTGATCTACCGCGGGCAGGCGACGCACGGACGCAGCCTCTTCGACGGCAGCGTCGAGACCGACCTCGGCGAACTGCGCTGGTTCTACGTCGACATGCTCGGCATCCGGACGGAGCTCGACCTGCGCGGCGAGGACGAGGCGAAGGAGGCCGATGAGAAATACAATCACATCGGGCTTGAGAAGGTCGGATGCCGGCACGTTTTCCACGGTGTCTGGCCGTACCACATCTCGCATCCGGAAATGGTCCCGAAGTTCGCCGAGATCATCCGCGAGTTCACCCAGCGCGAGAACTACCCGATCTACTTCCACTGCGCGGTCGGATCCGACCGCACGGGGACCATCGGCGTCATGATCGACGGCATCCTCGGCCGCACCGACGAACAGATCTACAACGATTACGAGCTTCCCTCGTTCAACCAGAACCTGGCCCGCCTGCGCTATTGCCGCAAAGCCGCCGGCATGTTCGGCGAGCTCGATCCGAAAACGTCGAAGCGCGGCGGCAAGTCCATCGCCGAAAACGTGATCGCGTATCTTCACGAAATCGGCATTACGGACGCCGAGATCGAGGCCATCCGCGACATCATGCTGGAAAAGTGACGCCGGCGGCGCTTCCCCGGGCATTTTTCCGTCCCCAACCGTTTCCACCACCCACACCACCAATCGAACATTCCATGAAAAAACTCTCCCTGTCCACGATTGCGCTCGCAACGCTCTCCTGCGCGTTCACGTCGGTCGCCGATCCCACGCCGAAGGCCGTGTGGGATTCCGCCGAGAACACGTTCACGTTCTACTACGACGAAAACACGTACGAGGGCGACGGCATCACCCAGTACGCCATTCCGACGGAGAACAAATATAACACGGAACCCGTGTGGTACAGTGCGTCGCCCGCGCCGAAGTCGTCCGTGACCACCGTCGTTTTCGACGCGTCGTTCGCGGCGTACAAACCGGTCAACCTCAATTACTGGTTTTCCGGGTTCTCCCGGCTGACGTCCGTGGTCCATCTCGAGTATCTGGACACCTCCAGGGCGGGGTACTGCTCGTACATGTTCAGCGGATGCTCGTCCCTCACCTCGCTCGACCTTTCCCATTTCGAAACGGCGACGATGCAGTTCCGCGCGTTCTTCAACGGGTGCAGCAAGATCGAGACGCTGGACCTGACGTCGTTCACGACGGTGACCGACTGCCGGTCGATGTTCGCGGGAATGTCGAAGCTCAAGACGATCTACGTCACCGAGCTTTTCACTTGGGCGGGAAGCGACGACAGCAAAACCTTTAACGGATGCAACAGCCTCGTCGGCGGCGCCGGGACGGCGTACGCCACGGTTCAGAACAAGACGAAGGAATACGGCCGCATCGACGATCCGGACAACGGGAAGCCGGGATACTTCACCTACCGTGCCAAGGCGGCTCCGCCGGTGATCAACGAGGTTTCGGTGTCGTCTCTGACGCATGAGAGCGCCGTCATCGAAGTCTCGGGCGACACGCTCAACGGCGGCACGGTCACGGTCGAGCTGACGACTGCCGGCGAGCAGCCCCTCTCGTCCGTCAACACGGATTTCGGGGCTTTTTCGTTCGCCGATCTGACTCCCGAGACGCAGTATTCCGTCCAGGTGGTCGCCGAAAGCGAGTTCGGCGCGACGACGAACACGGCCGTCTCGTTCGAGACCCCGGCGCGGCCGGCCGACTACTGGCTGTACGATGCGACCGAGGGGACGATTTCGCGCGGTTCGTGGAAATTCGCCGCGACGCTGGCGAACGACGGGACGCTGGCCGTCGGCGCGGTGGCGGAGTGGCCGAACGCGCCGAGTCCGCTCGATTTCTCGGTTCCCGTGAAAGACGGGAATCAGACGGCCTACGTCATTTCCGCGCTGAATCCGGCGTTCGGGCGGCACAACAAGGAGTCCAGCTACAAGCCCGAGGGAATCGAGCCGCAATGCCTCAGCGTCGGGCTTCTCACGCTGCCCGGAGAGGGGCTTGTGTCCATCGGCACGGCGGCGTTCGCGGGTTGCGACAACGCCGAGGGAACGGTCGTGTTCCCATCGACGCTGACCACGCTCAGCACCTCGTCGTTCGCGGATTGCCCGGGACTCGAGATCGACGGCTCGACGCTTCCGGAGGGCCTGACGACCGTTCCCCAGTATTGTTTCCGCGGCGACGCGAAGATGTTCGGCGACGTCTCCCTTCCGTGCGCGACGTCCGTGGCCGACTCCGCGTTCCAGGGTACCGGCATCTCGTCCGTCTCCTTCGGGCCGGGTCTTCTGGAAATCGGCGGAAACTACGAGCGCGGGGCGTTCCAGGGCTGCAAGGCGCTGACGAACGTGACGTTCGACGCGACGTCTTCGACGATCATCCAGTCCACGTTCGTATTCAACGGCTGCACGGCGCT
>JAZUKQ010000316.1:0-21515 GCA_045643325.1 Kiritimatiellia bacterium | reverse complement strand
ACGCAAAGGGGACGGGGTGGACTCCCCGCTCTTCCTGTTCAACGGGCCGGTCTGGGACGCGATCAAAGAGGCGTCGGAGGACGCACTGCTCGAGCCGAACCGCGCCCGGCAGGCGGACGCCTACGTCTCGCTGCTGTTCCTGCTCCCGATGTTCCTCATCATCAACGGATCCCTCTGTATCCTCGGCGTCCTCGTCCGCACCTACGAGCTCTTCTCCCGACGCCTCCGGACCCACGAGAGAGCCCGCCTGCCGCAGGTTCCGCCGCCCAACCCCTGGAAACACGTGCTCCGCACCTCGCTGAACCCTCCCCCGTCCCCCGAGGCCCTCCTCGAACTCTGGGCCCGCCGCAAGGACTCCACGGAGGACGCCGTCCGGTTCGGCTCCGCGCTCAACGACCTCGAGGCGCGCGTCAACAACCGCTCCATCCCCGCGCCCGACGGCCGATACCGGGGCCGCAATCCGGGCATCAAGGGCTGGCTCCGGGAACACTGCCCCGAGATTTTCCGCCACTACCAGAGCGCCCTCCAGCTGAAACGTCTCGCCCAACGCCTCCGCGACGCCTCGGAAATCAAGCAGCCCTGCCCCGCGGAATGGCTCCTCCCCCACTCGACCGTCCCGCTCCAAGAGGCCACACGAGCCGTCCAAACCCGCCTTCAAGACGTCCGGAGCCAAGACTTCGAGCGCTCGCGCGCCCTCACGAAGAAACTTCTCGCGGACTACGGGAAAACCCCGACACAGCTCTACCGCCGGCTTCTTTTCCTCCTCGGGTACACCGAGTCCGGCGCCGGCACGGCATGACCGCCCCCCCCTCGCCCCGTCCGTTCCGCCCTCCCGCCTATGATTTAAATTTCGGAAAAATATAAGGAAAATGGATTAACAGCTCTCCGGGCATATCTTACGTCCACCCCAAATTGATATCTCATGACAGACCGATGTGAATCTGAGATACGCCGCGGCGGCCATCAGGGGTTTCAATCTTTCCGGACATCCTTCTGTATGATAGGATATGGTTGTTCCGGAAAAATTGCCGGATTTCGATTGATTTCATGAAAAAACGCTTTTTGATCGGATGTCTGGCGGGCGTTCTTCTGCTCGCCGCTTCAGGGTGGTGTTCCCTCCGCCTGCTTCACTCCCGCGGGGGCGGCGCGCGCGCCGACGCGACGACCGGCGGCGGAACGCCCGTCCTCCAGTTCGTCAATGTGGCGCTCGGCGGATTCCGCGGCGTCATCGCCGACCTCCTCTGGCTCCGCGCGGAAAGTCTTCAGGAGGAGGGCCGGTTCGTCGAACTCGTCCAACTCTCGGAGTGGATCGCCGCGCTGGAGCCGGACAACGGCGAGGTCTGGGCCTATCACGGTTGGAACCTCTCGTTCAACGTCTGCGCGATGCAGACCCGTATCGAGGACCGCTGGCGCTGGGTCGAGGCGGGCATCCGACTTCTGGAGTTCCGCGGCGTCCGTCTGAATCCGAAGGACGCCCGCACCCGCCGCGAGCTCGCCTGGACACTCCAGTTCAAACTCGGCACGGATGTCGACCGCGCAGCGGGCTACTACCGCCGGGAGTGGGCGCGCGGCCTTGGAAAATATCTCGGACCCGCCGGAGTCCCCCCCGCCCCCGGGTCGGACGCCGCGACGGAACTGGCAAAGGAATACGGACTCGACGCGCGGAAAATGGCGGAGATCGACGCCCGTTTCGGCGCGTTCGACTGGCGGGTTCCCGGCGCGAGCGCCGTCTATTGGGCGCTCGAGGGCGTCGAACGCGCCGCCGAAAAAGACCTGCTCGCGTGCCGGCGCCTCGTCTACCAGTCGCTCGTACAGATGGTTCAGAACTCGGGCCGCATCGCCGGAAATCCAGACGCGAAGAATTATATGGGCGAGGTCACGCCGAATGTCGGTCTGCTCGACGGAACGCTCAGTTACTTCCGGGAGACCGCGCGAGGCCACAGATTTCATGGCGTCCGCGCCGCGTGGATCGGACTTTTGTTCGACGCCGTACGCATCGAGGCCCGCCGGGGCAACGCGGCGAAGGCGCTCGAGCGGTATACCGAGATTGTCGGATTTTTCGAGCCCGACGCCAAGCTCCCCGCGTATGACGAAGCCGTCACCGGTACGTTCCGTTTCGACACGCTCCCGTGGGGAGATCTGAAGGAGGACTGGAAATGAGCGGCGCGCCGAACTCCTCCGCCTTCCTCAAGATGCACGGGGCGGGCAACGATTTCATCGTGCTCGACGGACGGGTCACGGACTGGCCGTGGACCGACCCGGAGGCCATCGCGCGCCGCGCCGCGCGCCGCACGGGAGTCGGCTGCGAGGGCGTGCTCATCCTTCTCCCGCCGGAACAGGGATCTGACGCCGACGTCCGTCTGGTCTTCCTTAATCCAGACGGACACGAAGCGGAACTCTGCGGCAACGGGACCCGATGCGCCGCGCTTTTCGCGTTCCGGCGCGGGTTCGTGGACCGGACCGCGTTCCGCATGGCGACCGGCGCGGGAACACTCGAGGTCGCCGTGCTCGACGACAATCCGCTGGCGGGACTTGTCCGGATCCGGATGCCGCGGGTCCGGCACGAGGAACCGGTCCGACTTCGGATCGACGGACACGACTGGACATTCTCGCGGGTGAACAGCGGTGTTCCCCATGCGGTGGCCGCCGTCGAAGACGTGGACGCGGTGGATGTCGCGCGCATCGGACGTGCCGTCCGGTGGGACCCCGCCTTCGCCCCCGCCGGGACCAACGTCGATTTTGTCCAGCGGACAGGAATCGGTTCGGTCCGGATGCGGACCTACGAGCGCGGCGTCGAGGAGGAGAGCGGGGCGTGCGGGACGGGGGCCGTCGCCTGCGTCGCCGCGATGCGTGACGTGTGGGGCCTCGGAGAGGAAGTGAATGTGCGCACCTCCATCGGCGGAACATTGACCGTCGGAATCGGCCCCGGAAGTGACGCGACGCTCGCCGGCCCGGCGGTTGAAGTATACGAAGGTTTCTGGATGTCGTAAACGGAATTTTTATTCAAAACATGAACCGCTTCTATAAAAATCGGCTCGAACCGCAATTGACGCGGGTTTCATAGAAGCTGTTCACAACCTGTTGACAAGTGGTCGAAAAGGGGGCTTGACCCGGGGAAGGATATGGGGTAAATTCTCCCCTGTCGGCCGGTGACGGACGACTCCTCTTCCGCACGGGAGAGGGCGGGATTCTCCCCTTCCGAATCTGGTCTTCCCGCACTTCCGAACGGTCCGGGAACGGATGGTTCGAAAATGGATAAGACCCTTTCGGAAAACGATTTTTGATTTTATCTTTTCTTTTTCAAGAAATCCGACATGACTAAGATTGTTAAACGCGACGGCCGCGTGGTCGAGTTCGATTTCGAGAAGGTGCTGTGCGCCGTTTCGAGAGCGATGAGGGTGGAAAAACAAGGGAGCGACGAGGACGCCGAGCGCGTCGCGCACGCCGCCGTCGAGGCGGTCGAAAAGAAGTTCGGAGAGACGGTTCCATCCGTCGAGGACATGCAGGACGCGGTGGAGGACGCGCTCCTGAAAGGCGGCTTCGAGCGAGTCGGCAAGAGCTACATCCGCTATCGCGCCGACCGCACCGCGATCCGCGAGAAGCACACGGATCTCATGAAGAAGTTTCAGGAGCTCACCTCGAAGGACGCGACCGACAGCGACCTCAAGCGCGACAACGCGAATGTCGACGGCGACTCCCCGATGGGCACCATGCTCCAGTACGGCGCCACCGCGGCCAAGGCGTACAACGAGATGTTTCTGCTCTCTCCGGATATCGCCTCGGCCCATCGCGACGGCTACATCCACATCCACGATTTCGACTTCTACGCGCTCACGATGACGTGCTGCCAGATCGATTTGAAGAAGCTCTTCACGGGCGGCTTCTCGACCGGCCACGGCTACCTCCGCGAACCCAACGACATCCGCAGCTATGCCGCCCTCGCGTGCATCGCCATCCAAGCCAACCAGAACGACCAGCACGGCGGACAGTCCATCTGTCACTTCGACTTCGACCTTGCCCCCGGAGTCGCCAAGACGTATGAGAAACGCTACCGCGAGGACCTGCTCGCCGCGCTCAAGCTTCTCGTCCCCGACGCCGCGTACGACCGGGAGGCCGTGAAGCGCCTCATCCTCGACGCCGAGACCTCGAGCGACGAGCACCCCTGCCTCTCCGAGACGCCGGCGTTCGACAAGGCGCTCGTCGCCGCCATCGCCGAAAAAACCGACGAGGCGACCGCGCGCCGCGCCGTTCAGTACGCCCGCGCCACCGCGACCGAGGAGACGGACAAGGCCACCTTCCAGGCGATGGAGGCCCTTATCCACAACCTCAACACGATGCACAGCCGCGCCGGCGCGCAGACGCCGTTCAGCTCCATCAACTACGGCACCGACACCTCCCCCGAGGGCCGCATGATCATGCGCAACCTCTTGCTCACCACGGAGCAGGGCCTCGGCCACGGCGAGACACCGATCTTCCCCATCCAGATCTTTCGCGTCAAAGACGGTGTCAACTACAATCCCGGCGAGCCGAACTACGATCTTTTCAAGCTTGCCTGCCGCGTCAGCTCGAAGCGCCTGTTTCCGAACTTCTCGTTCGTCGACGCGCCGTTCAACCTTCAATACTACAAGCCCGGCGACCACGATACCGAGGTCGCCTACATGGGCTGCCGCACGCGCGTTCTCGCCAACGTCCACGACCGCTCCCGCGAGATCGCCACGGGCCGCGGAAACCTCTCGTTCACGTCCATCAACCTCCCGCGTCTCGCCATCGAGTCCAAGGGCGACGTCGCCGAGTTCTACAAGAAGCTCGACGGCATGCTCGACCTTGTCGCCCGCCAGCTTCTCGATCGTTTCGAGATTCAGGCCGAGCGCCGCGTGAAGAACTTCCCGTTCCTCATGGGCCAGGGCGTCTGGATGGATTCAGACAAACTTCGTTGGAACGAAAAGGTCCGCGAGGTCATCAAGCACGGCACGCTCTCCGTCGGGTTCATCGGTCTCGCCGAGACACTCTGCGCCCTCTACGGGCACCATCACGGCGAGAGCGCCGAGATGCAGGAGAAGGGACTCGAGATTGTCAAGCACATGCGTGCCTATCTCGACCAGAAATCCGCCGACACACAGCTTAACTTCACCTTGCTCGCGACGCCCGCCGAAGGGCTTTCCGGCCGTTTTGTCCGCATGGACGTCAAGCGCTACGGCGTCATCAAGGGCGTCACGGACAAAGACTACTACACCAACAGCTTCCACGTCCCCGTCGGATTCAAAATCTCGTCGTTCGAAAAAATCCGCATCGAGGCGCCGTACCATGCCCTTACCAACGCGGGCCATATCACGTATGTCGAGCTTGACGGCGAGATGGCGCGCAACACGAAGGCGTTCGAGTCCGTCGTCCGCGCCATGCACGACGCGGGCATCGGCTACGGCTCCGTGAACCATCCCGTCGACCGCGATCCTGTCTGCGGATACAACGGGATTATTGAGGGCGACGTCTGTCCCAAATGCGGTCGTCACGAGCACGACGAGCTCGTCGGTTTCGAGCGCATCCGCCGCATTACCGGCTACCTTGTGGGCACGCTGGACCGCTTCAACAACGCCAAACGCTCCGAAGAGCACGACAGGGTCAAGCATGGTCTCCCTTCTCTCAACCGTCCTCAGTAGCGAGAGTCCGGTCCCCACCCCCGGCGTCATCAACGTCGCCGGGTTCGACGAGGACGCCATCGCGGACGGCCCCGGTCTCCGTTTCGTCCTTTTCGTCCAAGGCTGCGGACATCATTGCCCCGGATGCCACAACCCGCAGACCCATGAGTTCGGCGCGGGCAAGGACTGGACGGTCGACGAACTGTACCAGCGCGTGAAGCGCAATCCGCTTCAGACAGGAGTCACATTCTCCGGAGGCGACCCGATGTTCCAGCCGGAGGCCGTGGCGGAACTCGCCGAGAGATTACGCGCGGACGGCTATGACATCACGGTCTTCACGGGCTTCACATTCGAGGCGATTCTTGCCATGGGCCATCCCGGGCAGTTGCGGCTTCTCCGCGCGACGGACATCCTCATCGACGGGCCGTTCGTGATGGCGAAGAAGAACCGGCTTCTCCGGTTCCGAGGCAGTTCCAACCAGCGTATTCTCGATGTCTCCGCCTCGCTCGCGGAGGGTAAAGGCGTCTGGACGAAGAATCCCGAGTGGCTTGAGGGCGATCCTGTCATGGGCGACACTGTCGCCGAGCCTGTTTCCGACGTGCTGCACGTGTTCGATTGACCGGAACGACAGGCGGAACCGCGCCGGACATTTCCGCCTGTCGGGAAGACACCCGATACAACGATTCCACCGGACAGAAGGACGGTGCTCTCTCGTCCCGCCGTCCGGCGGTTTGATTGTTGGCCGCTATTTCAGCATTTTTCCGGAGAGAAGCTCCTCATCGGCGGGGACACGGACGGCCGCGGTCCATACCTCGGGCATATCGCGCGCGCCGACGGCCTTGACCATGCAGCGGATCACGCGCCCCGCGTATTTCGGTCCGACGATAAATTCCTCGGAGGCGCCGTAGGTGATCGGCTGGTCGTCCACGAACCAATAGTAGCGGAAGTCCGTGATTCCAGGGGCGGACGCGCGGCAGACGAGTTTTCCGCCCACCTCGGCCTTGCCCACAATCTCCGGCCGCGCGGCGAAGATCTCCGGAACACGGTCGACTTGCTCCGCCTTTTGGTAAACCTCTACCCAGTCGATGAAGAAGTCCTCGCGGTCCCCCGGCGTTCCCTGTTTCGCCTTGAGCGCGTAGTCGTAGAGAAGATAGAGGCGCTCGAGATAGGTCGGAGAAGTCGGAATGCGGAATACCTCCACCCAGCGGTCCTCGCCGGGGCGTTCCGGATCGGGGACGGTGATATTGACGAACGTCGTCTCCGTGTCGAAGACGAATTCCCAAGTATGGTACACGCCGTCCCAGATTGTGAAGCCGCCCGGAATCTTCGCCTTCTCCTCGTCCAATACTCCGCCGTATCCCTTGCCTCGCTGATAGCTGTTGGTGTTCGCGACAAAGGAACTCTTGACGTGCGGATAGTGCACATGGGTGGAGAGCCCGTTGTAGTAGGCGGGGCCGAGGCCGTCGAGCTCGAAAAAGTCGCATTCGATACGGTTGGACGTCCGCCAATACAGGAACTCCGTACCGTACGACCAGAACGCGGGGAAGAGACCTCCCGGAATCTTCTTCGGGTCTTTTTTCGGGAACATGACGCGCGTGCGGAATACTTTCGGACCGGTCCAGGAATAGCCTTGGCCGAGGTCGTTGACGGAGACGATTCCGCTCGAGAAAAACCGGTCGTTTTTCTTGACGAGAGAGAGACGTTGGACACCTTTTGCCCCGTCGTGCGGATAGACGTCCGGATCGCGGCGCGGAGCCATGAGCTGCGCGTTCGCTCCGACCGCGGTGTTCCATCCGGGAGCCATCCAGAGATTGCCGGTTCCGGACGTGCTGTCGGAGACGCGGAAGAGGTCGAAATCGTCGAAGAAGACGCGGCGGAATCCCTCGGGAACCACGCGCGGTCCGCCGGCGTTCGCACGGGTAAACGTCTTGTCCTTGATGCCCTCGAGCCATTTGTCCCAGACGGCGGAGTCGTGGGTGTATCGGTGCGGAAGGTCCTCGAGATCGAGCACGGGGGCGGAGACCTTGTACGGATGGCCGCCGGGAAGCGAAACCTCCGCGCCGAGCGCGTGCGCCGCCCAGCCCTCAAGCTTACGGACCGTCGCTTCGGAAGGTTCCGTCTGTCCGAGAAGAAGCGCTCCGAGCGTCCATCCCGCGCCGTCCTTGGATCCGATGTAGGTCGAGACGTCCTTCTCGTTCATCTGAGGAGTGGAGAAACGTCCGGGTTGCGGCGATTCCGGACCGAACGGCAAACCGTTGAGCGAGGCGAAAAGGTTGCCCTGGCGCATGCCGAAGACGAGGATGTTCCAGGTCTTCCCGTCGGCGACGGCCGTCTTCGTGACGGCGCGGCGGGTGTCGACGCCGTTGCCAAGGCCGACGAACTGGACGGAAAGTCCGGTCTCCTGAGAATAGGCGACGCGAGGCGAAGAACGCGAGGGTCCTCGGCCGGAGTTGACATCGAGGAGCACTGTCTCACGAGCGGGGGCGGAGGTGTCCGGCGCGTCGAGTTTGAAGAGAAGCGCGCCCCAGCGGTAGAACCAGCGGGCGTCACGTTCGCGCGGGGCGGAAAGAAACGCGCCGGGACCGAAGACGAGACCGTCGGCGGTCCGGACGGGAGCGGAAGCGCCTTCGGGACGGATTGTCTCCTGGCTTTCGCGGAGACCTCGCGCGGGAAACTTCTCCACGGGGCCCTCGGGAAGGTCCGCGGGGACAAGGCAGTACATCAACCATTCGGAAAAGAGGTCGGGCGACCAAGGAATATCCGTCCCCTTTTCGACAGCGGCGGGCGAAATGAGCTGGGTGAGCGGATGGCGGCCGAGGTCTTGCTCCTCGATGGAAACCTTTCCGTCGCCGTCGGCGTCGAAGACGATGCCTTGGAGCGATGGATCGAGCGTCTGGATACGCGCGAGAAGCCCCGCGCGCGCCTCGTCTGTGAGGAACGAGGGAAGCGCCGCTGAGGCGGAAAGAGAAAGCAGAAGAAGGAGGGACAGTTGCTGTTTCATTTTTCTGTGAATCGGACCGTTGGATTGATTCGGAAAACGCAAAATCGTTTCACGAATGGAAAAGAAGGTTGGCGCAACAGTTGCACAGTGTATCGGAATAGAGGCCGGAACGCAACAACATTCGGACTTCTCGTGATTTCGGAGAGGCGTCTGTTTCGATGTGTCCGTTTTGAGTCGTCGTCCGCCGGTTGTCTTGGCTTGCGCTCCTGTATCCGGAAAGTTTCCGCGCAGAATTTAAATTTCGGATAAAAGAAATATTTTTCTAAATTGCAGAAATTGTTTCAACCATGCGAAAACACAAAGGAAAACGAAGGAAATCCTTTTGAATTTGTACAGCGCGACGCGGATTGGACAATCCGACGCAGCGGCAGCTACGACAAGCGACGGCGCTCGAAGAAGTTTCCGCACCGCACTTTTTTTTCGCGAGGTTCTGCCTTTCCAAGAGAAAACGCGAGACAATCATCCGACCGCCGCCGCCTCTTCGGAAGAGAACGCCGCGTCGTATGCCTCACCGAATCCCGAGGGACGGACGAAGGAGAATCCTGCGGGTCTAGCGGATAAGGAAAAGGGTTTCGGAAGGCGGAAACACGGCGTCCACCGTTCCGGCTTCGACGTCGAAGGCCAACAGGAATCTGCGGCCTTCCTGATAAGGTTCGCATTCCACGCCGTTGTCGACGAGAAGCCCCGGCGCGCAGGTCAGGATGCGGAAGGTTTTTCCGGCCGGATCCCGGTCCCCCGACACGACGCGGACCGTGCCGCCCAACGAGCATTCGCCCTCGACGGCGATGGAGTCGAACCCCACGCCGGCCTCTTCCTCCGCGTCCAACAGGTCCAGCTCGATCACTGCGTTCTCGCCAAAGGCGACGGGCGAACCGAAACGCAGCGTGCCGACGCCCGAGGCGCCTGTTCCGTCGCCGTTGGCGGAATCGCCGGGGCGGACCAACGCCTGGAGCTCGAGCGTGCGGTATTCGGTCCCCTCCGGATTCCGCGGGGCGAAACGGAACGTCCCGGTGCCGCGCAGTTCGCCGCCGACGGAGGCGGTCATGTTCGACGAGAAGAGGAACTCGCTCAAGGGACCGGCCTCCAAAAGCCCCTCGTTGACGAAACTTCCCGCGCCGGACGTTCCGCCGATCTGGACATTGCAGGGAAGCTCCGCCTCGCCCGCGACAATCCGGGCGCCGGGGGCGTTGCCGATGGCGCACGAGCCGGCCCCGATGACGAGGTTGTCGACCGAGCTGGTCACGTCGTCGACCACCAGCCGCCGCGCGAGGATGGCGCCCTTGTTCGTGACGGAAGCGGGAGCGGTCAGGCTGATTTTTGCCTGGGACGAGCTCGTGTTCGATCCGGAATGGCCGATGTTGCCGGAACCGGCGACGGTGTGCCCCGCCTCGTTGACAATCTTGACGCCGGAGGCGCCGGCGCCGATCATGGAGAGCGAGGCGGCGTCGGTAAACCCACTGGCGAGATAGACCGTGCCGGTCCCGTCCAGGGCGAAGACCTTGTTGGTGGCGATGGTCGTCAGGCAGCACCAGACGGTGCCCCCGCCGCGTCCGAAAAGCCAGGTCTCCCCGTTGTCGATGTAGCGGACCTCGTCCTCGCCCCGGGTGTAGAGGCGGAAATTGACGTATCCGCCGTTCTGCGTGTTCACGGCGGTCGCCTTGACGACGCCGTCGTTCTGAATATGGCCGGGAACATAGAAGTGCCCGTAACCGCGACGGTAGTTGCTGATTCCCTTGTACTCGATGACGCCGGTCGCGGTGTTCATGACGAAGTTCGTCGCAGGACCGTTAACGGTGATGACGAACGAGTTGCCGTGCGACTTGGAGGAGGAACCTCCGGAGAAGGACACATTTCCCGCGTTTTGGAATCCGGCGAACGTGATGCCGGTGTAGGAACTGGAGCTGCCGCCGGCCTTGCCTTTCATGGTGAGCGAGTCACCCTCGTCGACGATTGTGACGCCAGCAGTATGCGCCGTGTTCGTCAGCGTCGTGGAAACCGAGGAGGCGATCGCGGGGTCGCCGTCGATGAGCACGTCGTCTGAAAGCGCGACAGGCACGGATCCGTCGCTCCAGAACAAAACGTCGTTCCAGTCGCCTATCCCTCCCGTCCAGACATTTGGATCAGCTCCGAGGGTGCCGATCAAAGCCAAAAACAGAGCGGACATCCAAAATGTGCGGTCGCGTTTCATGACGCTGGTATGGAAAAGATGAGAGAAAAAGTCAATCATGAATCCGACAATTTTTTCTGGTCAGGCCGTCGGGTATTCGCTGCGAAACGGGTCGCCCCGCGCCGCCCGGGGCGCGCGGTCTCCTGCGGGAATGCTCCCGGGGCGCATAAAACCCCTGCTATGGGCGAGCGGGTAAAGCGTCGCCCATGGGCAGACGCGCCCGGTCGGACGTGAATCCAGGGCCGGTTGCGCCGTCAAACCTTTTTTTATATTATTTTTGCTTGAAGGAAACTGCATCTAAACCGGTTCCGCTTGAGGAATCTGTCGTATTCGGTTGTTTTCCATTTCGAGGATCCCTGTCGATTTCCATGAGAAGCATTCTTTGTCCGGCCTGCGCCGTCCTCTCGTTGTCCTCGTTTCTGTCCGCCGCGGAAGTCCATTGGGAGAACTGCGGCTGGGGCGGAGGAGGCTGGTTTTGGTCCGCTGTCTGGGACCCCGCCGACCCCGATGTCGCGTACATGGGAGGCGATGTGCTCGGAATCTATAAATCGACCGACGGCGGAAAGAGCTGGACATTTGTCAACCGCGGTCTCCAGAACTACGCCGTATACGCCCTCGCCGTCGCGAAAAGCGACCCGCGCGTCCTCTACTGCATGACCGTCGACGGCATGGCCCGGTCGGACGACGCCGGCGCGCGTTGGACGCCGCTCGCCGCCACCCGGAAAAGCGGAATCGACCTCTCCGCCAAACGTTCCGCCACAATCCGCGGCATCGCGGTCTCTCCCGACGATTCACGCACGGTCTATGCGGGCGGCGGTTCGGGGCGCCTTTACAAGTCGTCGGACGCGGGCGAGACGTGGACCGAGCTCGATTACCTCTCGGCCAAGCCCGCCGGGAAACCGGAAGGCCCCGCCCCCGCCGAGCGTTCGCCGGTCTCGGCCGTCGCGGTTTCGGATTCCGATTCGTCGCTCGTTTTCGCGGCGGTCTCGAAAAACGGGCTTTTCCGGAGCGCCGACGCCGGCGCGACCTGGACCTGTGTCGTCTCCGCCCCCGCGGGCGCCGCACACATCGCGGGCGGCTTCTCCCCAGCCCCCGGAACATTCTACGCGGCCGCCGGAAAGAACGGAGTCTGGATGTCTGACGACGCCGGACTCACTTGGAAACGTCTTCTGCCTCTGGACGGAAAGAACGCGGGAGCGGAAGGTTCCGATCCGGCGCCGCCTTGGTCCGAAAAGCATTCCGTCCGCGAACTCGCGGTCAATCCACGCGACCCCAAGGTCGTCCATGCCATCGTCGACATCGGAAACCGCAACAGCGCCTGTCTCGTCACCCGCGACGGCGGGGCGACGTGGTCCCAGACCCGGCGGTATGTTCACGACAGGGACGCGAATCCGACATTGCCAGAGGAACCTTCCGGACGCCCGAAGAACGGGGCGCTCTACGGAGCGAGCGGGCTCGCCGTCAGCCCCGCGGACCCGAACCGTCTTCTTGTCGCGGCGGACTGGAACTGCGTCCGCTCCGAAGACGCCGGCGCGACGTGGATCGAGACAGCCAAAGGGCTCGACATCACCTGTTTCCACGATCTCCGGTTCCTGGGCGGCTCGGTGTTCGCCGTCGCGATGGACGAGGGGCTTTTCCGCTCCGACGACAACGGCGCGACGTGGCATAATCTGGCCCCGCGGCGCTGGAAGCCCGGGTTGAGCGGTCATCAATGGCGAGTTCTTCCGCAGCCGCTTCCCGACGGCCGGGTGCGTATTCTCACCACACTTTCCGCGTGGAGACACGACCGCGAGTACCCGAACCAAGTCCTCGTCACGGAGGACGACGGGAAGACGCTTGCCTTCGCGACAGGTCTTCCGGACTACATTCCGCACGCCAACACGATGTGGGGCGACGGCTACGCGCGCGCCATGGCCGCCGACCCGAAAAATCCGGACATCGTCTATCTCGGCATCGACGGAGATCCCGATGGAAAGAACGAGGGAGGCGGCGTCTTCCGTTCGGAGAACGGAGGACAGACCTTCGAGCGGGTTTCCGCGCAACCCGCGAGCCGCCGAATGTTCTACGGTCTTGCCGTCGATCCATTGGACTCTTCCCGTCTCTACTGGGGCGCCTGCGGGGAGAATTCCGGAGTGTATGTGAGTCCCGACTCCGGAAACAGTTGGCGGAAGACCTCCGTTTCGGATTGGGTGTTTAATGTCGAGACCGCGCCGTCCGGCATGGTGTTGGCGGGAGGAAAGCAGCTCTGGATCAGCCGGGATCACGGGAATACGTGGAAAAAGGCGACGGATTTGGAGAACATCACCGTGGTCGGCATCGCCGTCGATCCGGAGGACGAGCGGAGAATCTGGATTTCGGCGGTCGTGTGGGGCACTTCCGCGGGTGGGGGCGTCTACGAATCGACGGACGGCGGGGAATCGTGGACCGAGATTACAGGCGACATTCCGTACACGCGGCCCCTCATTCTTCGGTACAACTCCGCGACGCGCGAGCTTTGGGCGGCCGGCGTCGGCGCGTTCCGGACCTCCCGGTGATCGGGGAAAAAACGGGACAGAAAAACGTCCCTTGGAACGGATCGTTGGAGTCCGGCGGCGCGAGAGGCTTCCGCGCCGCGTAAATCAACGATCGCCCTCCCCTCCGCGATGGCTCAAAAAAATCCACGGAGCCGTCACGCCGCGCGCGACAACTCCGTGGAACTTCGGCGGACCGTCTCTCTATCAGATTTTCGCTTCGACCTTGAACTTGCCGGCGGGAAATTCGACCGATTCCTGCCCCGGAAGCTCGAGCACGGCCGTTGTGTTGGCCGGAACGACAAGATGGAGCGTCAACTTCGACCCCTTCCGCTTCCACGCGATGGAGGCGAGGCCGTAGCGCGTCTCAAGCGAGAACGAGGCCGAGGTGAACTCGGTCGTGGGAACCGGCGCGAAACGGATTTTCTTGAAGCCGGGCTCCGCGAAATCCAGGCCCGCGAGCGCGGAATACATCCACTCGCCCACCGCGCCGTACGCGTAGTGGTTGAACGAGTTCATGCCGACATCGCCGAAACCGCGCTTCGAGGTGTAGCTGTTCCAGCGCTCCCACATCGTCGTGGCGTCGCCGTCGACAATCGGGAAGAGCCAAGACGGATATTCTTTGCGAAGAAGGAGCTTGTACGCGAGATCCGAATGTCCGAACCGAGTAAGGACCGGGCAAAGGAGCGGCGTTCCGACAAAGCCCGTGGTGAGTTGTGTGCCGCGGGAGACGACCCGATCGACCAAGCGGTCGACCAGCTTCTTCACCAGCTTCGGCTCGGTGACGAGATCGAACCCGAGAGCGAGCAGATAGCCCGTCTGGGCGTCGCCCACGACACGGCCGGCCTCCGTCACGAACGTGCGGCGGAAAGCCTCCTCGACCTTCTTGCGGAGAGCGAGGTACTTCCGGGAATCGGCCGCCTTTCCGAGAATCTTCGCGACATCGGCCAGAATCGCCGCGCACTTCGCGAAATAGGCCGTGTTGATCAGGTCGCACGGTGTCGGCGCGCGCCCGCAGTCGATGTTGCCCCACTCGTTCTGCGCGCAGTCGATCGCGATCCAGTCGCCATACGTCCAGTTGCGGGGAATGTAGTCGTCGGACGTGTCCGCGTAGTACTGCACCCAGGCGGCCATCGCGTCGTAGTGCTTGCGGAGAATCTCCGTGTCGCCGTAGTGGAGGTACATCGTCCAAGGGCAGATGACGCCCGCGTCGCCCCACGCCGAATGTCCGTCGCCGTCGCCAAAAATAGTCGGCGCGACGTCCGGAAAAGCGCCCTTCTTGGTCTGCGAGTCGACAAGGTCCTGCTCCCACTTGGAGAAGAACGAGGCCACGTCGCAGTTAAACGCGCCGGTGCGGACGAAAATCTGCGCGTCGCCGGTCCATCCGAGGCGCTCGTCGCGCTGCGGGCAGTCGGTCGGAACCTCGATATAGTTGCCGCGCTGGCCCCAGGTGATGTTGGAATAGAGGCGGTTGACAAGCGGATCGGAGCACTCAAACGAGCCGGTCTTCGGAATCTCGGAGTGGACGACAACGCCGGAAAGATCCTCGCACTTCGGGGCGACGGCGAAGTCGCCGGAAAGCTCTACATAGCGGAAGCCGTGGGAGGCGAAGACGGTCTCGAAAATCTCGCCCTTGTCCTTGCCCTCGCCGGGGCCCTGACAGATGTAATAGTCGGTCGACTTCGCCGCGCGGTAGTTGGCGGTGTACATCGTCCCGTCTTTGTTGAGCATCTCGGCATAGCGGACCTTGATGGTGCCGCCGGTCTTGCCCTGAAGCTCCAGATAGATGTGGCCGACCATGTTCTGGCCGAGATCGAAGATGTAGACGCCCTTCGCGGGCTCGGTGCGCGTCTTGGCCGAAAGGAGTTGCTGACGGCGGCAACCGACACCGACGCGAGGGACCAACTCGCACTTGGGAGCGGGAAGGACCGTCGGGAAGAACCATCCAAGATTGTCGAAGCCGGGCGCGTCCCAACCGGGCCGGTCGAGCCGGGCGTCGTATTTCTCGCCATCGTAGAAGTCGGAGGAACGGACGGGGCCGTTGTCGCTCGCGAACCAGGAATCATCGGTGACGACCGTCACGGCGGAGCCGTCGGCGAGCGTGACCTCGAGCTGCGCGAGGAGGGCAAGCTGATTGCCGCCGCGGCACCGGTTGTTGCCCCATCCGAGCCGGCCGGACCACCAACCGTCTCCGAGAACGGCGCCGAGCGCGTTCGGTCCCTCGGAAAGGAGATCCGTCACATCGTAGGCGACGAACTGGAGACGTTTCCGGTAGTCCGTCCAACCGGGGGCGAAGAGCTCGGGCGAGGCGGGTTTCCCGTTGATGGAAAGGTTCATGACGCCGCACGCGGAGGCGTAGAGACGGGCACGGACGGGGGCGGAGGCGAGCTCGAACTCTTTCCGGAACATCGGCGAGGGGCGCCCGGGGATGTTGCGGTCGTCGGGAATACCGATCCACTTGGCGGACCAGTCTTTCGGGGAAAGAAGCGAGATGTCGAACGAGGCGGGCTCGGACCAGTCGGTCTCCTTGCCGTCCTTGTCCCAAAGAAGAACACGCCAGAACACCTGCGCGCGGGAACCGAGCCGCTTGCCGGCCCAAACGATGTCGAGCTGCTTGTCGGAGGGGACTTTCTTCGTGTCCCAAAGCAGGGATTTCCCGGCAAGAAGGTTCTCGAGTGTCGCGGCGGCGGTAATCCGGTAGGCGGTCTGCGCGGCCGCGAGACGGGTATCCTCAAGGCGCCAAGAAAGGCGCGGCGTCGCGGTCGGGAGTCCGTTCGGGTTCGTGAGAAACTCGGCTTTGAGACCGACGGGGCGCGGAAGAATGGCTTTTTTCATGGTGAAAAGTTGATGGACAGAGAAGTTGGAACGTTGAGAGGGGGAATCGGAGAGCCCGTTTTGTCCCGCGGGTCATGACTCTCGGCTTGGGGTCTGAAAAAAGGGATGTCCACACGATGGAACGGCGGGACGGAGCGGGACGTTTTGGGGAAACCTGTGAATAAAAAAACTCCGCAGTGCCGACAAGGTTTTCAAGGTCGCTGCGAAGTTTTTTGAATAAGAGATCCGGAAAGAGACGTGTTATTCGGCGGGCTCGGGGGCGGGGGCTTCGGGAGCCGGCGCCTCGGGGGCCTCGGGCGCGGGTTCGGAAGCGGGGGCCTCCTCCGTCGTTTCCCCGGCCGTTCCAGAAGCGAGGTTGAGGAGCGCGTCGGAGAACGAGGCGGCGGAGTCGGACTTCGTGAACGTCAGGCGCGGAAGCGCGGAGACGAGCTCGTCGGCATGATTGGCCCAAACGGTGCCGGCCTTGTCGGCCATCATCCGGTCGAGGATGGTGCGGGCGGCGTCTTTCTGTCCCTGGAGAGCGAGGCAGCGGGCCTTGCCGAGCAGGGCGAGATTCTGGAGGTAGGCCGGGACGGCGTCGCTCTCGGCGAACTTGTCGAACGCGGCCTGGGCGGCGGCGAACTCGCCCTTCGCCTCCTGAACGTGGGCGAGACCGAGCTCGGCGGTGGGCGCGAGGGCGTGGCGGGAGAACTTCTTCAGGAAGTCGTTGTATTTCTCGGCGGCTAGATCGTACTTTCCGGTGCGGTAGTGGTCGCCGGCGATGCGGAGGAGCGCGACAGGCGCCTCGGCGGAGGAGGGATAGGACTTCGCGGCGGCCTCGAGGTCCTCGACGGAACGGGCCTGGGCGAACGCGATGGACGCTTTCGAGGCGACATCCTTCGCATGACGCTGCCAAAGGTTTTTCCCGAGAACGGCGAGCGCGACGACGAGCACGACGGTGGAGACGAGATTGCCGTTTTTCTTCCACCAGGCGGAAAGTTCCTCGAGCTCCTCGGGGACCTCGATGTTCTTGGTGGCGTGGGCGAGATTCTTTTCTTCGAGCGACATGACAGAATCCTTTGGAATGGACTTCAAAAGGGTATAAAACAATGTCCGCGTTTCATAGACACGGGTGTACGGAGGAAAAGTATATCAAAGGGCGCTCTTTCGGGCAAACCGTATTTGAAGGGTTCCGGCCGGAACGACCGGACGGCCGGAAGTATCCAATCACCCCGTCACCTTCCCTATCGCGGAACGGACGGCTTCGGCGACGGTTTCGGCGACGCGGTCGACATCGTCCCGCGACGCGGCCTCGACCATGACGCGGCAGAGGTCCTGCGTTCCCGAGTAGCGGACGAAGACGCGGCCCTTCCCCTCGAGTTCCTTTTCCGCCTCCGCGATCCGCGCGGCGACGGCCGGGAGCGAGGAAAGCTCCGGCTTCGACGCCACTTCGACGTTGATGAGGCGCTGCGGCTCGTTCCGCACAATCTTCGAGAGCTCTCCGAGCGACTGTCCGCAGACCCGGACGACCGAAAGAAGCTGGAGCGCGGTAATGATGCCGTCGCCCGTCGTATGGACATCGCGGAAGATGACGTGGCCCGACTGCTCGCCGCCGAGCACCGCGTTTTCTTTCCTCATCAACTCGAGGACGTGGCGGTCGCCGACGGGCGCGTCGACCCATCCGATGCCCAGCGACTCCAGATAGCGGCGGAGCCCGAGGTTACTCATCGGAGTGATGACGACCTTGTTGTTCGGGAGGCGTCCGAGGAGCTTCATGTGGCTGGCGCAGACCGCGATGATGTGGTCGCCGGAAAGTTCCGCGCCGGTCTCGTCCACCGCGATGAGGCGGTCGCCGTCGCCGTCGAAGGCGAGGCCCGCGTCGGAGCCGGTCTCGACGACCGCCCGGCAGAGGTCGGCGGTGAACTGCGAGCCGCAGCGCTCGTTGATGTTCTTGCCGTTCGGGGAGGCGTGAAGCACGGTCACCTCGGCGCCGAGCTCGCGGAAGATCGTCGGGGCGACGGAATAGGTCGCGCCGTTGGCGCAGTCGAGGACAATCTTGAAGCCGGCGAGCGTCGCCCCGAACGGGTAGGCGCCCTTGCAGAACTCGATATAGCGCCCGCACGCGTCGTCTACGCGCTTGGCGCGGCCGACGTCGAAATCGGGGGCGGGAAGCCGGTCGAGCTCTCCCGAGAGGGCGAGTCTCTCGATCTCCGCCTCGAGCGCGTCGCTCAGTTTGAAGCCCTGCGAGTCGAAGATTTTGATCCCGTTCTCGCGGTAGGTGGTGTGCGAGGCCGTGATGACGATGCCCGCGACGCAGCGCATGGAGCGCGCGAGGAAGGCGACGGCCGGCGTGGGAATCGGCCCGGTGAGCAGCACGTCGACGCCGACCGAGCAGATGCCGGCCGTAAGCGCGTCTTCGACCATGTACCCGGAGAGACGGGTATCTTTTCCGATGATGATCCGGTTGAGGCCCTTATGCTCCCGTTTGAGCACATACGCCGTCGCCCGCCCCACGGCGAGCACGGTGGAAACATCCATCGGGAACGTGTTGGCCACGCCCCGGATGCCGTCGGTATCGAACAGTCTGCCCATCTACGCCTTCGCCTCCCGCTCGGAAATCCATGTCTTCATCTCGTCGACGGTCTTCTTCCACTCCTCCTCGTCCTTGCGGATGTCGAGGAACATGCCGTAGAGTTCCCAAAAGACGCCGAGGAACGTCTGCAGCATCTCCATACGCGCCTGGAACTGCTCGCCCGGCTCCTTGGCGTCCGATTTCGGGACCTTGAGGCCGCGGAAGGCGAACGTGCGGGCGTCGACGCGGCATTCCCATGTGCCGTTGCCGAACGCGACGGAAAACTTCGCGGCGCAGAGTTTCTTGCCGCCGACAAGCGCCGTCTTGGCCTCCGAACTGAGCAGGGGCTCGCCCTCGCTGAGGACGGCCTGATGCGCGCCCTCCCCCTCGAGATAGAAGGTGAGCGGCCCCTCGAGCATCGTCGCGTACTGCTCGGCGTCCGGCAGGGGGCTCGCCTTGACCAGTCCGCCCTTGGCCTCCCAGTAGAACCAGAGCCACGTCATGAAGTCCAGTCCGATGTCCGGCGCCATCTGCGAGGCGTCGGCCTCGTCGGAGAAGCAGGCCGGCTCGAGATGCTCGGTGTCGAATCCGCGAAGACGGAGCGAGGCGTGCTGCGGGGTCCAGGCGACGAGGTCGTAGCCCGTCGCGTTCTTGAAGCCCGCCGCGATGGCGTCCTGACGTTTGTCGGTCATCGCCTCGATGACGGCGAAGGGGTCCGTCAGGCGGAACACGCAGGGGATTCCCGTAAGGGTCGGCGGCATCGTCGGAAGCAGTTCCGCGATGGTGTCGCGCTTGATCTCGGCACGGTCCGCGCGGTTGAGGAAATTCACGCCCCGGCGCGCCATCTCGGCCTTCTCGCGTATCTTGCACTCCGCGCGGAGGTACGAGGAGGGAATCTTGCGCTGGGCCTTCGAGAGCGTGAGGACCATGTAGTTGCCGCGGAGCGCCTTCTCTTCCGTGATGTCGCGGTCGAGAAGATGGTCCGGGGAGACCCATCCGGTGATCGCGTCGTCGTGAAGCGTCCGGATGTCGGGCAGCGCCGTTTTCTGGAACTGGGCGAGCGAGTCCGGCGTAAGCTGTCCGGTCGCCTCGTACACGCGGAAACTCATTCCGCCGGATTCAAAACCCATGATAAACTCCTGATAAGAAGGTTGTTCGTAAATCTATTTCCGCACGATCCGCCGGCAGACGACCCCCGCCTGCTTGAACAGGTCCATGGTCTGCTCCGTGATGGAATACTGCTCGTCGTAGACGACCTCGACGATGCCCGCGTTGATGATCATCTTGGCGCAGGTGAGGCACGGACTGAGTGTGACGTAGATGGTCGCGCCTTTGGTGCGGATGCCGTGGTACGCGGCCTGGGTGATGGCGTTCTCCTCGGCGTGCGAGCAGATGCACTCGCCGAGTCCCGTGCCGGAAGGGGCGTCGCTCGCGCAGCGCGCGCAACCGCCCTCGAAACAGTTCTGGATGCCGCGGGGCGTGCCGTTGTAGCCGGTCGAGATGATGCGGCGGTCGAGGACGATGACGGCGGCGACCTGTCGGCGGGAGCAGTTGGCGCGGCGTTTCACGACATGCGCGATGTCCATGAAATACTCGTCCCATCCGGGACGGAGATCGACCGTTTTTTTCGCGCGGCCCGTTTTGCCGGAGACGGCCTCTCCGGCATGGTGGCACCCGCAGGAGCACGTCTCCCCGGAAATCGGCGCGACGGCCTTTCCGGACGGCTTTTTTTCTGACTTTTCAGACTTGTCGGTCTTTCCGGCGCGCGGAATTTTCGCTTCTTTTTTCATTTGCTTCTCCCGAAACGCCGATATTCTACCGAAACGATACCATGAAAGCAAACGGCGGAAGGGAAAGGGGTGCGGGGTGGCATCTGCCACATGCCTTCATTGCCGTGGCAGGGAATTGAATCGGCAAGGCGTGAACCGAGGGAGTCTGTCTCCTTGTTTCCCCGTTCTGCCGCGACTCATCTATTCCGCCGCCCAGACCTCGACGCGGTTGAACGCCGGGACGGCGTTGTAGCGGATGGCGGAAACGGGGAGGGGCTCTTCTTCAGGGAGGAGCGGGAAGAGGCGCCAGTTGCCCCAGGCGCTGCCAAGCTTCACCCACTTGGCGTACTTGGCTTCATGGAAGGGGACTTCCCTGCCGTCCGGAGTGACGAACCGAAGGTCGAGCCGGAAGCCTTCGGGCTGTTCGCCCATCTGGCGCAGGCGCACGCCGGCGAGTTTCACGGGCTTCCCAAACGCAATCTCCTGCGGTTCGCCTGCCGCGACCCTGAGGTCCGCGCTGTGGGCGAGGACAAGGCCGCCCGCAGGACGTCAGGATGTTCGCGCCGGCCTCTCCAAGAAGTGACCATCCCCGGTGCATTGTGACGGAGAAATAGCCCGAACCCGAAAAATTAGATGATCCGCGTTCGTCACGCGCCGCGTGTAAACAGGTCAGCATCCGTCACCCGGGCGGCGAGATCTGGCGGTATCCGCCACATGCCTACATTGCCGCAACAGGAAACCGGATTGGCAAAGCGGGCGACGTTGGAAAGATTCCACACACTAGCATCCCATAGAATGGGTGGTTGAAAATCGTTTGCCTCTTCTTTTGAAGTGCGATAGGGTGTTTGTGCATGCAAAACCAAGCACAAAAAGAAAGGCAAACGATGAAGAGTAATCTATCATGTTTTTCATCAGGTCGTCCAACTGATTCCTCGTGGATTCATTGAGCGGATTGCGCGCGAATATCGGGAGGAACGTTCTCGCGACGGCGACGGAAAGGCGGTCGTTCCACGCGTCTTCGGCTATTTCGACCAGACGGTCATGCT
>JAZUKQ010000315.1:0-7847 GCA_045643325.1 Kiritimatiellia bacterium | reverse complement strand
CACGGCGGAGGCCGCTGCGCGCGTCCACAAGGACCTCCCTTTCGCCTACCGCTACCTCTTCTGCGCCTCGCCGCGGATTTGGGTCTATCACCCTGCGCGGCGGCGGACGGACGACAAACTCGTCCGGATCCAGTTCGACGTGTCGAGAGAGCTCGCGGCGGCGCATCTCGCCGCCTGCCCGGCCTCTCTCGCCCGTCTGGAGGCCCGCCTCCGCCCCCTCGTCGGCCTCGCGGCGCCGGCCGAGGCGACGAAATAGACCGTAGATATCCATTCGGAAACAATCGTTGGAAATCGTGAAAATGCTAAGAATTTTACGAAAAAATCGTTTGAATTTGTACACCGTTTTGTACGAATTAGGAATATTGTCCGGTTTCTCAAGCGCACATTTCGGACACCCAGGCACCGTCGATTCTCCGATGACCCGTTCGCGTACCCGCCGGGAACGCGTCGGACGTCGAAGCGGAAATTTTGCTTTCCGACTCCGCAATTTGCTAGACTATGGCCGCATGTTGGAGAAAATCGATGGATTCACCCCGAGAAATCAGCAAAGAGGAGCTGGAAAGCTTCAAGAGCCTCTACCATACGGACTATTCTGTCGGCGACCTGACACCGACGCTCTGCGCCTTGCACGGCGTCGAACCTCCCGAAGTCTGCGGCGGCGACCCCATCGCCCAAATTATCGACCAAGCCGCGCATCTGATGGGCGGCGAAGGGAAAAACCAACGGACGCTCATCTTCGCGCCGGACGCCGTCGGTGAAATTCACCGGCAGCACTATCCCGAGGAGCTCGCGCGGGTCGAGCGCCTCGCGGGCTTCCGCATCCCCTCGAGCAGTGTGATGCCGAGTGTCACGCCGGTCTGCTTCGCGACCATCTTCTCCGGCGCCTCGCCGAAAGTCCACGGCATCCAGAAGTACGAAAAGCCGGTTCTCAAGATTCCGACACTCTTCGACGTCTTCGCGGCGTCCGGGAAACGGGTCGCCGTCGTCTCGGCGAACACCTGCAGCATCGACATGATTTTTCGCGGACGCGACATCGAGTATTTCTCGACGCGAAACGGCACAGGCAGTTTCGAGCTCACGCGCCTGCTTCTCCGCGAGGACCGATACGATCTCGTCGTCTGCTATTTCGGAGACTACGACCACATGTCCCACGTGACAGGACCGGACTCTCCGGAATCCGTCGCGGAACTCCGCCGCGCGGTCTCCTACTTCGAGCGGCTTGTCGAGGACACGGAGCGCGAGTGGGCGAAATACAACCGCGCGGTGGTCTGGTCGCCCGACCACGGCAACCATCCGGTCGATGAAACCCACGGAGCCCACGGCTCGAACATCCCCGAGGACATGGTTGTGAACCACTTTTACAGACTGCGCGGAGGAACGCGCGGCTAGCGCGGTCGGCGTTCCGTTCCCCGTCCCTCCCGCCTCCGAAATCTCGGAAACTGAATTCCCGAGGCGAAAACGCCGTCGCGGCGTCCATCATTGCGCTTCACTGGAATCCAGACCGAACCGGATTGAATCATAACGAAAATTCGCAAAAAAACTTAGGAATTCTGCCATATTATTTTTTGAATTTGTACAAAAAAATAAACCATCATTTCAAATCCGCGAAAGACTCGGAGACAACAGAAAAAAGTCCCATTGCCTTTCCATAGGCACGGTCTTAGGACATCCGCGTGGCGACATTCTTCGTCCCGCTTCTCAAAAAACGGGGCAGGCATGCGCTGACACTTGACTTTTAGCCCGAAAAACGCGAGGATATACGGCAGTATTCTGACTTCATTTGTTTCAGACGCCATGCGAAACATCATCAACCAGCTTGTCCAACTCCAGGAACTCATCCTCACGCGCGACGAACAGCGCGCGCTGCCCGACGGCGCCGCGCATCTCGACAGGCTCAACGACGACATCGACGCCCTCTCCGACACCCTTCCCAAAGACGCCCAGACGGTCTTCGCGCGTCTCTACAAGCGCGACCACATCATCATGGCGCCGATGCACAACAACATGTGCCCCATCTGCGGCATGAGCCTCGCGACCTCCCAGGTGCAGGCCGTCCGCCGTTGCGAGACGCTTCAGACCTGTCCCAGCTGCGCGCGCATCCTCTACGATCCGGACGGCGCCCGTTGGGTCGCCCAGCGCAAGCGCTCCGCGACCACCCAGAAGCTCGTCGGTGTCGCCCGGTTCTCGTCCGAGAAACTCATGGTTCCGCGCCTGGCCGCCACGACACGCGACGAGGCCATCGCCGAGCTCGCCAAGACCATGCAGGAAGGCGGGTTCGTCGACGACGCCGAGAAACTCACCGTCGCGGCCATCGCCCGCGAGTCGGTCGTCTCCACCTCGCTCGGCCGCGGCACCGCTTTCCCGCACGTCCGCGGCATCGAGGGGGGCGGACTGGCCTTCGCTTTCGGCTACTCCGTGAACGGCATCGCGTTCGACGCGGACGACAAAGATCCCTGCCACTTCATTTTCCTCACCACCATCCCCACCGCCGTCTCCGCCTTCTATCTGAAACTCATGGCCGGTCTCTCCGAGTCGCTCCGCAAAGAAAACCATCGCGCGGCCCTCGCCGCGGCCGAGACGCCCGAAGCCCTCTGGAAAGCCCTCACCAAGGCCACCCGGACCACCATCAAATGATTCTGGTTCGAGCGCGCCCCTGATTCCGCCCCATAACCCCCAGCTCCATTTCCAATGTCCGACCCCATTCTCGACGCAGTCATCGAACAAGGCGTTCTCGACCTCTCCGCCTCCGAAGACCTGATGGAGGAGATGAACCGCACCAGCAAGACGATGCGGGACATCCTCATCGACGAAGGCTACATCACCGAGGACGACCTCCTCTCCATCCTGAGCGCCTCGTCGGGCTATGACATCATCAACCTCCCGGCGACCGACATCTCCTCGGAGATCGCCGCGGCCATCCCCGGATCGTTCGCCCGGACGTACAATACCGTTCCCGTCGAGACCATGGGCGAGTCCGTCACGCTCGCGGTCGACGCCCCGCCTTCCCCCGACATCCAGGACGAGATGACCTTCGCTCTCTCGAAAGAGCGGGGCATGGTCTCCCTCAATTTCGTTCTCGCCCGCAAGGCCGACATCTTCGAAAAGGTCGCCAAAGTCTACGGCGACGACACGACGACCATCGACCACATCCTCGACGTGATCGGCGAGATGGAGTTCACCAACGCCGAGACGGACGAGATCGACGACGCCCAGCTCGCGGAGATGGCCAATTCCAATGCCGTCGTCCGCCTGGTCCAGCTCGTCCTGCTTCAAGCCGTCAACGCCCGCGCGTCCGACATTCACTTCGAGCCGTTCGAGAAAATCTTCCGCATCCGCTACCGCGTCGACGGCGCGCTCTACGAGATGACCCCGCCGCCCAAGTCCCTCGCGACGCCCGTCATCTCCCGTATCAAGGTCATGGCCGGCCTCAACATCGCCGAGCGCCGCGTTCCTCAGGACGGACGCATCCAGATTCCCGTCGGCCAGCGCCTCATCGACTTCCGCGTGTCCTGCCTTCCCACGCAGTTCGGCGAGTCCGTCGTGCTCCGAATTCTCGACCGTTCGGTCGTCTCCCTCGACCTCGAGAACCTCGGCATGCCGGAGGACGTCTACGACGACATCGGCACCGACATCGACAAGCCGAACGGCATCATCGTCGTCACCGGCCCTACCGGTTCCGGTAAGACCACGACGCTGTACTCCTGCCTCCGCCGCATCAACAAGGAGGGGACCAAGATCCTCACCGCCGAGGAGCCGGTCGAATACGACATCGAGGGCCTCGTCCAGGTGCCCATCAACCCCATCCAGGGCAACACCTTCCCGAAAGTGCTCCGCGCCTTCCTCCGTCAGGACCCCGATGTCATCATGGTCGGCGAAATCCGCGACCTCGAGACCGCCCAGATCGCCGTCCAGGCCTCCCTCACGGGCCACTTGGTGTTCTCGACACTGCACACCAACGACGCGGCCGGCGCCGTCACGCGACTCATCGATATGGATGTCGCCGCCTACCTGATCGCGTCCACGCTCGAGTCCGTCCTCGGCCAGCGACTCGTCCGCACCATCTGCAAGAACTGCAAGCAGCCCTACGAGCCGACCGACGAGATTCTCCAGCAGCTCGGCCTCACCCGCGACCAGGTCGGCGGCCAGCCGTTCTACTTCGGCGCCGGCTGCGAAATCTGCAACCAGACCGGCTACAAAGGCCGGAAAGGTCTCTACGAGTATCTCCGCGTCTCGGAGCCCATCCGCAACATGATCGCCGACAAGAAACCCACGCTCGCCATCCGCGAGAAGGCCCGGGAACTCGGCATGCGCACCATGCGCGAGGACGGCATCCGCAACATCCTCGACGGCTATACCACCGTCGACGAGGTGCTGCGCTACACCTAACAGCCCGCGACCGCGCGACGCGGAAGGGGCCGGAAACTCCGGGAAAAACGGAATCGGAAGACAGAAACACCGCGATGAAACAGCTTTTCCTCATCATCTCGGCCGTGCTCCTCGTCGCTCTCTTCTTCGCGGCGTTTCCACGCGGAAGAGGCCCCGCTCACGACCATAAGGGAGAAGGCGTGTTCGCTCAGGACGCCACGCCGTCGGAACCCTCGCGGTTCGCGTTCAAGACCATGGGAACGGTCGGCGAGATCACCACTCCCGCCCCCCTCACCGACGACCTCGTCGACAAACTCACCAACCTCCTCGAGACCATCGAGGCGGACCTCTCGGTCTTCCGCGACGGCAGTCTCGTCACACGGATCAACAACGCCGCCGGCGAGCCCGACATCTTCGAGGTCCGTCCCCGCTATCATACGCTCTTCGCGCTGATGAACGACCTCGCCGTGGATTCCGACGGCGCGTTCGACCCGACCGTCACCCCCGGGCTCCGGCTCTGGGGTTTCAAACGCGAGCCCGCCGCGTTCTCTCCCTACGGCCCCCGCCCGGAGCAGACCGTCGTCCCGGCCGCCGAGCCCTCCGCCGAGAAACTCGCCTCCGTCCTCCCCCTGATGGGATGGACCCGCGTCGTCGAGTACCGCCGCCGTCCCAACTCCTGGCCCGCCGTCCGGCTCATGAAGAAAGGCGCCGCGCTCGACCTGGGCGGCGTCGCGAAGGGCTACGCGGTCGACTGCGTCGTGGACTTCCTCACGCGGAGGGCCGTCACCAACGCGCTCGTCAATATCGGCGGCAACATCCGCGTCCTCGGCGTCCCCGCCCCCGGAGAGGACGCCTGGAAGGTCGCCGTCCGCGACCCCGCGCTCCCCTACGGCGAGGGGTCGCTCGGCACGCTCTCCCTCTCCAACGGCATGGCCGTCGCCACCTCCGGATCCTACGAACAGTTCGTCGAGATCGGCGGGAAGCGCTATTCCCACATCCTCGACCCCCGCACGGCCCGCCCCGTCGAAAACCGCGTCCAGGTCACCGTCGTCGCCCCCAGCGCCGCCGCCGCCGACGCCCTCTCCACCGCCTGTTTCGTCCTCGGCCCCGACAACTCCGCCGCCCTTCTCGAGCGTTACCGAGCCACGGCGGTCTTCACCCCGTAGCCCCGATGTCCGCTTCCGAGCCCCCGAGTCCGGCACCCGCCGTCCGCTTCGAATCCCTCTCCAAGACCTATGTCATGGGCGACCAGGAGGTCCATGCCCTCCGGTCCGTCTCCGCGTCGTTCGAGAAAGGAAGCTTCTGGGCGATCATGGGCGCCTCCGGCTCGGGCAAAAGCACGATGCTCAACGTCCTCGGATGCCTCGACCGGCCCACCTCCGGCGAATACTTCCTCGACGGCAAGGAGGTCGCGCGTCTCTCCGACGACGAGCTCTCCGAGATCCGCCTCCGCTACCTCGGGTTCGTCTTCCAGTCGTTCAACCTCATCCCGCAGCTCACCGTCGCCGAGAACATCGCCCTTCCGCTCTACTATCTGGGCGTCCCGACCGAGGAGAGCATGGAGCGCGCCGCGAGACTCGCCGAACGCGTCGGACTCGGCGCGCGGCTCGCGCACCGGCCCACCGAGCTCTCCGGAGGCCAGCAGCAGCGTGTCGCGATCGCCCGCGCGCTCGCCAACGACCCCGTCCTCCTCCTCGCCGACGAGCCGACCGGAAACCTCGACACCGAGATGTCCAACGAGATCATGCGCCTCCTCCTCGAGCTCCACGACGAGGGGAAGACCATCGTCATGGTCACCCACGAGCCCGACATCGCCGCCTACGCCGGCCACCGTCTCGTCATGCGCGACGGCTCGATCGACTCGATGTCGTAGTTTCTCCGCTTTCCCCTCGTGTCCCCCGCGGACCGCGCGTTGCCCCGTCTTCCCTCAACAAGGTATTTTCCATGCACAACGATCCCCTCTCCCTTCTCCAACGCCTCATCGAGACCCCGACCCCCTCCGGGTGGGAACTCCCCGGGCAGCGCCTTCTCGCCGACTACGTGCGTCCGTACGCGGATTCCGTCCGGCTCGACACCCACGGCAGTCTCCACGCGGTCCTCAACCCCTCCGCCCCCGTCCGCTTCATGCTCGCCGGCCACTGCGACGAGATCGGCCTCATCGTCGAATACATCGACGAGAAGGGCTTCGTCTACGCGAGCCCCATCGGCGGCCTCAACATCCAGCTTCTTCCCGGCGAGCGCGTCGTGTTCCGCACCGCCGACGGCCGCAGAGTCCCCGGCGTCATCGGGCGCAAGGCCATCCACCAGATGAGCGCCGAGGAGCGTTCCGCCGGCGTCAAACAGATTTCCGATCTCTGGATCGACATCGGCGCGTCCTCCCGGGCGGAGGCGCTCGAGGCGCTCCCCGTCGGAACGCCCGGCGTCGTCGACAGCGGCTGGCGCCCCCTCCTCGGCGACACCGTCTCCGCGCGCGCGTTCGACGACCGCGTCGGCGCCGTCGTCGTGATGGATGTCCTCCGCCGGCTCAAGGGCCGTAAAATCAACGTCGCCCTCCACGTCGTCGCGACGACCCAGGAGGAACTCGGTCTCCTCGGCGCCCAGACCGCCGCCTACGCCGTCGATCCCCACGCCGGTATCGCCGTCGACGTCACGTTCGCGACCGACGACCCCTCCGGCGACCCCAAGCGCCTCGGCCGCGTCGCCCTCGGCGCCGGTCCCGCCGTCGCCGCCGGCCCCTCCTATGACCACGGGCTCAGCCAGACGCTCCTCGACACGGCGAAATCCTCGGACATCCCGGTCCAGACCGTCGTCAAGCCGCGCGCCAACGGGACCGATTCCTTCGCCCTTCGTCTTGCCCGGGCCGGAGTCGCCAACGGTCTCGTCGGCATTCCTCTCCGCTATATGCACTCCGCCGTCGAGACGCTCCGCCTCTCCGATGTCGAGAACGCCTCGCAACTCCTCGCCGACACCATCGCCTCGTTCCCGGCCGATGTCCAGTTCGGGCCGAAGCTCTGAAATCATGGCACTCATAATCCGCACGGCCTCGGCTCCGCCTCTCGTCAGAGAATTCACCGGCGCGCCGACTCTCGCCTCGCTGCTCGAGGGACTCCCCGACGCTCCGCCGCTGGACTGCGGAGGCCGCGGTGTCTGCGGGAAATGCCGTGTCCATGCCTCCGGCGCGCTCGATCCCGCCCCGGCCCCCGACGGCTCCTGCCTCGCCTGCCAGACCCGCGTCGTCGGCGACGCCGCCGTCGTCCTCCGCCCCCGCGCCCCGCTCGCGCACATCGAGACCGTGACGCCCAAAGAGCTCGGAGTCGCCGCGGCGGACGCCCCGCGCCGTGGGTCCCGCGCCGGACACTCCGCCGGTCTCGCCGTCGACATCGGCACGACGACGCTCGTCCTCCGGCTCGTCGACCTCGAAAACGGCGCCCCGCTCGCGACCGTCGCCTGCGAGAACCCGCAGCGAGCCGTCGCCGCCGATG
>JAZUKQ010000314.1:0-6040 GCA_045643325.1 Kiritimatiellia bacterium | reverse complement strand
ACCCCCTCGCCGCCCTCCCCCCCCGGGCCGCCAAGCCCGAGTCCTGATCCGCCCCCACCGGCGCCCCCGTCGCATTTTACCAGACTTTTCCCCATCCGCACTCCGCCATGTACGCTCTCGTAGGATCCAACTCCGCCCCCGCCGCCGACGGCCTCCGTCTCGTCGACGTGAATCCCGCCACCGCGGAATTCCACGAGGTCGCCTCCGCCCCCGCCGCGGTCGACCCCATCTATTTCGCCCCCTCGCCGGTCCACCCCGGAATCTGGTATGTCGCGCAGCGGAGCTCGGCTCCGGACGGCGCGGTTCCCGGCGCCGTCGCGGTCTACCGCGTCGATCCCTCCGCCCCCGCGCTCACGCTCCTCCAGGAGATTCCCTGCGCGCCCACCGTCCCCTGCCACGTCTCCGCCTCGCCCGACGGCTCGCTCGTCGCCTTCGCCGAGTACCGCAACGCCCACGCGGGCGTCTTCCGCGTCCGCGCCGACGGACTGCTCGACGCCGCTCCCTCCGTCGTCCACCACACCGGCCACGGTCCCAACCCCGTCCGGCAGGAGGCCGCGCACTGCCACTACGCCGCCATTCTTCCGGGCAACCGGCTGATGTATGTCTGCGACCTCGGCATCGACAAAATCGTCGCCTACGCGCTCGACCCCGTGACCGGATCGATGACCGCCGCCCCGGATTTCGACGTGACCGTGCCCGCCGGACTCGGCCCCCGCCACCTCGCGTTCCACCCCTCGCTTCCATACGCCTATCTCGTCTGCGAGCTCGGTTCCTCGGTCATTCCCTATTCCGTCGGCCCGGACGGACGCCTCACGGACCTCTCCGCCCCCCTGTCCATGCTTCCCCCGGACTTCTCGGGGGAGACCAAGGCGGCCGCCGTCAAAATCTCGCCCGACGGCACCCTGCTCGTCGCCTCCAACCGAGGCCACGATTCCCTCGCCTCGTTCCGGATCGACCCCGCGACCGGCACCCTCGCGCCTCTCGCGATCGCCCCGCTCCAGGGGCGGTTCCCGCGCGACTTCGAGTTCTTCCCCGGCGGAAAGTTCCTCCTTGCCGCCCACAAACTTTCCGACGAATACGCCACCTACGCCGTCGACTCCGAGACCGGCGCGCTCGCCCTCGTCCAACGCTCCGCAAAAATCCAGCGTCCCCTTTGCTTCCGGTTCCTCTCGGAATAGGAGGACGCCGGTCATGGACACGCTAGCCGACATCCTCTCCGATCTCGCCCGCGCGCTCGACGTCGCGCTCGACGACGACGCCGCGCTTAAGGTCGACATCGACCCCGCCCTCGTCGCTGCGCTCTCCGTCCCCGCGCCGGCGGCGGCTTCCGCGGCTTCCGCGCCCGCCCCGCGAGCGGCATCCCACCCCCGCGTGACGCCATCGGTTCCGGTTTCCGCGCCCAGTCCCGCGCCGGCGCGCGCGCCGTCCTCGGCGGCCGCCCCACGCACGACAATCTGCTTTCTCTGCGACGCCCCGGCGGAGGACGCGGTTCCGGGCGGCGGTCCGTATTCCGGAAAGGCGGGCGAACTGCTCTCGAAGATGATTTCGGCGATGGGCCTCGACCCCGCGTCTCCCGCCGTGGCGGTGACGACGCTCTATCCCGAGCGGCCGCCGAAAGGCCATCGCCCGGACCATGCGGAACTCATGGCTCTCGCTCCCGCGATGTGCGACTTCATCCGAGCCCGCGCGCCCCGCGTCATCGTGCCGATGGGCGGAACTCCGGCGCAGGCGCTGCTCGACACCGAGAAACCCATCAACAACCTTCGGGGGGTATGGACGGAATGGGAGGGCATTCCGGTTCTCCCGACCTTCCATCCGGGCTATCTTCTGAAGATGCCCGTCGCGAAAAAAACCGTCTGGGAAGACCTCAAGTCCGTGCTGCTCCGGCTCTCGCGGCCGGACTGACCCCGCCCCCCCGCCCCCGCGCCCGCCCCAGTTCCGGAGGCGGGCGCGCGATTTCCCGGGAGAACGCGGCCGGGGACCGCTACGGAAGCGCGACGTGGGTCTCGGCGCCGTCGTAGGCGACGTCGACGGTCCTGACCGTTCCCGCCAGGCGAACGCGGAAGACGCGCCGCGCGAGCATCTCCGGGAACGCGCCCTCCCGGGCCCCCAGCGTAAGCGTGCGCGCCGCCTCGCTCCAGCGCAGCGGGATCTCCGTGCACTCCCCGCGCGTGTAGCCCATGCCGTCGAACGCGTCCTCGTAGAGGCGCGACTCGCCGTCCGCTCCGGGATAGACCACAAGGTCGAGCGGGTCCCACGCCTTCTCGGAGGCGTACTGGACGTCCGGCCCGAGCGGCAGAGTCGAGCCGCCGCGCACGTAGAACGGGACCAGGTCGATCGGCGTCTCGCGCCGGAACGAGCCTCCGGCCGTCTTCTCGGTGTAGTAGTCGAACCACACGCCCTTCGGAAGCGTCACGTCGCGGAGGCCGGGCTTCGAGAAATCGGCCGTGCCCTTCCGCACGTACTGGGCCTCCGTCACCGGCGCGACCAGCAGCGCGTCGCCGAAAAGGAACTCGTCGTCGGCCACGGCCCCCGTGCCCGGCCCGTCGGTCGCCGGGCGCATCATCGAGCCGCCATGGCGCGCCGTGAGGCCCGCCTGGGAGTAGATGTACGGGAGAAGCCGGTAGCGCAGGCGGATGCCGCGCGCGACCGCGTCGAACGCCCAGTCGCCGGGCTCGCCCATCTGCCAGATCTCGCGCGGATAGTTGGTGCCGTGAGAACGCATCATCGGCATGAAGACGCCGAACTGCAGCCACCGGACATACAGCTCGCGGAATCCGGGCTCCGTCACGCCGCCGTGGAATTCCTTGTCGCCGAAGAACCCTCCGATGTCCGTGTTCCAGAACGGGATTCCGGAAAGGCCGAAGTTGACGCCCGCGGGCAGCTGGCGGCGTAGCGCGTCCCACGTGGAGAGGACGTCGCCCGACCAGCAGAACGAGCCCGTGCGCTGCTGGCCCGCGTAGGCGCAGCGCGTGAGAACGCAGGGGCGGCGTCCGCCGAAATCTTTCCGCATCCGGTCGGCCACCCCCTCGACATGCACGAGCGGATACGTGTTGCGGACCGTGCGGAACGGCCCGGCCGCGGTCGGCGCGTCGAACGGATCGGCCGGCCTGTCGAACATGTACTGGGTGCGCGGGAACTCCTGCTCCGGTTCCGAGGCGTCCATCCAGAGGCCGTCGACGCCCGAGGGCAGCACCTCGCGCCGGAGGAGCTCCCAGTAGAACGCGCGCGCCTCGGGATTCCACGCGTCGTAGGTCTTGGTGGCGTCGCTCCCCTCCGCGACACGGAACGGGAGAAGCATCCCCCGCTCCTGCAGCTCCCGGTAGGCGCGGCAGCGGCGGCCGAAGGTCGGCCAGACGGAGATGAGGACATGGACATTCTCGTCGTGGAGCCTCTTCACGGTCCCCTTCATGTCGGGGAACGCGGGATTGAGGAACTCCATCGAGTTCCATTCCTCGGAATCCCCCCAGTACTGCCAGTCCTGGATGACGCCGTCGAGCGGGACGCCGAGTTTCCGGTAGCGGCGCGCGACCTCGAGAAGCTCGTATTGGCTCGCGTAGCGCTCCTTGCTCTGGAGGTAGCCGAACGACCAGCGGGGCGGAAGCTCCACGCCGCCGGTGAGGCGCTGGAACGCCCGGACGACCTCCTGGTCGGAGCCGCCCGCGAAATAGAAATAGTCCACCCGGTCGCCGGCCTCCGAGGCGAACGACGTACCGAACCGCGAGTCTTCGAAAACCGTGGGAGACGGGTTGTTCCAGAAAACGCCGTAGCCGTCGGACGAGACGAAGAACGGAATGGCGATCTCCTTGTTGAGCTGCGAGAGGAGGATCCGGGATCCGCGCTGGTTGAGCGTCCCGTCCTGATGCTGGCCGAGGCCCCAGAACGAGGCGCCCGTGGCCGTGCCGAACTCCTGCGAGACGCGGCATGTCGCGCCGGAGGGATAGACGACGGGGACGAGCTTCGCGCCGTACGGCTTCTCCGCGAGGAGCGTCGGTCCGTCCGGAGCGGCGAACGAGACCGCGAGCGTCGTCTTGTCGACCGTCACGGCGACGGCGCCCGTGGAGAGGCGCGTCGACGCGCCGAGATCCTCCGTGGCGGGGGCCGCGGAGGCGTCCGGCTCCGTGCGCACGGAGAACTCGCGGGCGGAGGACTCCGTGCCGGAGACCGTCCGCGTGACCCGGACCACCCGGTCGGCATAGAACACGACGCGCAGGTCGACCCCCAGGGAGGTGTCGGTAAAAACGAAGACGTTGGCAGGTTTCATGGGAAAAAAATCCTTTCGGGCGCGGTTCCGCGGAATATGGCCGGACGCGGTCTTAAGTCTACACTTTCCGCGGTCCGCGCGGCAAGGGCGGCCGCAATCTTGCGGGGATTCGGAGAAAAGTGTACACTCCCTCCGTCTCGTCCCGTGCGGAGCCACGCGCGCGAAGCATCAAGCCCCGTTTTTCCATGCGCATCCTCATCGGCTATCCTCCAATCCAAAACGAGAAAGGCGCCCCGCTTCTCTCGCAAAACCGCCAGTTCCAGTGGTTTCACCGTCCCACGTTCATCTACCCGATGGTCCCGGCCTCGGCCGCCACCCTCGCCGCGGCCGACGGTCACGAGGTCCGCTGGGTGGACGGGATCGCCGAGCGTCTCGATCCGAAGGGATTCGAGCGGATCTACCAAGAATTCCAACCCGACGTTTTCCTCACCGAGACGAAAACCCCCGTCATCAAGGCGACCTGGGAGATTGTCCGGCGGCTGAAGGAACTCCGGCCCCGCACGAAAATCGTCCTCTGCGGCGACCATGTGACCGCGCTGCCCGAGGAGACGCTCGGGGCCTGTCCCGCCGACTTCATTCTTCGGGGCGGAGACTTCGATGTCCTGCTGCGCGACCTCCTGCGCGCCCTGGAGCGCGGGACCGACCTTCCCGCCGGCGTCTGTTTCCGCAAACCCGACGGCTCGTGCGGCGACACGGGGCCGTTCTGCCTCGACGCGAAGCTCGACGACCTTCCCTGGATCGACCGCGATCTCACGAAATGGGAACTCTACAGCCGCGAGAACGGGAACTTCCGGGACATCCCCGGCACCTACACGATGGCCGGGCGCGACTGCTGGTGGGGCAAGTGCCATTTCTGCTCCTGGACCACGCTCTACCCGTCCTGGCGGACCCGCTCGCCGGAGAACGTGCTCGACGAGATCGGGGGGCTTCTCGACCGCTATCCGCTCCGCGAGATTTTCGACGACACCGGCTGCTTTCCCGCGGGCGACTGGCTCCGGCGTTTCTGCGTCGGGGCTGTCGAGCGCGGCTATTCCAAGCGCGTCACCTTCGGCTGCAACATGATTCCCGGAGCGCTCTCCCAGGAACTCTACGATCTGATGGGCGAGGCGAACTTCAAGTTCGTCCTCTTCGGTCTTGAATCCGCGCAGGAGGCGACGCTCGACCGCATTCACAAGTGCCCGCTCGCGAAAAATCTCGAGGAGTCACTCCACATGGCGAAGAGGGCGGGGCTCCGTCCCCACGTCACCTGCATGGTCGGATATCCGTGGGAGACGAAGGAGGAGGCCCAGTCGACGATCGATCTTGCCCGCCGCCTGTTCGACAAGGGCGATATCGACACCCTCCAGGCGACGGTCGTCATCCCCTACCCTGGAACGCCGCTCTTCCGCGAGTGCGAGGAGAAGGGGTGGCTCAAGACGGAGGACTGGGACCGCTACGACATGCGCGAGCCCGTCATGAAGTCCCCGATGACCGACTCCGAGATTCTCGCGATGACGCGCGGCATCTATGCCTCGTTTCTTACGCCGCGTTTTCTCTGGCGCCAGATTACCTCAGTCCGCTCGTGGCGCGACGTGCGGTTCTACGCCCGCGCGGCTGGGCGTGTCGCCGGTCATCTTCTCGACTTCGCGAAAAGATGATTTCCGGAGTTCCGGGTTCCGAAAGAATCCGGGGAAGCGCAGATCGGAGACTTTTTGCGCCGTCAGAGCGGGGGGGGGGCCGCTTTCGCGGATTATGTCATCGTGAACATCTCACTTCTGGAGGCCGCGGTGTCGGTAC
>JAZUKQ010000313.1:0-7808 GCA_045643325.1 Kiritimatiellia bacterium | reverse complement strand
GGCGGGCGGGGGTCGCGAGCCCCAAAGAGGCGCGGTGCCGCGCGTCCGCATTCGGGCGAAGCCCGGCCCCCTCCGCGAGGGGGCTGTGGGCAGAGCCGACTGGGGGTGCTTTCCGGGGCGGGAGGCAACACCCTCCGGCGCTGCGCGCCACCTCCCTCAAGGGTGGCGCCTGCGGCGGGCTGCGGGCGCGTGCCCCTAAGTGGCGCGGTGCCGCGCGTCCGCTTTCGGGCGAAGCCCGGCCCCCTCCGCGAGGGGGCTGTCGGCAGAGCCGACTGGGGGTGTTTTCCGGGGCGGGAGGCAACACCCTCCGGCACTGCGCGCCACCTCCCTCAAGGGAGGCGCCTGCGGCGGGCTGCGGCCTTTCAAGGGAGGCGCCTGCGGCGGGCTGCGGCCCTTCAGGGAGGCGCCCTACCCTTTCCAGGTCGCGAGGACGGACTCCGGAATCCGGGCGAGGCGGCGGGTCTTCGCGTCGACGCACGCGTGAACGGTATAACCGTCGGCGAGAACGGTCTCGCCCCGGAGGACGGCGCAGGCGATCCGCACCCGGACGCCGCGCGCCTCGACCACCCAGCCCGCGACGGTCAACTCGTCGTCGTACTTCGCGGGAGCGTGGTAGTTCACATGCGCCTCGACGACCGGAAGCATCCAGCCCTCCGCCTCCATCCGCGCGTAGGGGTAGCCCGCGGCGCGCATCATCTCGTTGCGGCAGCGCTCGAAGAGCGTGAGGTAGTTGCCGTAGTAGACGACGCCCATCATGTCGGTGTCGGCGTACGGGACGCGATACCCGATCCGCGTCGCGGTCTCCGGAATCTCGATTTTCATGATTTTATCCAGCGCTCCGGGCGCGCCGCGCCCCTACCGCGTCCAGCAGACACCGAGCTCTTTGACGGAAATGTCGGTCTTGCGCGGCGTGACCGCCTTCACGACGAGCTCCGCGTCCTGCGGAAGGACGGCGGGACGGATCGCCTCGACCGCCTCGGCGAACTCGGCGTCGAGCGTCTCCAGGTCCGCCTGCAGCGCCTCAAGGCTGTCCGCCGCGCGGCGGACGTCGCCCGCCTTCTTCGCGGTCTGGCCGGTGCTCCGGATGACCGATCCGGCGCGCGTCGCCGACGTGGTGATGCCCGAGCCGGAACGGCGGCCGAACAGCATGCCGACCACCGCGCCGGCGGCCGACGCGAGACCGCTCAGGATGGACGAACGGCGCGCGTCTTTCTCGCGCTCCACGCGGGCCTCGGCCGTCGCGATCTTCGTCTCAAGGCGTTTCCGGTCCGTCTTGTGCTTCTCGGTGAGTTTCGCCTTGTCGGCGTCCACGCGCTCGCGGTCCGCCAGCGAGACACGCTGCCGGAAATCGGCCTCGGACTCCTCTCCCCTCGACTTCAGTTTCAGGGGCTCGTAGACATACTGTTCCATCTTCTGCGTCTGGTACGCGGCCGCGGCGACCGCCTTCTTCCATGCCGACTCGGTCTTCGGCGTGAGCGCGGCCAGCGGCTCCGTCTCCAACGGGCCGTCGGGACGCTTTCCGGCGCTCATTCCGGCCTCGTCCCAGGGCAGGATGTCGGCCTCCTCCCAGTCCGCCGCGCCGTCGTTTCCGAGATCGGCGACGAACGCGCGCTCGACCCAGACGTCGAGGTTCGCCGTCGCGCTGACGAAATGGAGCTTCACGCGCCCGAACGCGCGCGGAATCCACGCGCCGCAGCCCTCCCCTTTCTTGACGTATTCCTTGGCCCAGGCGGGAAGGGCCAGCACGGGCGCGGGGGCGGAGGCAGGCGCGGGCGCGGGGGCCGGGGCCGTCCGGGAGGAAGCCGGCGCGGGGGCGGAGGTTCCCCCGTCGTAGTCGCGCTCCCAGGGCATCGGCTCGGCCGGGCATTCCGGCGCCGCGGGAATTTCCGGACGTGTCACCAGCGAGCGGAGCTGCGGCAGGGTGAGCGGACCGGCCATGTAGCTCATCACCCAGCGCGTCTCGAAGAGCACGGGGACGTCGTCATGGACGTTGCGCATGAGGAACGTGCGGTTTCCGAGCCCGGAGATGAGCTTCGCCGTCTCGGCGCGCGGAAACGCGGCGGAGGCGTTCTCGGCGGCCCCGGCGAGACCGTCCAGGACACGCATGCGGTCGCGCTCCGTCTGGAGGCGGCCGATCCACCAGGTGCCGCAGTTCGAGAGGCCCTTGTAGTCGAGGTCGACCGGATTCTGGGTCGAGAGGACGATGCCGAGGCCGAACGCGCGCGCCTGCTTGAGGAGCGTGAGCATGATGGATTTGCTCGGAGGCATCCCGTTGGGGGGGAAGTAGCCGAAAATCTCGTCCATATAGAGGAGAGCGCGGAGGCTGCCCGTGCCCGTCTGGCGGCGCATCCACGTGAGGACCTCGTTGAGGAGGCTCGTCACGAAGAACATGCGCTCGGAGTCGTTCAGATGCGCGATGCTGAGAACAGACACCTTCGGCTTGCCGTTGGAGTTGCGGAGCAGGTCCGGCACGTTCAGGGGCTCGCCGCTGCGCCAGGCGGCGAAGCCGGGCGAGGCGAGGAGCGAGTTGAGCTTCGTCGCGAGCTTCATGCGCTCCTTCTGGGGGTAGAAGCTCTCCACGTCGAAAACGCCGACCTTCGCGAACGGGGGATTCTGGACGGAAAGGATGACGCGCTCGAGCGAGAGGGACCGTCCCGCGCGCCACTCGGTCTCGAACAGGGTCGAGAGGAAGGTATGCTCGACGCTCTGCGCGGCGTCCGCGTCCATTCCGACGAAGCCGAGCAGTCCGGAGACGGCGTAGAGGACGCGGTCGCGGAACGCGGTGTCGTCGAGTCCCCGCGGCGCGTCGAACGAGCCGAGAACGTTCAACGGACGGCCCGCGGTGTCGCCGGGCGTGTAGACCTCGAAGTCCGCGGCGCGGGCGAGACGGCGCAGACGGTCCCCGTCCTGTCCCCACTTGCCGAGTCCCTTCTTCCAGCTCTCCGCGGTCTTCTCCGTCAGGTCGTCGACCGACATTCCCTTGCGGCGGGCCTCCTCGGGGTCGATCCACGGACGGAAGTCCTCGGGGCGGAACTCCGGGAAGCGGAGCATGAGGTTGGCGAGGTCGCCCTTGGGGTCGATGAGGATGGCGGGCACGCCGTCCATCGCCGCCTCCTCGACGAGACCGAGCGCGAGGCCGGTCTTGCCGCTGCCCGTCATGCCGACGATCATTCCATGGGTCGTCAAATCCTTCGCGTCGTAGAGGAGGTCCTGCCCGAGCGAGCCGTCGTCGCCCTTTTCCCGTCCCAGATAAAACGCGCCCAGTTTCTCGTATGTCGGCAGATCGCTCATGTCCTGAATCCTTCGGAGTGGTGAAAGTGTTTCGGAAAGCATAGCAGAAGCGCCGCGCTTTTGCTATCATTTTGGTGTTTCTGTGGGCGGGGTGTCCTGTTTCCGGTAAAACACATCATGAAAAAACTCAACGTTGCCTTCATCGGGTGCGGCATCCAGGCGCGCACCGGGCTTGTGCCGCAGTTCCTGGACCAGAAGAACGTCGTCGTCCGCGTCGCCTGCGACGTCGACAAGTCCCGCCGCGAGGCCATCGCCAAGATGGTGAACGACAAGTACACCGAGCGCGGACTCCCGCAACTCGCCAAGTGCCGGACGGAAGCCGACTTCCGCAAGGTGGTCGCCGACCCGAAGATCGACGCGGTCTGCATCGCGACGCCCGACCACTGGCACGCCTACATCTCCGTCGAGGCGATGAAGGCCGGCAAGGACGTCTACTGCGAGAAGCCCCTCACCTACTCCCCCGAGGAGTCCATGAAGGTGATGAAGGCGCAGAAGAAGTACAAGCGCGTTTTCCAGACCGGCGCGATGCAGCGCTCCTGGCGCGAGTTCCGCACGGCCGTCATGGTCGTCCGCAACGGCTTCATCGGCGACATCAAGTACGTCGACTGCAACTACGGCAACACCGCCGCGCAGAACAACACCGACCTCGCGAACTTCCACGCGAACCTCGGCGGTCCCTCCCATCCCCACCGTTTCTTCAGCCAGTGGAACGGCGCGCTCAAGAAGAACCAGACCCCCGCCGAGGAGAGCGCCCCGAACCGCGACATCGACTGGGACATGTGGCTCGGTCCCGCCCCCTGGTCCCCCTACTCCGACCAGTGCGCCCCGCGCGGCGTCCACACCTTCTGGCCGATGTTCTGGCGTTTCGACGACAACTACGCGACCGGCTATAACGGCGACTGGGGCGCCCACCACCTCGACATCGCCCAGTGGGGCCTCGACATGGACAAGTCCGGCCCGGTGAAGGTCATCCGCTCCGAGGAGCCCCACTCCGTCAATCCGTACCACGGCGGCCGCCGCCAGTTCGGCATGAAGTTCGTCTTCGCCGACGGCTGCGTGCTCAACCACAATCCGTTCGACGTCTGGGGCACCGTCTTCTACGGGACGAAGGGCGTTGTCGCCGTCAACCGCGGCAAGCTCGCCGTCTGGACCGGCAAGGGCGTCGAGCCCACCGCCGAGACCCGCAAGGCGATCGCCGCGGGCGCGGCCAAGGTCGGAGGCCTCAAGCTCCTCGCGGCCTCCGTCGGCAAGGACTACGGGACGGACACCTTCCAGAAAAAGGACGAGGCGCTCGCGAACGCCGTCGAGGAGATCGTGAAGGCGTTCGACCTCGACCACGCGCCGGTCCAAGTCTACAAGAGTCCGAACCAGGTCCAGAACTTCGTCGAGTGCTGCTTCTCCCGCGAGCCGACCATCTCCCCAGCGGAGACCGGCGGCCGCGCGGCCATTCTCTGCCAACTCTGCAACCTCAGCTACATGTACGACACGGGCTTCGACTGGGATCCGGCGAAATGCACGTTCGCGAACGGCACCGGCAATCCCGGCTGGCTCAAGCGCCCCGTCTACCGCAACGGCTGGGACATCAAGGTGTAGCCGCCGCGACGACGTCGTCGCCATACGGAAAAGGGGGAAGGCCGGCATCGGCCTTCCCGCTTTCTCTTTTCTTGCGAGGCGTTCCCCTTCCGCGGCCGCGGAGAGCGCGGACGGTCTACCCGCGGCCCGGCCGCGCCATGGCGACCTCGGGGCAGGTGAACGGCGACTCGTGCTTCGTGCAGTTGATGCAGCCCATGTAGAGCTTGTGCATCAGCGCGGCCTTCTCGACGGGACGAAACCCGAGTTTCGCGAAAAACGGCGGGGTGAACGTGAGGACGATGATCTGCTGCGGCGCGAACTCCGCGATGCGGCGGATCTGCTCCTCCACGATCGCGCGGCCGATTCCCTTCCCGCGGAAGTCCGAGCGGACGCAGACGGACTGCAGCTCGACGGACGTATGGCTCGGGTGGCCGATTTCCGGAAGAATCGCGTACGTCGCCGCGCCGACCACCTCCCCGCCGGACTCGGCGACGAGAAAGCGGTCGATGCTCTGCACGACCGAGCTGAGCGGACGCGGGACCAGTTCCTCGGGATTCTCCCCGATGATGTGGAAGATGGCCCTCGCGTCGTCGAGCCGCGCGGAACGGATCGAGAAACCGTCCATTACTCCTCGTCCAGCGCGTCCTTGCCCTTGATGTCCTCCCAGAGCTTGTTGTAGAGAGGCTGGGCATCGCCGATGTCCTGCAGAAGGTCGCTGCGCGCGAACGTCTCCTCGTCGAGGAAGACGACGGGGTTCGAGCGGACCTCCTCGGAGAGGAGCTCGTAGGAGGGCGTGTTCGGGCAGAGGTAGAGGATCTCCTCGGTGTTCGCCGCGGCGTTCTCCGGCGCGTGGACGAAATCGATGAAGCGGTGGGCGAGCGCGACGTTCTTCGCGTTCGCGGGGATGGCGAGCATGTCGATGCTGAGCGCGGCGCCCTCTTTCGGGATGACGATCTCGATGTCGTCGTTCTCCTCCTGGACCTGCAGGAGGTCGCCGACGTAGCCCTGCACGAGGTAGAACTCGCCGGAGGCGATGCCGTTCTTATACTGCTCGTTGTCGAACTTCGCGGCGTTGGCCTTCCACTCGAGGGCGCGCGCCGCGGCCTTCTTCAGAATCTCGGGGTCCTTCGTGTTGGCGCTGTATCCGAGGTCCTTGAGCGCGGCGCCGATCACCTCGCGGTAGTCGTTGAGGAGCGTGAAACGCTTGTGGAGCTCTTTGCGGTCGAACATCTTCCACGTGGGCTCGAAATCGGACACCTTGCTCTTGAGGTAGGCGATGCCCGTGTAGGACATCATGTACGGGACGCTGTACTTGAGCGCGCCTTCGGGAAGCTTCTTGACGACCTCGGGGTCAAGGTTCTTCTGGACATTGGGGAGAAGGGACATGTCGAGGTCCTGAAGCATGCCCTGGGCGTACATCTTGACGGCGGCGTAGCTGCTCGGGACGATCACGTCGTAGTCCGAGGCGCCCGCCTTGAGCTTGGCCTCGAGCATCTCGTTGGAGTCGAAAATGTCCTGGACAATCCGGCAGTCGTTCGCCTTCTCGAACGCCTTGATGACGTCCTCGCTCAGATAGGCGTCCCAGTTATAGACATGGAGCGTCGTTTTTTTCTGCGCGCAGGAGGCGCCAGCGAGAACCATGGCCGAGACGACCGCGAGAGAACCGACACGAGAGACCCAATTTCCCATTTGGATGATTTCTTTCTTTAGTTTGCGTGGGACAGGACCGTTCCGGACGCCTTGCGGACCCCCGCCGCGCCGTGGAACGAGGCAAAAGAATACCAAGAAACGGGGAACCGTCAAGCGGGATTTTCCGCAGGCGGGAAAAAAGAGGTTTTCCGTCCCTCCGGACGCCTCCGCCCCCGCGGCGGAACGAAGGCGAGGGGGGGCGGAAACAGGCTCCCGCGGAATTTAGAGGTCCCCATTCCGCGCCGGGCGTCGGATGAGTGATGACGGGGGGGGGCGGCGGGCCGAACGGGAACAGATGGGAAGGCCGGAGGGCGTCCGTCTCCCGCGCCCCCGCTCCGAAGGAGGTGCCCCGCGAGGGAAGCATCGCCCGCCTCATTTTCTTCATTTCTTCGCGCGCGCCCGCGCGCATAGAAGTTCAAATGTTTTTTTCACAGATTTCTAAAGGTTTTTTCGATGTTTTAACTTTTTATGTCAATTATGTATATTCGTTCTATTTTTCGCTTTTATATCTCACAGGAGAATCATATTTTCCACATCCTTCCTTTTGCTGCTCCTCCCCTCGCCGCAGTTCACAAGCCGGCGATCCGACGGCATTCCGACGAGGGATCGCGAAGTTTTCCATCCCTCAGAAATGGCGGGAAGTCCACCCTCGGACAAAAATGGCGCGCGGCTCCGGAAGATGTCCGCGACCGCGAAGGGCGAGCGCGCCCCGACATTCCGCGAAGAGCAAAAAACAACCCCCGGAACGCGGGAACGCTCCGGGGGCTCTGACGCGGGAAGAGGCGGACCTCCTCCCCTGCTGGGGCTGACGGACTACTCCATCTCGCTCTCGGCCTGCTCCATGACATCGTCGGGAATGTCGGCGTCGTGGTAGACGTCCTGGACATCCTCGTTGTCCTCGAGGGCGCTGACGAACTTGAGAAGGGTCTTGACGGTCGCGAGGTCTTTCACGGGCTTCGTAGCGAGCGGGATGTACTCGACCTCGGCGCTGACGGTCGCGATGCCGGCCTGCTCGAGAGCGGTCATGACACCCTGGAAGGCGTTGGGGGCGGTGGAGACGGTGTAGCCGTCCTCGTCCGTCGTCATGTCCTCGGCGCCGGCGTCGAGGACGAGCATCATGAGGTCGTCCTCGGAGGCGGCGGCCTTCTCGATGACGATCTGGCCCTTGCGCTCGAAGTTGCGGGAAACGGAGCCGCGCTGCGCGAAATCGGAACCGTTGCGCTTGAAGATGTGGCCGACCTCGGCCGCCGCGCGGT
>JAZUKQ010000312.1:0-3398 GCA_045643325.1 Kiritimatiellia bacterium | reverse complement strand
GAGCTCGTCCGCGCCCGCGGGCCCCAGGTCCTCGCCGAGACGGCCAAATGCCATTTCCGCACGACCGACGCCGTCCTCGCCGCGACCGGCCACACCCGCGAGGACCTTCCGCCCGAGTGCCGCGCGCAGTCCGTCCCCACCGAGGGCCGGGACTTTCACCGGCCGCACACCGGGAACTGACGGCGGCCGGACCGGGGCGTCCGCCGAAAAAAAGGCGGAAGACGCGCCGTTCCCGGCTGTCTTCCGTCCGTCGGGACGCGGCCGGACGCGGCCGGCCTACAGCCGCTCGAAATCGGCCGCGCCGTGTTTGCAGAGCGGGCAGACGAAATCCTCGGGCAGCTCGTCGTCCTCGTGGATGTAGCCGCAGATCTTGCAGACCCATCCCTTCTTCTTCCCGTCCGCCGCGGGGGGCTTCGGCTTCACGTTCTTCTGGTAGAACGCGTAGGTCATGCTCGGCGTCTTCGAGATGACCCGCGATTCCGTGATCTCGCAGATGAACATCCCGTGCGTGCCGAGATCGACGTAGCGCTCGACCTTGAGCGAGAGGAACGAGTTGATGTGGGAGGAGAGAAAGACAAGCCCGTTGTCGGAGCGGAGCTTCTCCGCGCCGGCGAACTTGTCGACCGTCCGGCCGCTCTGGAATCCGAATGTTTTGAAGATATCGAACGGCGCGGACTCGTCGAGGCAGTTCAGGTTCATCTCGCCCGTCCGCTGGATGACGTGGTGCGAGTAGTTCTGCTTGCTGATGGTGACGGCGACGCGATTGGGCGTGTTGGTGACCTGGGACACGGTGTTCACGATGAGCCCGTTGTCGCGCCCGTCGGCGTCCTTGCTCGTGACGACATAGAGCCCGTAGCCGATGTTGAAGAGCGCGGAGAGGTCGTTCTTGTCGGCCTTCTCGCCGTTGCGCGCGACGTACTCCGCGCACAGCTCGTCCGCGAGGGCGTCGAGCTCGGCGCGGGAGGCGTCGTCGAGCGCGGACGTGATATGGACGCCCGTCTCGGCGTAGCGGATGTTCCTGCTCTTCTCGAAGAGACCCTTCATCACCTTCGCGGCCATCGGCGCCCACGAGCCGTTCTCGATGAACGCGACCGTGCGGTTCTGGTACGCGCGCTCGGTGAGATGCTCGATGAACGCCCGCATGAACGGGAAGATGTCCGCGTTGTAGGTCGTCGTCGCGAGGACGAGCTTGCTGTAGCGGAAGGCGTCCTCCACGTTCTCCGCGATGTCCGAGCGGGCGAGGTCGGTCACGACGACCTTCGGGCATCCTTTGGCGCGGAGTTTCTCCGCGAGGAGTTCCGCCGCGGCTTTCGTGTGTCCATAGACCGAGGTATAGGCGATCAGGACGCCGTCGTCCTCCGGCTCATAGGAGGACCACGTCTTGTAGAGCGAGAGCGCCTTGGCCATCGCCTCGCCGCGGAGGACGGGGCCGTGGAGCGGGCAGATCGTCTGGATGTCGATTCCGGCGGCCTTCTCAAGGAGGCTCTGGACCTGGCGTCCGTACTTCCCGACGATTCCGATGTAGTAGCGGCGGGCCTCGCAGGCCCACTCCTCCTCGACGTCGAGCGCGCCGAACTTTCCGAAACCGTCCGCGGAGAAAAGCACTTTGTCGAGCGCGTCGTACGTGACGACGACTTCCGGCCAGTGGACCATCGGCGCGCCGACGAACGCGAGCGTATGGCGTCCGAGTTCGAGGGTGTCCCCCTCCCCGACGACGCGGCGGCGGTCTTCCCACTGCGTGCCGAAGAAGTTCTGCATCATCGCGAACGCCTTCGCCGAGGAGACGATCGTCGCCCGGGGGAACGTGTTCATGAACGCGGCGATGTTGGCGGAGTGGTCGGGCTCCATGTGCTGGACGACCAGATAGTCCGGAGAACGTCCGGAGAGCGCCCGCTGGAGGTTGTCGAGCCACTCGTGCAGGAAGCGGGCGTCGACGGTGTCCATGACCGCGATCTTCTCGTCGAGAATCGCGTAGGAGTTATAGGCCATGCCGTTCGGCACGATGTACTGGCCTTCGAAAAGATCGACGGCGTGGTCGTTCACGCCGATATAGCGGATGTCGTCGGTGATACGCATGGAAGGGGAATCGGAGAGGAAGCTGTGAGACGAAAAACCGGGCCGGCGGGACACGGCGACGGAAGGCGCGCGAGGCGTCCGGACCCTCCGTCGTTTCCGAAATCGGGAAATCAGTCCTTTTCGGCGACCCCGTGCTTGATCCGGTCCCGCTCCTCGGCGCGTTTGGCGTCGTTGAAGCGGTCGAGGGTCCCGACGAGATAGCCGGTGATGCGGCGGATCCGCTCGAAGGAGCCCGCCGGGAAGTGGTATTTGAGATCGACTTCGTCGCCGTCGATTTTGATGTCGATGGCGGAGGGGGCTTTTCCATATTGTTCGAAGGCGCGGGCTTTGTAGGCCGCAATCTCCTTTTCGGAGACCTCGCCGCCGACGACGTTGATCACGCAGTCATAATCGGAGGAAGCGCTCATGGCAGAAAGATGCGGGTTGGAAGTGTGCTATACGGTTTGAAAGGCCAGAAAAAAGAGGTGCGTCCGGCCGGACGCGCGTTTTTCAAACCTCTCGAAAACAAATGAAATGAAGGGAAGGGAAGGGAAGGGAAGGGAAGACAACCGTCCGGTGTCCGAGGGGTATTATAGCACAATTCTCCCGGCACAGAGCGCCTTCCCGCGACGCGCCGCCGATCCGGACTTTGTGTACCCGGGACTTGGTTGTGGTAAAATTTCCGCTTTCAGAAAATGTCCTCTTCCTCCTCCAACAACCTTTGCCGCGGACCGATTCTGCGGCTGATGATTTCATTCGCGATTCCGCTCGCGGTGATGAACATCATCCAGACGCTGTTCAACGCCGCGGACCAGGCGGTCATCGCGCGGTTCGGCATGCCCGGATCGGTCGCGGCGGTCGGCGGCTCCGGCTCGCTCTCGCACCTTCTCATCACGTTTTTCATCGGGCTCGCGATCGGCTCCAACGTCCTCGTCGCGCAGCATATCGGAGCCCGGAACGGCGCGGAAGTGTCGAAGACGGTCCATACCTCCATCGCCACGGCGCTCTACGGCGGGCTGCTGATGATCGGCATCGGAATCCTCGCCCTCGGTCCGGCGCTGCGTCTCATGAAAGTCCCCGACGACGTGTTCCAGAGGCAGTGGACGTACCTCGCGATCATCTGCGCCGGCATCCCGGTCGATCTTCTGGTCAATTTCGGCGCGGCGATTCTCCGGGCGGTCGGCGACACGCGGCGGCCCCTCTACTACCTCACCGCGGCGGGCGTGGTCAATGTGGGGCTCAATCTCTTCTTCGTCGTCGTGTCCCGCCCCGACGTCGCGGGCGTCGCGCTCGCGACCGTCCTCTCCAAATGCGTCTCCGCCGCGCTCATTCTCCGCGCCCTG
>JAZUKQ010000311.1:0-2024 GCA_045643325.1 Kiritimatiellia bacterium | reverse complement strand
CCCGCCGGCGGCGGGGGGGGCGCCCCCGGCCTGCACCGCGGTCTTCGGCGCGCTCCTTCCGCGCGCCGGGCTCCCGGAAATCCGCGACGTCTCGCTCTCGCCCCGCAAATTCGGCCGCATTCTCGCCTCCGGGCCCAACCGGGCGCTTTTCCTGTTCTGCGCGGTCACCTGGACGGCGTTCTACGGCGTCCAGACCGTCACCGGGAAGAAGTTTCTCACCGACTTCTGCGGGATGTCCGCGCTCTCCGCGGCGTGGACCGTCTCGCTGACGGGCGTCCTCTCCGCGTTCTCCGGAGTCCTCATCGCGCTGATTCTCCGCCTTCTTCCGGGCCGGCAGCCCGGATTCTGCCGCGGCATCGCGCTCCTGATGGCCGTTCTCGGGCTCGTGCTCGCCGGCCTCACGGGGTTCGGCCTTCCCTGCGCGCTCCCGGCGGGCATCTTCTGCGTCATGGCCCTCTGCAGCAGCCTGAGCGCGGTGTCCATCCCCATCTACAAAGCGAACAACCGGCCCGGGGACATCGTCGCGGCGCTCGCCCTGTCCAACATGTTCTGCTATCTCGCCGTCGCGGTTTTCGGGACGTTCTCGGGGCATCTCCTCGACCTTGTTCCGCCGGTCGAGAAGGGCGGAGTCCTTGTCTACACGGCGCGCTCCTGGGCGCACGTCTTCATCCCCATGGCGGCGGCGTCCCTCGTCGGACTCGCGGCGGCCTGGAGAGTCAGGAAATCGGAAAGGAGCCCCCGCGGTGGCGAGTCTGGTCTACGATAGGAACGGACGGCTCCTTTTCACGAAAGAGATGGCGCGCGAGTACACGCTGCTCGTCCCGCAGATGCTTCCGATCCATTTCAGCATCATCGTCAAGGTGCTGGAGCGCGAGGGGCTTCATGTCGTGTGCCTCCAAAACGACGGGCCGAACGTCGTGAACGAGGGGCTCAAGTACGTCCATAACGACACCTGCTATCCGGCGCTGCTTGTCATCGGGCAGTTTATGGACGCGATCAAAAACGGCGGCTTCGACCCGCACAAGGTGGCGCTTTTCATCTCGCAGACCGGCGGCGGCTGCCGCGCCTCGAACTACATCCACCTTCTGCGCAAGGCGCTCCGGAAGACCGGCATGGAATACATTCCGGTCGTCTCGTTCAGCGCGGGGGTCGAGAAGAATCCGGGCTTCCGCATGTCGTTCTCCCTCATGCGGAAAATCGTCTACACCATCCTCTACGGCGACCTGCTCATGGACCTCGCCAACCAGATCCGTCCCTACGAGACCGAACGGGGCGCGACCGACCGCGCGGTGACGCGCTGGGAGGAGGAGCTCGCCGCGCGGTTCGACCGCGGGAAGGGCATGTCGCGCCGCGCCATCCGCGGATACTTCGACGAGATCATCTCCGACCTGGCCAAGATTCCGAGGGACATGCCGCGGACGCCGGACAAGGTCCGCGTCGGGATCGTCGGCGAGATCTACGTGAAATTCTCCGCGATGGGCAACAACCGCCTCGAGGAGTTCCTTCTGTCCGAAGGGGTCGAGCCCGTGGTTCCGGGACTCATCGACTTCATGATTTTCAAGCTCTCCAACCGGGTGACCGACTGCGACCTCTACGGCGGCTCCTGGTGGAAACGGTTTTCCTGCGGATGCTTCAAGCGCTTCATGGAGAGCTGCCAGCGGGAGATGATCGACGCGCTCAAGGCCTCCGGCGTCTTCCGCGCCCCGTGCGGCTTCGAGACGCTCCGGAAGCTCGCGAAAGACTACCTGGGCGAGGGCTGCATGATGGGCGAGGGCTGGCTCCTCACCGCAGAAATGCTCGAGCTGATCCGGTCCGGCACGCCCAACATCGTCTGCGCCCAGCCCTTCGGATGCCTCCCGAACCACATCGTCGGCAAGGGCATGGTCCGCGCCATCAAGGACCGGCATCCGGAGGCGAACATCGTCGCCGTCGACTACGACCCCTCCGCGACCCGCATCAACCAGGAGAACCGCATCAAGCTCAAGCTCGCCAAGTCGGATCGTAGCCATGTCGTTCTGTGAGCC
>JAZUKQ010000310.1:0-4043 GCA_045643325.1 Kiritimatiellia bacterium | reverse complement strand
CCGCCTCCCGTGGTGCCCGACGTGCTCGTCGAGGAGGTCCGGCACGAGTACGACGTCGTGGACGAGCATACGTGGACCGAGACGACCACGACTCGGGCCCGGATCCTTACCTACGCCGGCATGAAGAACTGGGCGGAGATGTCCTTCTCGTTCAATCCCGTCTGGGAGGACCTCGAGATCGTCAAGGCGCGCGTCGTCGCCCCGGACGGGACGGCGCAGGACGCGACGGAGAAGGAGATCAACGACATGGAGGCCGGCTGGGTCGCCGGCGCGCCGCGGTATCCCGCCGCCATGACGCGCGTCGTGAGCCTTCCCGGCGTGCAGGTCGGAAGCGTCCTCGAGACGGAGGTCCGCCGGACGCTCCGCGACCAGCCGTATTTCTCGCAGTGCGAGGTCTTCCGGGGCGGAGAGCCGGTCGGGAAGGCGGAGTATGTCGTCCGGCTTCCCGCGGATCTGGAGCTGACGTTCGGCGGCGCCGCGCCGGACGGGGACTCGACGGAGGCCGGCACGAGGACGCTCCGCTGGACGCGCGAGAACCTCGCGCCGCTTCTTCCCGAGAACAACGTCCCGTTCTTCTGGCTGTGGCGCGAGTACTTCGTCCTGTCGACCCGGAAGGACTTCGCGGAGTTCGCGCGGAGCGACATCGCCGCGCTTCGGGCGAAGGCGATGGACAAGGTGGCGACGAAAGAGGCCCGCGCGAGGGCGCGCGAACTGGCCTCCCCGGCGGAGGAGGGCGGTTTCGACGGGAAGATCAGGGCGGTGAGGGACTTCGTCGCGAAGACCGTCCGCTGCGCGGGACCGGGATACCTCGCGCTTCCGGAGGCGGCGCGGCTCTCCGCCCCCGACGTCACGCTCCGCGACGGGTACGGCCACAGCGCCGACATCGCCGCGCTGCTCTGGGCGATGCTCGACGAAATCGGCGCCGAGGCCGAGCCCGTGCTCACCTGCGCGGTCGGCTGCGAGGACCCGGCGACCCTGAAGGCTCGGCTCGACGTGCCTCCTCGCAACCTGTTCCCTGGAATCCTCCTCCGCGTCCCGGACAAGGACGGGCGCGGGGACATCTGGCTCAACGAGGGCGACCAGTACACCGAGCTCCGCACCTGCGGGAACGAGGACCGGCTCGTACTCCACGAGGACGGGCGGATCGACAACCTCCGCGTCGCCGAGGCCTACCGCTCGGCCGGACGGGGCAGCACGACCTTCACGGTCTCGGCCGACGGCTCGGTCCGGTATGTCCAGGAGTGTCCGAAACTCGGCATGTCCATCGGCGGATTCCGCAAGACGTACACGGAAATGCGGCCGGAGGACCGCCGCCGCCACGAGCTCGCGCTCGCGGACGGCCTTTCCACCGGCGCGCGGCTGATCGGGTATACGACGGAGTACGACGCCTATCCCGGCCGCAGCGTGCTCGAGGCCGAGGTCCCGAACCTCGGCGTCCGCATGGGCAAATGGATGTTCCTCTCGGTTCCCGGAATCCCCGGAAATCCGCTCGGCGTCTCCTCCGACGCGCGGCGCGAGGCGCCGTATGCCCGTACCGGAACCTCCGAGTCGGAGAGCACGGCGCGCTTCATCCTGCCGATGGGCGCGGAGCGCGTGAAGAGCGTCCGCATCCTTCCGGCCTCGCACAAGGTGGAGTTTCCGGAGGGCGTCTTCACGCTGGAGACGGAGGCCGAGGTCGTGAAGGACGCCGCCGGGCTGCCCGTCGAGGTGCTCGTCACGGTCCGCACGAAGTCGGGCGAGGGCGTCATCCCGGCGGAGAAGATGCCCGAGGTCCGCCGCATCACACGCGGGCTGCAGCATCCCCGCAATTCCTCGCTGGTGCTGGAATTCTAGGAGCCTTTCGACCGACATGACTCCCGCAGAGGCCAAACAGCTTTCCGCGCGTCTCGGCGCGGGCACGTTCGAGCGGAGACTGCGCCGCGAGGGCTACCGGAAGGGAACGCGCGAGATGCCCGTCTCCGGACTCCGGCGCGTCGCGCGGCTCATGGTGGTCCACAAGCTCCGTCTGCTGGGGCCGTTCATCCGGTTCGCGTTCCGGGCGACGGGGCTTTGGGGCGTCGCGCGGCGGAACTATCTGGATGTCCGCGTCACCGAACGCGAGCAGCCGCTCGAGGGGCTGCCCGCGGGGTTCGACGGCTACCGCGTGCTTCACCTGAGCGACCTTCATCTGGACCTCGACACGGCGCTCACGGACCGCCTCCTGAAGGTGCTCGACGGCGTGAGGGCGGACCTCTGCGTCATCACGGGAGACTACAGGAATTTCACCATCGGGGAGACGGAACCGGCCGTGGCGGAGTTCCGCAGGCTGAAGACGGTCCTGCCGATGCCGGTGTACGGCGTGATGGGGAACCACGACAGTTTGGAGCAGGTTCTTCCGATGGAGGCCGCGGGACTGCGGATGCTTCTCAACGAGCGGGAGGTTCTGGAGCGGGGCGGGGACAGAATCTGCCTCGCGGGAATCGACGATCCGAACGTCTACGGGACCCATCGTCTCCGCCACGCGCTCCATGGTATTCCGGCCGACATGTTCAAGATCCTTCTCTCGCATTCGCCGGCGGCCTACCGCGAGGCGTCGGAGGCGGGGGTGGGCTGGATGCTCGCCGGGCATCTGCACGCGGGCCAGATCTGCCCTCCGTGGGGCGGAATCTATCTCCGGAACGACAAGAGTCCGAGGCGGTGCTGGGTCGGCCCCTGGCGCGAGGGCCGGATGGAGGGCTATACGTCCCGGGGAACGGGCGGGTGCGGGGTGCCTCTCCGGATGTTCTCTCCGCCGGAGGCCGTGGTGCACGTGCTTCGGAGCCGTCCCGCGAATCCGGACCGGCCGCCGGCCGGACCGTAGTTTTCGGCCTCTCAGCCCCCGCAGGCGCCGCACGGGACGCCCTCGTCGGGACCGCAGGGGGCGAATTCCTCGCGGTAGTATTTGCAGCGGGGATTGTGGCGTTTTCCGCTTTTGGAAATGCGCAGGGGAGGGGGCTCGGGCCGCACGCCGTGCTTCGTCGGGTCTTTGCGGACGAACTCGTCGTTCCTCGAGGGACGGAGGACGACCATGCGCACGCCGTTGGAGGCGCAGTGGGCCTCGGCGAGCGCGAGAAGATACTGGGTCCGCTTGGTGGTCTCCGACTCGTTCTCGCCGTAGGTGATGAGGGCGAGGACCGGACGGCGGTGGAGCGAGCGGGCATAGACGACGGCCTGTCCGAGGCCCTCCTTCCATTTGTGCTGGAAATCGACCTCGATCGCCTCTTCGTCGGTGAGCACGTCGACACGGCCCTCCGGGATGTTCACTTCGGTGGAACCTTCGAGCGCTTGGGCGAGACAGTCTCTCCAGCGGCTTTCTTTCGCGCCGGAAGGGAGGTCGAAGACCATCTCGTCGTAGGCGCCCGCGACAAGGGCTGTGACGGCGACGAGAACCGCGCCGGCGCGGCGCGTCAGGCGTTTGCGGAAGATCATCTGGACAGGGCGGAGAGGATGGGCGGGGAACGCGGGGAAGGCGGGGCGGACCTTCTCGGGGGGACGGAGAAAAGCCGGAAGCATGGGAGAGTATAGACGAGATTCCGGAAAACCGAAAGGGAAATATCTGATTGGACGTTGCCCATTTTTCCCGGGTGCGAAGCGCCTCCCGCCGCGCGGAGGTGGCGAGAAGCGCCGGTGGGTGTTGTTGCAGAGATGGGGAAAACACCCTCAGTCGGCTTCGCCGACAGCCCCCTCGAGGGGGCCGGAGCAAACTCCGAGACCGCAGCCCGCCGTGCCAAAGCCGCGCACGGTGTACTCCCCCAGCCGCAAGCGGCAGCCCCCTCGCGGAGGGGGCCGGGCTCCGCCCGATTGCGGCCGCCGTGCCAAAGCCGCGCACGGTGTACTCCCCCAGCCGCAAGCGGCAGCCCCCTCGCGGAGGGGCCGGGCTCCGCCCGATTGCGGCCGCCGTGCCATTGCCGCGCACGGTGTACTCCCCCAGCCGCAAGCGGCAGCCCCCTCGCGGAGGGGGCCGGGCTCCGCCCGATTGCGGCCGCCGTGCCAAAGCCGCGCACGGTGTACTCCCCCAGCCGCAA
>JAZUKQ010000309.1:0-2542 GCA_045643325.1 Kiritimatiellia bacterium | reverse complement strand
CGGCCTTTTCGACGACAGGGTCGTAGAGAACGACGGAGTTGCTGGCGCCGTTGGCGACCGTCTGCTCGTAGAGGATCTGGATCGAGGACTGGTTCCAGATTTCGGGCAGGCCGTTGGCCGCGGTAGTCAGCGTCTGGGCGCGCTTCATCGAGGGGGTGGAGGCCGGCCAGCGGACGGTAAAGGTCAGGGCGTTCGTCTTCGTGGCGGCGACGCCGCCGCGGGTGACAAAGGCGGGGTCGGGGTTGAAGGGGATTTCAGTGCCGAGGGCCGGCCAGGCCGTGCAAGAAAGGGCCGGATAGGCGAAAGAGGCGCGGTTGGTATAGGTATACATCATCTTGATGGTCGTTGGCTGGCCGTCGTCGCCGGCAGCCTTGGCCCACCAGGCGTTCTTGCGGTCGCGCCAGCCAGGACCCGACGAGCACTGCGTCCAACGGGTGCCGATCTGGCTGCGGAGCGGCTCGGGCGGCAGGATGGCTGCTCCGGCCGTCGTCTCGAAGCGGTCGAAGGACCACTGTTCGTTCGTGGCGACGACGCGGAAGGCCTTCATCGTCGGGCGGGCGGCCCAGGTGCCGGCAGCGGAGGAGTCCTTGGCCTCGTTTTCGACGAGGACGGCGGGCTCGGAGACGTTGGCCAGGGCGTTGATGTCGCAACGGTGGGCGTAAACCTTGCCGTTGAGGAGGATGGCGTGCTCCTCGTTAGGGTTGTAGCCGGGCTGGGCGGGATCGTTCTGGATGTAGATGGAGGGGGAGAAGAGGAGGTTGGTGCCGGTGCCTTCGCCGCTGGCAAGGACAATTTCGGGCATGTCGTTGGAGGGCCAGAAGCTCCGGTAGCAGAGCGGGAGAGAGGGATAGCGGACTTCGGCGGGCATGCCTTCGAGGTTCCTGGAGGTGCGCGCCCACCAGACCTCGAAGTCGTTGGTGTTGACCGCGAAGATGAAGGAGACGGGATCCTCCTCCCACTGCGTCGGGTAGGCGTACTTGTTGACGTTGTAGGCGGTGCCGCGCGCGATGTAGCCTGGATAGCCCAGGAGGTCGAGGATGCGCTCCTCGTCGAGCAGGTGGTAGGAGGCCAGCCAGCGGAGCCTGCCTTCGACGGCGGCGTAGGAGCCGTCGACGACGTCGCGCAGGGCCGTCCCGTAGCCTTCGTCCATCGGGTAGCTTTCCATCAGGCCCTGGACCGCCTCGGGGATGGAGGAGGTGGAGTAGGCCTTCAGTTCGTCGAGCGTCAGGGCGCGGTTCCAAATGCGGACCTCGTCCATGCGGCCGTCGAAGGAGGCTTGCGACTTCGGGGAGAAGCCCATGATGAGCTGGTTGCCGAGGTGGAGGCCGGCGGGAGAGGCGGGGCTCGCCGAGCCGTTTTCGTCCAGGGAGCGGTAGAAGCGGAACTGCGACCCGTCGAAGGAGAGGGCGACGTGCGTCCAGGCCTCCGGGCTCGGGGCATAGTTGGTTGCGGCCTCGCCCAGGACGCGGTTGTCGTCCACCTGGGCATAGAGGCGGTTGTTCTTGTCGAAGCCGAATTCGAGGACCGATTGGTTGGTGCCGATGCACAGCAGCGGCGTGTCGACGCCCGTCGGCAGGATGTCGCGCTGGACCCAGGCCTCGAGTGTGAAGGAGCGGCCGGGCATCGTGCCGTCGATCGAGGCAGCGACGCGTGTCGAGCTGCCGTCGAAGTCCAGGATGTAGGCGTCGTCGGCGTAGGGGACCATTTCGGAGGCGATGGCCCAGTCGATGCGCGTGAGGTCGAAGGAAGACGGGTCGGTGCGGACCGCGCTGCGGACGACGTCGAGCCAGAAGTCGTCGCCGGAGGCATAGCGTAGGGTCGCATAGCCGACGTCGGACATCCTGACGCTGCCATCGGAGGAATCGACCGTGGCGATGGTGGCGTCCTCCGCCGGGGCCGCCAAGGGCGAGGAGGAGAGGACCGTGACCTGCGTGCCGTCCGGCGTCAAGATGGGCAGGGACGTCTTGTCGTCATCGAGGACCACGCGGACGGCGCCGGCGGGCCAGTCGAGCTCGAACCAGTCGACTTCGAAGGGCCATTGCACGCCGCGGTTGTCCGCGTGCATCCAGTAGACCTCGGTATCCCAGGGCGCCCCTTTGGTGCTACGGAGGGCGTAGAGGTGGTTGGCCTTGGCGGGATAGGTATCGCTCGAGCCGTCGATCAGGAGCATCTTGTCGTGGGCTCCGCTGATGCCGGCCTTCACCTGGGGCAGGAGGTCCTCCGTCCCGTAGTAGCGGTCGTTCGGCAGCAGGCGCGTGCCGATGTCCGCGCGGATAATTTCGATGGAGGGTTCGAGGACCTGGATGGGCTGGACGCCCAGCGACTCCTTGTAGGTGCCGTCCTTGTAGTATTCCATCAGGAGGATGCCTTCGGCGCCGATGGCCCGCAGCTCGGGGATCGAGTCGGCGCCCGTCGGCACGTTGATCCAGATGCCATTCTGGAGGTTGGTCGTCACGATCGGGGTCGTGCCGTCGACGTCGAGGTTGGTCGTCACGACATAGGTCGGGCGGGGGACGTAGCTGTTGTAGTGGAGCGTCGTGAA
>JAZUKQ010000308.1:0-6811 GCA_045643325.1 Kiritimatiellia bacterium | reverse complement strand
TCCGCCCAGGCGTATCTTTCCGTGGCGCAGAACCGGACGGTCTCCCTCACGGGCATCGACATCCGCGACGACATCGTGGCGACCTGCCGCTCCGCCGCGGAACGGCTCGATCTCCCCGAGACGGAGGCGCGGTTCATCGCCTCCGATATCGCGGACTTCACCCCGGCGGAGCCGCCGCATCTCGTGTTCTCGCTCCATGCGTGCGATACCGCGACAGACATCGCGATCGCGAAAGCCGTCGAGTGGGGCGCGCCCTGTATCGTCTCGGTCCCTTGCTGCCAGCATGAGATTCAGAAGACGATGCGGAGCGACGGCGCCAACCGGGCCGTCCTCCGCCACGGCATTCTCCGCGAGCGCCTTGCCGACATCCTGGCCGACGCGTTCCGCGCGCAGCTGCTCCGCGTCCTCGGCTACAAGGTCCGTGTCGTCGAGTTCGTCGAACCCGAGGCGACGGGGCGCAACGTGATGTTGCGCGCGGTTCGCACGGTCCGTCCCGGGACCGGAGACGCGGTCGCGGAGTATCTCGCGCTCCGCGACGAATGGATGGCCGTTCCGCCGCTTGAGGGTCTCCTTTCCAAGCAGTTGGAGAAGTACGGAATCTCGGTGGGAGAGACGACGGCCGCGCGGCGGGCGGTTCCTCCGAAGCGCTGAAACAGCGGGATGAAGTCGGGATTATCCGGTATGAAATCAGAAACATCCGATTCCGGGTTCCAGCAGTCCGATACGAAGCCCATGGTTTCGGATCCGGAATCTTCGGCGGAGGAGCCGGTGCCCGAAGTCCGGCGGCCGGTCGATCTGTCTGAAGGTTGGACGCGCAATGACGGTCTGTTCGCCGTCGCCTACGTCTTGTTTCTCGCGCTCCCCAACGCGTTCGCCCACTCCAAATCCACCGCGCAGACTCCGACCGTTTTTTCCGGTATTTTGGTATTGGTTTTCGCCGCGGCGCTTCACGGCCTTTTTATCGCCACGATGCTTCTGCGGCGTTGGCTGCGCCTGCGCACGGACGGAATGCCCGGTCGCTCGTGCCCGGCGGACGATACCCGGACTCCGGCCCGGCCTGTTTCGTTCGGCGCCGCGTGTTGGATCGCGTTTTTCACGGGTGTCGGCGCGTTCGTCGCCTTTTCGTTCCTCACGCAGTGCCAGGAGACTCTTTTCTCGAAACTCGGAATCCATACGGAGATGCAGAACTCGGTTCTGTCCCTCCTAAGTCCGGAGACTCCTGTGTCGTTGAAGGCGGCGATTGCCGCTTTCGCCCTGCTGGTCGCGCCCTTCTGCGAGGAGTTCATCTATCGTGGCGTTCTTTTCTGCGGGGCCCTCTCCTGCGGCGGAGGCGCTTTCTCCGTCGTCCTCCTCTCTTTGTTCTTCGCGGCGGTGCACCTCAATCTTCTCGCGTTGATTCCGCTGTTCCTGCTGAGCCTTCTTCTGTGCGCTTTTGTCCGGCGTTTCGGGTCGCTCTGGCCTGCCGTTGTTCTGCATGCGGCGTTTAATCTCTGCAATTTGGTCGCCACATTCTTCCTCGCGTCATGAAGATTGTTCTCGCGCCCGATTCCTTCAAAGGGACGCTTTCCTCGCACGACATCATCCGCATCGCCGGCGAGAGGCTTCGCGAGGCGATTCCGGACTGCGAGTGTGTGCCGGTGCCCATCGCGGACGGAGGGGAGGGGACGGTCGACGCGTTTCTTACGGCATGCGGAGGCGAGAGGCGGACTGTGACGGTGTCGGGACCGCTGCGCGGGCGTGTCGAGGCGGAATACGGACTTCTTCGGGACGGGACCGCGGTCGTCGAGATGGCGGCGGCGGCGGGGCTTCCTCTGGTCGGGGACACGCCGGATCCCGGCGCCGCGACGACGTATGGCGTTGGCGAGCTCCTTCTGGACGCCGTGTCGCGCGGGGCGAGACGGATTCTGCTCGGACTCGGCGGTTCCGCGACCAACGACGCGGGATGTGGCGCTGCCGTGGCCTGTGGGGCGGTTTTTCGCGACGCGTCGGGCAGGAAGTTCGTGCCCACGGGCTCGACGCTCCGCGAGGTGTCCTCGGTCGATGTTTCCGGACTCCGGAAGTTTTTTGACGGGATTTCGGTGACGGTTCTCTGCGACATCACGAACCCGTTTTATGGCGAGACGGGCGCCGCGTACGTCTTTGCGCCGCAAAAAGGGGCCTCGCCGAAGCAGGTTCTCCGGCTCGACGCCGGCCTCCGTCATTTGGCGGATGTCCTCAGAAACTGCCTCGGAACGGATGTGCAGTCTATTCCGGGCTCCGGTGCGGCGGGCGGCATGGGGGGCGGGATGGCGGCCTTTTTCGGAGCTCCTTTGAAGCCCGGGGTGGAGACGTTGCTCGACACCGCGCGGTTCAACGCGGCGCTCGCGGACGCGGACGCCGTGATCACCGGGGAGGGGAGGCTGGATTCGCAGAGTCTCGGCGGAAAAGTCGTGAGCGGAATTCTCGGGCGGGCACGTCTCGCGGGTGTTCCGGTCGTCGCGCTCGTCGGCTCCTCCCGGTTTTCGGAGACGGAGGCTCGTGCCGCTGGTTTTTCGGCGGTATTTTGCGCCCATCCAGAGCCTGCGGCGATGGACGAGCTTCGCCGCACTTGCGAGTCCGACCTCCTTGCGGCGGTGGACCGAATTGTCGAAGAGCTCTTGAGACACTGAGTCCGGCTCGGTTCGTCGCCGGGACGCGGCGCGGGACATCGAAATCCCATGACAATTTGTCTTGGAAGGGAAAGTCCCTACGGCGATGGAATCTGGTTTCCCGTGCCGGTGTCTCCATGTTTTGTTTTGTCCGAAGGTCTGTTTCTCGAACGTCCGGCGTCTTCGTGGAATCGGTTGGATTTTCTCTTTCGAAAATGATGTAAACGAAAATTCTTTGTCGTTTCATTTTCGAAATTGCGTAAAAAACTTTGTAATTCAATGAAAATGTTGATGAAACTTGAAGATGTTTTTGCTTCTGAAATGAAAGTGTGTCCCAACTTGACACAGTTTTAAAAACGTGTCAAAATGACGCCATTCTTCGGTTCGTACGGAATTACTTTATGGGCACCACTTCGTTTTTCGATAAACTGGTCGACCGGCTTGAGCGGCTCGACAAAGCCTCGCTTCAGACGCAGTTTCTTCACCTCGCCCGGGAGCGGGGTCTGTTGGAGACGGTTTTCCAGTCCATTCAGGAAGGCGTTCTCGTTCTTTCCGGCGAGGCGCTTCTCCGCTATGCCAATTCCGCCGCCGAAAATCTTCTCGGCATTGATTCAAAGCGTTTTCAGGGGCGCTCGCTCTCTCAGTTTTTTCCCGATGTCGACTGGGAACGCCTCGCCCGCCGCGATGAGGACGAGTGGCAGCATTTCTTCTCCAGCGAGATGGAGATCGCCTATCCGGAACGGCGAATCCTTTCCCTTTACGCCGTCCCCATCGATACGCCCGCCCCGAACACGGACGAGGCGGAGCCCGGCGCGCTCGTCATCCTCCGCGATGTCACGGCCGACCGGGACTCCGCTCTTCAGAAGATGGAGTCCGAGCGTCTCAAGGCTGTCCAGGGCCTCGCGTCGTCCGTCGCCCACGAGATAGGAAACCCGCTTTCCTCGCTCTTGTACAGGCTCCGTCTTCTTCGCGACGATCTCGAGGAGACCCATACCGTCACCGATCAGACGTTCGAGGACCTTGATGTCGCCCGCAACGAGGTCGCGCGCATCGACATGATTCTCAAACAGTTTCTCGGCGCCATGCGCCCCGCGCCCCCGGATTTCCGGCGCGGCGATCTCGCCGCCGTGGTGCGCGACACGCTTGAGGTCATGAAGCCGGAGTTCTCCGACCGGAAGGTCTCCGTCGGTCTCACCGTACCCGACTCGCTTCCCCAGGTTTGTCTCGACGCGAACCAGATGAAGCAGGTTTTCTTCAATATCGTTCGCAACGCCCTTCAGGCCATGCCGTCCGGCGGGCGTCTCGTCCTCGCGCTTTCCTCCGACGATCTTAATGTCACTGTCTCTATCCGCGACACCGGTTCCGGAATCTCTGAAGCCGATTTCAGGCGCATTTTCGAGCCGTACCATACTACGAAAAAGTCGGGCCACGGAATCGGCCTCATGATTATCCAGCGCATCGTCCGCGATCACGGGGGGCTCGTCGAGGTCGCCTCGAAGCCGGGAGAGGGGACCGTCTTCCGGATTTCTCTTCCTCTCGCCGACCGTCGGATTCGAAGATTGAAGGGATATTCCGGCGAGGGGGACCGCGAACTGTGAGACGTGTCGATTCCGAAGCTCCGGGCCGCTCCGACAGGGGCCGGATTCTATAAACTTTGACAGACTTTTCCCATGCAGACCATTCTCATTGTTGATGACGAGCTGAACACGCGCGAGGCGCTTGGCCGGTTTTTGAAGCGGAAATACAACATTCTTCTCGCGGAGGGCGGAGCCACCGCGCTCGGACTTCTCGCCGCGCAACCGGTCGATCTTGTTCTTTCCGACATCCGCATGCCCGGGATGGACGGGCTCGAGCTGCTCGCGAACATCCGTCAGAAGTTTCCCTCTGTGGCGGTCATTCTTCTGACGGCCTACGGAGACGTCGAGACCGCCGTCGAGGCGATGCGGAACGGAGCTGTCGACTACCTCTCCAAGCCCGTCCATTTCGACGACCTCGCCGTCCGTCTGGAACGAGCGCTTCATTCCCGGGCCGTGGAGCGGGAGAATCAGCAGCTCAAACGCCAGTTGAACGCCCGGTTCGGCCTGGAGAACATTATCGGATCGTCCGCCGCGATGGAGCGCGTCTTCGATCTTGTCCGGCAGGCCGCTCCGTCTCTTGCCACCGTGTTGATCGAGGGACCGTCCGGTACCGGAAAAGAGCTTGTCGCGCACGCGATTCACCAGCTTTCCAACCGCGCGTCTGGGCCTTTCGTCGCGGTGCATTGCGCCGCGCTTTCGGCGACGCTTTTGGAATCGGAGCTCTTCGGTCACGAAAAGGGCGCGTACACCGGTGCCGTGGAACGTTCGAAAGGCCGCTTCGAACTGGCCGACGGCGGGACGCTCTTTCTTGACGAGATTGGGGAGATCGATCCGGCCGTCCAGGTGAAATTGCTCCGAGTTCTCGAGGAACGCGCCTTTGAACGTGTCGGAGGAGCGGAAACGCTTCATGTCGACATCCGCATCGTCGCGGCGACGAACCGGGACCTGCGGTCGTTCGTCGCGCAGGGAAAATTCCGCGAGGATCTGTTCTATCGGCTTTCGGTCGTCGAACTCCGTATGCCTGCGCTCCGCGAGCGGGTCGGCGACATCCCGATGCTGGCGACGCACTTTTTGCGGGAGTTCTCCGAACGCAACGGAAAGCGTTTCGAAGGCATTGATCCGGACGCGATGAACGCCCTTCAGGCATATTCATGGCCTGGCAACGTGCGAGAGCTCCGCAACACGGTCGAGCGGATGGTCGTGCTCGGGCGCGAGCCGCGCATCACGCTTGCAGACGTTCCGGCGTCGATGATGCAGCGAAGCGTGCCGGTTGCGGAGGACCAGAGCGCGTTTTCTCCGGACGTGGACCCGCGGGTTCGTGCTCCGTATCCGGAATTTTCTGTTCCGAACGCGCCGGCGACGCGCCAACCCGGTCCCGCGGTTCCGGTTCCGTATCCCCCGGTTCCGGGGAAAAGGACGATGGACGGGCCCGTGCCATCGGCCGGTTTGCCGGCATCCTCCGTCACCTCGGGAAATTTTGAAAAACCTGTGTCGGCGGCGGAATATGAGCAGCGTTTGGAAGAGGCGGAGAAGAAGCATATTCTGGAGGTTCTCCAAAGATGCCGCAACAACCGGACGCAGGCCGCGGAAGCGCTTGGAATCAGTCGTCGCACTCTCCACCGGAAACTCGCGGCGTGGGGCTTTTCGAAGCGTTCGACGAAAGGGGTGCTGTAGGATTTCAGGGATGTCTTCCGGGAGGGGCGGGCATCACGGACACGCGAACGCGGAGCTCCTGATTCGTTGGCTATCTCGCCATTCCACGGTGGATATTCTTGTCTCCGTATGGATCAAGAGTGCCCGGCAGAAGCTCCTCCTCGGTATAGCCGCTTTCAATCGACCGAAGCGAAATCGTCCGGGTTCTTCGGTCCAAATGAAATTTAATCCGGAACATTCTGAGAGAAAGCGTTCCTCTGTCGCCCTCGATATCGACACGCTTTCGGGACGTGTCTTCCGGATTTTCCCGGAGTTGTACACGGGCCGCTTCGACAACATCCATCCCTCCGAGCGCAAGGATTTTCTGTCTTGTCTCTGTGCATTCCGGCGAGACGAGAACTGTCCAACATTCCGGGGTCTGCGTATCCACCCAGCCGGCCTTGGCGTTGGGAAACGCGTCCGCCTTCGGAACATAGGGCTTGATGTCGAGGACAGGGGTACGGTCTAACAGATCCGCCTCGTCGACGTAGAGAGTCCTTCCGTGGATTCCTAGGATGCGGACACATGAAAGGCCGATCGGATTGGGACGGTAGGGACTTCGGGAGGCGAAGACGCCGACGCGTTCGACGTCTCCGGTGACAGGCGGACGTGTTGTCGGACGCCAACTCTTGTTGCGGTCGAAAAGGAAAAGAAGCCATGCGCGTTCGAATCCGTCGAGACCGCGCAGCGCCGTTTCAAAGTTGTTTCCGGGAAGCAGTTCCACTCGTCCGGGGTGTCCTGCGTACATCGTGCCCTGGCGCGGAACCTCGTACTTAGTGTCTGCCCGTAAATTATAAATTACAAAAAAATCAACAAAACAGTTGCAAACTTCCTATTCGGATGGTATACTATGTGCAAACTGTTTTTGCGGTGGAGCCGATTATCCCCGCACTTTGAGGAGCACCGGGCATGTAC
>JAZUKQ010000307.1:0-10117 GCA_045643325.1 Kiritimatiellia bacterium | reverse complement strand
ACGAACCCGTTCTCGGTCACCGTCCCGAGGTGCCCGAGGAACACCTTCCTCACCTTCTTGGCGACGGGATCCCACCTGCTCGTCACCTTGACGAGATAGTAGTGTCCCCTGATGAACTTGATCTGGGTCCCCGGCTTGCGGAAGCGGGCGATCTCGGGCGGAATCTTGGTCATTTTCACGTGCCTTTCAGATATGGGCTGTGAGGCCAGATATTATACCGGAGACCGCCTCTCCTCCGCAAGGGGGAATCTTAAGAAAATGCAACGAAATTAGCGGCGAAATCTCACGCCGTCGCCAGATGGCACACAATCCTATGGCCTGTTAGCGAAGAGATACGGGTTAATCTGGACGAGGGGGGCTTGCCAGTAGCGCCCCCTGGCGTATTCCCTGTCCAGACTCGCCTTGATGTCGTCGGCTTTCGGATTGGCGAACGAGCGGGAGAAGAGCTGGTATTCGTCTATCAGTTTGTCGCGAAACGTGAAGATGTCTTGGTGGAAGGACATGAGCGAAGGTCGGGCGGATTGGCGAACGGAATTTCAATGCAAAACAGACGCTGCCGTGTTTGCGTTGCCTGAAATTGTACCAAACGCCTCTTCGAATCACAACATGAATGGAGGTCCATGGCTGTTTTCTCCCATGGTTCCCGACCGGTCCAATGATTTTATCAGACATTAGTGTTCCCATTCGATGTCTCTTTCTGGAGAAATGAGTGAAACGGTTGTCCATTGGGATGTGAGGACATGGGGCGTGGCCCATTCGTAGCGCGAACCAACCTTCCACACTCCGTTTGTCATGATGGCACGAATCATGCAACGCCCATCGGAAACTTCACTCCAGTTTGAAAGGCCGATTTCTGGTACGTTTCTCCAAAGCGTCGAGTCTAGGCATACAGGCATAGCAAGTTGCGAGCCTGGTTCTACGACGGATTTCTCCGGGACATTCTTCATCCAGCGTATGCCATCATGACGGACAATCGGTTTTACTATGCCATTGCAAAGGTATTCAAAGTGCAAATCATAGTAGCCGAATGAATACTGTGGGCGATAGATGCACAAGGGCAGTTGAGAATTGTGGTTTTTTACGACGAGGAAAAAATGAATCGGGAGTTTTCCCCCAAAGGTTTCATATCCGCCATCGACAGCCCTTTCCCAGAAAGGATTGTCATATACCATGTCCTTCGCATATTCGGAGTGGCATAAAATCTCTAGTTCAACAGCAGGCGGTTTTTCAAAAGACGCGGTGAATCTGTGTCCGATAATCCCCAAGGCAGTTATGAGACAAACTGCGATGACAATCATCATTCCACAACGGTGATTTTTGTTCCGCACAGGTATCGAATCGTCCATGATTTCTCCTCTAGCATTTGTTTGAGAACGGGTGTCATCTGGGTAGATCTTGAAGAGGAAATGTTTTGGAAAGAATACTCGTTGTCAGAAAATGGATTGAATATCCAATCTCTGGTTGCAAGAATTTTCACGGTGTCGAAGCATTGAAAAGTGGGAAGTGTCCTTGTAGAACAAGTGCGCGAAACTTCGACAATCGCGACAAAGAAATCGACAGTTCCATTTATCGCCCCGGCAGGGCGATCTCCAAATTCCACTACAAGGTCTCCATTTGTATTGTTTTTTGAATAATTCTTATATTGATGACTTTCTATGTAATATGGTTCATATCCTTTTGCGCTGTCAATGCGCCAAGTTCCCCCGTGAGTCCTCATTAGTTGAACCATGTTAACTCTAGCATTTGATGGCAAATCTGAAACGGTTGCCCGAATAATCATAAAATCTTCATCCCGTTCCGTTCTTCCATCGTATCTTTTTGCAACTTCCATTTCTATGGTTGCATGAGTAGTTCCAAGAATATCCCAATATCGAACAGGAGCATTGTGAACAAAGACATACATATTTGCCCCTCCCTCCTCCTCTATCGGATCCCGGTTGAGCCACCGTCCGATGACGGGACGGAGGAAGCGGCGCTGGTAGCCGACGAGACCGGTTTCACGGTCATGGACCTTCGCGCTGAAACCGAAGGAGAACTGCTCGGCGATGGCGCCGGTGGTCTCGACAACGTTTCCGTAGGGGTCGTAGACGTACTCGGCGGCAACGGCGCCGGATTCCGAAACGTACCGGACGATGTTGCCGTTGTGGTCGTAGCACGGGATGTAGAACACGCCGTCGATGGACACGGCAAGGAGTCCGCCGACGCCTCCGGCCCCTTGCTCGGTGCCGGACATATCCAATCCCCAGAAGTACTCGCAGACGCGGGTTGTGCCGTCCGCGAACGCGATACGCTCCAGCACGATGTTGTCGCCGTCCCAGACGTAGGTGTGCGTCGCGACGGTGTTCCACTCGTAGGTCTCCGACGGCGGAGACGGCGCCGGGGGGATGGTGACCGTCACGCTTTGGACTGTCTTGCGGATGCGCCTGTGCCTGTGGTCGTAGGCGTTCAACACGCGGAGCGCGCCGTTGGTCAACGCGGCTGGCGTCGCCGACACGAGGCGGTTTTCCGCATCATAGGTGTATGTCAGCGTCCTGTCGTTCACGAGGTTGCCGTCGGCGTCGTAGAGAGGCGAACGGGGCGGGCCGGAAGGACGGGGGATCGTCGTGTACTGGTTGAGCGCGTTGGCCGCGTAGGTGTTCGTGACGCCATTGAGAGCCGCATATTCGCGGTTGCCGATGGTGTCATAGGCGTAGCCGTAGGCATTTGTGCCAATGGTCGCCGCCGCGAGTTCGGAGCGGCTGTTGTACTGCCATTTGCGCTCAAGGGAAGCCGAGTCGGTCGCGTTCGTCGGGCGGCCGAGCAAGTCATACTCTGCCATGTACCAGAAGGTCGGCTGTCCACCGAAGGTAGTTTCACGACGGGTGACAAGTTCCTTGCGGCTTGGGTTTCGCGTCAGGCACACATTTAAATGTCCGCCGTTTGGCAGCGTGTAGAGCGAATTGGTCAGGTATGAACCGTCGTAGGCGAACAACACGGACACGCCGCGTCCCGCCGCGTTGGTGAGGACGTAGCCGACGATGCGGTTCTCGGAATCGTGGAATCTCGTCTTGGCCGCATGGCGGGCGTTGGTGACGACGACCGCCGTTTCGAGAGGTTGGCGGAAGCCGTCGTAGGTGCGTTCCAGCACATAGTCGTCCTGTCCGATGGTTGCTGTCTCGTTCGTGACGAGGAGCCTGTCGTCGTAGGCGTATGCGTAGGCCGTGCCGTCGGAAAGCGTTGCCGAGGCAACTTTGCCGGAATCGCCGTACGTGTACGCGACGGACGGCGTGACGGTTCCGGAGTACGTCGTGCCGATTACGAGGTTGCGGTCGTTGTAGGCGTGTTCCCTCCAAGCCCCCCGCGCCCATGTCGTGCGGGTCCGGCACCCGTTGTCGGTGTAGGCGTGGACGACGCGGGAGCCGTCGGCGTACTCCTTCGCGGTGTTGAGGCCGGTCGCGGGGTCGAATTCCCACTGCGTCCCGTCCCAGGTTTCGCCGTCGTCGCGGGTGGTGGCACCAAGCGTCTTCCGTCCCGCCGTGTCGTAGCCGAACACGAGCGGGTAGGCGTCGCCCCCGGTGGCAACCACCCGGTCGAGCGGGCCGCAGACGGTTGTCTGGACATGGCCGAGGGCGTCCGTCCGCGAGGTCTCGCGTCCGAGGATGTCGTATGAATACTCCCAGACGCCGAGGCCGTCCATGCCGAAGTCCGTCGTCCGGCGAACCACGTTCCCGGAAGAATCATACGCCATGGAGTCCATTCGGTTCGTTACTCCGGTCTCGGTGTCCACCATCGCCGCAACGACCCGGCGACCGAATGCGTCATACGCGAATTCCCGCCGCCCGTCCAAGGTGGTTTGCGAGAGCGGAAGGCCGAAGCGTGAAATGGAGGTGGCGGGCGTGGCGGAGTCCGACTGCGCCACGGCGGTGAGAAGCCCCGTTCCAGCGTCGAAGGATGTCTCCTCGACGGTTTCATGACCAGAGGCGGCCACCGTGACGGCGCGGCTCCGCAGAGCGTCCGAGAGGCCGGTCAGCCGCTCTTTCCGGCGCTGGACGGAGTTTGTGACGGCACCGGTAAGGCGAGCGCTCGTGACGACTCGGTACACCTCGCCGTTAATCATCGCGTAGTCCGTGGCGGTGCGGACGGAACGGCCGTCCTGGATGGTCGCGGCGAGGTCGCCCAGCGCATCGTACTCGTAGGATACGACGGGACTTCCCGTGGTCGTCTCGGACACTTTTCGGTTAGTCGCGCCGTCGTAGGCGGTGGTGGTCGTGAGGACGCTTCCGTTGGCACCGAGGCGGCGGGTTTCGATGAGCCGTCCAAGAAGGTCGTAGGTGGTGACCGAGTTGGTGACGGTGCCGCAGTCGGAGGAGGTCGTGACCACGCAGGAAATGCGCCGGCCGTCTGAGGTGTAGTCGTCGAAGCGGCGCTTCTCGGTCCAGTTCCCGGCGCCCCATTCGCGGCGGAGGAGCGAGCCGCCGCCGAAGTAGGTCCGGTTGACGGTGCGAAGCACCTCCACGCCGTTGGTGCGGACGGTCTCGACGGTCTCCTCGGCGTTGTTCAGAATGCTGCGCACCATCCGGGTCACGGCGCCGCGCTCGTCGGTGCGCACCACGCAGTCGCCGCCGGGATGCGGGTAGGATGTGGAAACGGTGGAGAGAATCTGCGACGGGGGCGCCGTCGCCACAACGGCCTCGCCCGGCATCGTCCCCGCGTGGACCACGGTGTTCGTCTCGCGGCCGAGGGCGTCGAAGAAATGCCGCGTCACGCGGAAGGAGCCATTGGTCGAGACATCGGCCAGCCACACGTCCTCCATCGCGTGGTGCAGGTGGTCGGTGCCGGTCTGGGCCGAGCGGAGGACTTGCCGCCCCTCGCGGTCGCGCGTCCACAGGAGCCGGCAGCAGGAGTAGGCGTTGGTCAGGCTCGTGCCGTCGAGATAGGTCGTGGAGCGGAGGCGGTTCTTTTCGTCGTAGACGGACTGCTCGTCGGCGACGATGGTTCCGCCGTCTGAAAGACGTGTGGTGCGGAGGAGAAGCGTCCCGTGCACGGCATCGCGCTCGGTCACCTCGTAAGTCGGGAACTCGCTTTCGCCATGGAAGCGGCGCGTGGTGCAGGTGAGAAGACCGTCCGCAAGCGCGTAGGCGTTGACGGTGCGGATGCCGTCCTCGTCGAGCGACTCGGCGACGGCCCCTCGCATGAGGGGCGGCGTCCCCGCTCCGGTCTCCGTGTAGGCGATGGTGTAGGAGTAGGCGTTCCCGGCCGCGTTGAAGGATGTTGCGGCAGCGTCGGCACTCCGCCACGTCTCGGTCTTGACGGCCTCGTAGCCATCGCGGACGAGGCGGATGCGGCGCGTCCAGGTCAGGCCGATGGTCGTCTGGACGCCGTTTCGGACGACGAGGCGCGTCTCGATGCGCGGAATGGCTGCGTCGTCGGGGTGGCGGGAGTCGTCGGAAAGAGGGGTGTAGTCTCGGACGGTCACGAAGGCATCCGGCAGGGCTGCGAAGATGGCGGAGGATCCGCCAGCGCCGAAACGGGGGATGTTCCACGGCACCTCGGCGTCGCCGCGTTGCTCGACGCGAAGAATCTCGCGTCCGTCGTCGTCGAAGTCGGTGTAGACCCACGGACGGGCGTTGCCCCAGACAAAACGCGGCTGGCCGTGGCGGGCGGAATGCGAAGGGTCGTCCCAATACTCCGCCGCGGACCACTCGTCGGGGAAGCCGTCACCGCGACGTTCGGAGCGGTAAACCTCGCGAAGCACGGCGTTGTCGCGCTCGCCGATGCGTCCGTACTCCGTTGTGATTTCGGCGAGAATCCGGCCCTGCGCGTCTGTCGTCTTCCGCTTCTCGTATTTGGTGCCGCCCCACCGATATGAGTCGTCGCCATACGTCTCGAGTTGCGTCGAGACGCCCGCGATGTTGTCGAACTGCGTCCAGTCGCCGTTGGAGTACACAAACGTCTCGTCGGACATGACGTTGTTGAGACGGCTGATTTTGCGGAGGCGGACGCGGGCTGGGTCGCCGTTCTCGTTGGTGACTTCCCACGTGTGTTCCAGAGACTGCGTGGCCGTCTCCCGGATGGTGATGCAGACGCCGTTCGCGATGTCCGCGATGGCGAGGTCTCGGCAACGCGCATTATGGCAGACGATGCGGCGGACTCCATTCTCCGTGGTGTCGAAGACGGTGGCGTCCGGGTGGCTGAGCAGTTTAAAGGAGGTCCGGCCGATGGAGACCGGGCCCTCGGAGGCGAGCCAGACGAATCCGGCGACTTGTCCCTTGCCGGGGATGCCGAGCGGGATGCGGAAGCGGAGCGAGCCGAGCCTGGGGCCTTCCTGGTCGTCGCAGTTTCCGCTGGAGCAGTCGGCGTCGCAGCCGCCGCACTCGTCGGAGAGGAAGCCCTCGTCGTAGACGGCCGTGCACCCCTCTTCCCCGTAGGCGTGGGGCGCGCTGCCCGTCCAGACAACCACGCCGCCCACGAGGACGCTGCCCGACGAGCCGTCGGATGAAATGGACACCGGGCCCACCTCGTCGTCGCCGAGTCCGCTGTTGACCCAGAGCCAGCAATTGCCGGTGAACCAGCCGCCGTCCCAGTCGCGGTACCACTTCTTGCGGAGGCAGGACGAGTCGAGCGGATAGTTCAGTTCGTCACCGTATGTGCCGGTGGCCCAGTCGTAGACAAGTCCGTCGTAGCCGCAACCGTGCCCGTTGCATTCCCACCTGACGGACGGGTCGAGGACGACGATGGGGATGCCACCGCCGGGGTGGCTCCGGGTCCGGAGCGGGGACGGGGATGGAGCAGGAGCGGAAACGGCAAGGGAGGGGGATGGAATCGTGTAGATACCAGGGCGGTCGATGGCAAGGGAGCCTCCGGCGGGGCCGATGGCATCCGACATGGCGAAGTCGCCGAGGTCGCATTCGGCGGCTGTCGGCGCGGCGTGGCACGGACGGCGGGAGTGGTCGATGGCGAGGCCGATTTGGGCGCTGGAACCGTTGGTGAACACATGGAACGTCGTGCCGCTCTGGCCGACGACGACTTGTCCGCCGCCGATGCCGATAACAGGCGCGTAGGCGATGAGGTGGAGCGGCTGGGGGGCGAGAAGCGTGGCGGAGGTGTCCGTGGCCCGGAGCCGCAGCGTGAGCGTGTCGGCGTGGTCGTCCGGCGGAAGAGGGATGCGGAAACTGTCGTTGCGCGGCGAGGCCGTGGCAATGCCGGAGGAACCGCCACCTGTCTCCCATTCGAGCAGCATGCCGTCGAGGTGCCATGCGGCGGCGTTCGTGGGTGACGCCGAGACGAAGAACTGCTGCCAGGCGCTTGTGCGGTGGATGGCGAAGGTTCGCTCCCAGACGAGGTTCGTCGCGGCGGGAGGCCAGTCCATGGCAAGTCCGTCGAAAAGGCGCCAGGAGACGAGCGAGTTCGTCGAGACGACAAGCGGTGGCGAAGGGGAGTTCGTGGGGTTGATGCCGGCGAGCAGCTTGGCGGCGAGCGTGAAGCCGGTGTCGTCGCGCTCGTCCGCCGTGTCCACGGTGTTCATGTCCCCGAACCAGTGCTCCTCGTAGGCATCGGGGATGGCGTCGCCGTCGGAATCGTCTGGGGCTGTCGGGTTGGATGGGGCGGGGTCGGAGCCGTCCACGAGGCCGTCGCCGTCTGAATCGCGGACAAGAGGGTGCAAATTCGCAGCGACCTCGGCTCCATCGGGAACACCGTCGAGGTCGGTGTCGGGCATTAATGGGTCGGTGTCCAGGTGGAAGACCTCGTCGCCGTCGGTCAGGCCGTCGTCGTCGGTGTCCGCTTCGGGGTCGAGGCCGGTGGTGTTCTTCCACCGAATCTCAAACGTCGCCGGGGTGCGCAGGACTCCGTTCGTGCAGAGGAGGTCGGCGATGGAAACGCCGTTCGTGACGGGCGCTCCGTCCACGTTCCAGACGGTCGCGGCCAGCGTGTTCGTGCCGAGGATGGAAAGCGCGTTGACTCCGTTCGTGCCCATCTGCGCCCCCATGACGAAGTTCGTCGGGGGCGGGTCCAGTTCGTCGAGGAAGGCGTAGCGATAGACGCAATCCCCATCGGGTCGCATTTCGACCTGAAGCGACACGCGGCGACCGGGCAGACGGTCCACAAGAGCGTTCTCCCATGTCAGCACCCTGCCGCCGCCGGGAAGCGCATCATGCCAGAAACGGGATTGAGCATTGGCGTTCGTCCAGTTCGCCTCCGGCACCATTCCCAATGGGGCGCGAAGCGGGCAGAGAACGGGAAGCCCCGTCCCATCGGGTAGCGCAGAGCCGACGGGCGGACGGCGCATCGTCTCAAGGGAGACCGAGCCGCTGGCAGAGACATAGCAGCGGGAGACCGGGTTCGTCCCGACGGCGAAGAACGGGGTGGCGGATTCGATCCAGTCGCCGAGTTCGGTTCCGCCGATGGTGCGGAAGGCCGTGACCTCGACCGCGTTCGTGGATTCGGCGCGGAGGGCCACGCCGTTCGTCCAGACGGAAACCGGGGCGATGGCCGGTTCCGGCGGCGGTTCCATGACTTGGAGGAGGAGCGGAGGCCGGAGCTGGTTCTGCGGTTCGTTCCCGCCGCCCTTGATGCTCCCGTAGGTGAGGACAGCGCAGAAGGCGCAGACAATGAAGATTTTCGCCGGAACCGCCTTCCTGCGGAACCATGTGACCGTCTCGGCGATGACATGGGATTTACCGACCAGCCACCACATGAGGATGACGAACCAGACCAGGCAGAAGAAAGCGCCAAGGGCGGTTGCGGATTCGTCCGGGGTGTGAATCGGCGTTTGCATGGCCTACCTCATGATGAGGACCCACGGGGCCGTGTTGAACTTGACGGAGACGGCTTCCGCCGGGTCGTCCGCGCCCCGGATTGTCAGGCGCACGGCGTTCCAGTCGCGGGAAAACATCCAGTCAGGCGGATTGGCAACAAGCGATGCGAAGGCATTCCCCGCGCCGGTGGCCGTCAGGGTCAGGCGGTGCGGTTCGCCTTCCTCCGTAAGACGCAGCTGGAAGGATAGGCTCCGGCTTACCGAATTCGTCGCTGGGGCGGATTCGATGCGGTTCGTGGCCGAGGCGATGAACCATACCCCCTCGCGCCACCCAACGGAAAAGGACTCGTTTCCGGGGGGAAGTTCCCCGTTGCTGGAAGTCCCGAAGGCCACCTCGACCATGTTGGAGGCGGTGGCAAGAAGAGAGAGGCTGCCCTCGAAGAGGCGGGCGCGTTGGAGGGTCGTGGCCCGTATCGTGGCGTTCGTCACGCTCTCCGTATCAAGAAATGCAGGAGCCGGGGAATCGGGGATGGCCACCGTCCCGCCGATGGCGGGGAGGGCGGCGGCGAAGGCGAGAAGAAGTAGGGTCTTGCGGGCGTCCATGGCAGGGGCGGAGGGGATGGGTCAAGGTTTGCTGTCATTCTATCAGACCTGTCCTGCGGTGGACAAGGCACCATCTGCGCCTGACATCCTCCGAACCGATTCGGCTGGAAATGGAGGGTAGAAAACAATGCTGGAACGGATTATCAGCGGAGCGCAGACCGCCGCGGTACCGGCGAAGGCTTGACTGAAGTGAGGCGTCCCCATCTCGATGCCGAGCGTCTTGCACTCCGCCGAACGGGAAATCACGGCTTCCGGGCCACGAGGCGGTGGATTACGGCGGTCATGACGCCGAACACCCGCAGCTCCATCTCACCCGCAAAGCGGATGGTTTTGCAGGCGGGGTTGGCGGCTTCCACACGGTCGCCAGTGGCATCGCGGCGGTAGGTCTTAACGGTAAAGCAGTCCACGCACGCCCGCGATGACCTCCGAGGGCTCTTCGTGGAATTTAGTGGCTACCACCCCGCATCGGGTAGCGGAGTGAGCGGCGAAAGGTCCAGTTTCCCGCAGTAGAAAAGGATGGCCGTCCGGTAGTTCTGGAAGTTACGAAAACCCCGTGCACAGGCCTTGATGGATTGTACCTAAAATCGGCAGTTGGCTTCAGAAAATCGCCATTTGACGCAATAATACCGGGGCTTTCTCCGTTTTTCCCCTTTTCACCCGATGGGTGAATGGAAATAACGACCTTCCGAAATGTGGTATGATTGAGTTTCCAAACAAAAACAGCCACAAAACAAAAGGTCGTCACATGCGCAAGTATACACTATCCCGGGCGTTCGTGCC